>CAXTHY010000052.1:2255-17617 GCA_964244175.1 uncultured Jatrophihabitans sp. | reverse complement strand
TGTCAGCTACGGACTTGACGTCGCGTGCGGTTACCACGGCGTGGTGTCCGCGCGCGAGGACGGTACGGGCGAGTTCGCGTCCCAGACCGCTGGAGCAGCCGGTGATCAACCAGGTGGACATGGCGTGACGCTCCTTTGGGTTCGGGCGAGTGGGGCGGAGGTGACTCCGTTGCTTGCCCCCGCCGTGGCCGGTAATTAGACTGGCGTCCAACGAGTTGGATCTGACCCTAACATTTGCGCTCGCTCGAGCTGTGCCTACGCCGCGTCGGCGGTGCCGAGCATCTCCCCGGACGGGCCCACCAAACGATTGAAGGAAGACCAAATGCGCTTCGAGGGTCGTGTCGCGATCGTGACCGGAGCAGCCCGTGGAATCGGCCTGGCGGTAACCCAACGGTTGGCCGCTGAGGGCGCGCATGTTGTGCTGGTCGACATGCTCACCGAGACGGGCAGCGAAGCTGCGCACGGCCTCACGTCGCGTGGCCTGCGCGCCAGCTTCATGCCGGCTGACATCACCGACCGCGGACAAATCGAGGCGGTCGTGGACCACGCGACCAGCGCCGTCGGCCCGATCGACGTTCTGGTCAACAACGCGGCGCTGGTGCGGGAGACGCCGTTTTTCGACGCGTCGGAAGCGGACGTGTCCGCGATCTTGTCAACCAACGTGGGTGGCACGCTGCTGACATCTCAGGTCGTAGCGAGGAGCATGGTTGACGCAGGGACTGCTGGTGCGATCGTCAACATGTCTTCGATCACCGCGGTTCACGGTGCCCCTGATCTCGTCGCCTATTCGGCGTCCAAGGGCGCGATCTCGGCCATGACCCGGTCCATGGCGATAGCTCTCGCCGAGTACGGCATCCGCGTGAACGCCGTCGCGCCGGGCGCGATCGGGACGGAGAACTTTCGCGAGTTCTATGACAGCAGCACCGAGTTCCGCCGCCGGATCCTGACCCGAACGCCGCTGCGGCGCCTCGGCACGCCTGAGGAGGCCGCGGCAACGGTCGCGTTTCTCGCCAGCTCGGACGCCTCGTACATGACCGGCCAGGTCGTCTATCCCGACGGGGGTCGTCTAGCCCTCGGCTACACCGTGCCCTACGAGGAATGACGGGCCAACCAAGGACGGCCGCCAATCGGCATCGATCGATGTGCCTTCGGCAACTAGCCAAGCAGCGTCGGCAACTCCGCGTACACCGTCGTTTCGAACGAGGCGTAGGCGTCGAGGAACTTGGCGTCGCAGAACGGCGCGAGCTGGGTCATGAAGACACCAGCAATGCCGTTGACCGGGTCGAGCCAGTAGTGGGTGTTGAGTATTCCGGCCCAGGTGAGTGACCCAGCGGCTCGTCGAGCGGGTATGGCCACTTCGTTGCGGAGAAACCCAGCCGTCCACGTCATGGGCACTCCGGGGAAGAAGTCGACGTCGGCTGACAGGGGAGGATCAAGCGTCCGAAACGGAGGGACGCGGATGTCTCCCGTCTGGCTTTGCAGCATGAGTCGCGCCGTCTCGTCCTTCAGCACCCGGTAACCATCGAGTTCGCCGAGATTGAGAATCATCCGCAGAAAACGTAGATAGTCCGGGGCGGTGCTGAACAGGGCGTGCCCCATGCCGTACACCTCGGGTCGCGACGGAGCCTCGTGGTGGATGATCTCGAAACCACCATCGTCTGTCCGCCGTCGTATGTCCGCCATCCGTGCGCGGCGGGCTTCGTCCACCTCAAACACCGTGTCAAGCATGTTCAGCGGGGCGAATATCTCTTCCTGGCAGAACTGATCGATGGGGCGCCCGTCGACAGCTTCGACCAGCAGGCCGGCCCAGTCGATGCCTATGCCATAGGAGAAATCTGCACCTGGATCGAACATCAGATGGTAGTTGAAAGCCTTCCGTGTCCCGTGGAGGATGTGGGGCGATCCCGGCAGTCGATGGAATGCCATCTGCTTCTCGTTAAAGGTCTCATACGCCAAGCCGGAGGTGTGGGTGAGCAGATGACGCAAGGTGCAGGTGGTCCGCGGCGGACGCAACACCAGATCCCCGTCCGGGCCGATTCCGTCGAGAACCTGGAGATCGTCGAACTCGGGCAAGACGGCGTTCACCGGGGTGTCGAGAGAGATCAGATCGCGGTCGACGAGGATCATCGCGGCCGCGCTGCCGATCGACTTGGTACTTGAGAAAATGCGGAACATGGTGTCCAGGCCGGCATCAGTCGACACGGTCGATTGGCCGGCACCCCCGGACCAAAGAATTTTGTCCGCGTCGCCGACCGTGGCGACGACGAATGGTGCGAGGTCAAGCTCGACGGCGCGGTTGAGAACCTGGTCCATTTTGGTCATCTGGTTTGCCCGGCAATCTGGTGCACGCGCTGCACTCATGAGAAGTGTGGACAGTGGCGGGATGGCGGCGGCTGGCATCCGGGGACACCAGGTGAATCAGATCGGACGTCGATCCAAACTTGGCCCAGAGTCTAGATGTCTTGAAGATCACAGGCAAGCCGCCATTGCGGCTCGTGCGCCTTTCCCCTTGCCGCACCTGCCTGCAGGAAGGCCGCGCCAGCACGAAACACTTCCCGTGACCCAAACAGCCTTCCTTAACCAGCCTCATCGCAGATCGGAACACCGGGCCATCGGAGGGCGTCTGCTCGGGCGCACCCGCTCCGCGCGGCCGTGTCAGAGGCGACGCGATCCCTCGACTGGCCAACTCACCACGGGCAACGACGCGCGCCTGACCGAAGGAAACTTTGGCCGTCCTGGCACGGCAGTTGAGGTTGACGCTAGAGTTCGGTCCAAGATTGGACTTGAAGCGATCCTGCGAGCACAGTTCACGGATGGAATCGGCGAGGACCCTTGACCAGCGTGAGTGACAGCGACGCCGTGTCCCAGCGACGCGATGAGGTGCCACCTGCGTCGGATCGGCGCACACGTCGTCGCGTGCAACGCCGTGACGACGTGTTCCTCTCGGCGGTCGAGCTCTTCGTCGAGCAGGGCTACGAGAGCACCACCATGGAACAGATCGCCGATCGCGCGGACGTCGCGCGCGCCACCGTGTTCAACCACTTCTCCCGCAAGACCGAATTCCTGGTCGAGTGGTCACTACGGAGACGGAAACGGATCCGCCACGCAGTGCGCGCTACGGACATGCAGGCTTGGCCCTTGGGCAACGTACTTCGCTTCTACATGTCCGAGATGGCGAAGATGAGTGAGGACACTCGCGCCGAGACCGTGGCGTTGATGGATGCCTCGCTCCTCGCCCTCAACATGCTCGCCGATCCGCCGCTAGCCGACGAGCTGACTCCCATCATCGAAGCGGCGCAGCAATCCGGACAAGCACCGAGAGACATGAACGCCCGGCAAGCCGGCGTGCTGGTCTCCACCGCTTACTTCAGCGTCCTTAGTCAATGGATCGCTGACGGGCCGGAGTCCTCCGATCTGGAATCGCCCTTGATGGCCATGCTCGACATCGTCCTGCATGGCCTGACTGTGCCCTCCGACCCGGGCACGGCGACACCGACCAACGGGAGTCGCCCGCCGACAGGCAAGGGTGGCAAGGCAAACCCGGACAAGAGTGAGACGACCCGCCGGGCACCACGAACTCGGGCTCGCGCCTAATCTCCCTCCAACCACATTGCGGCGCAACGTTGCCAGCGACTAGTCGACGGCCCCGCCGCTTACTGGCGCGTCCGCGTAGGCGGGTGATCGGCCTTCGGTCAGCGCACGGACTGCTTCCCGAGCGTCGGCATGGCCGACAAGTCGGCCGGTGATGCGCTGCTCCAGTTCGTAGCCCGCCTTCAGTTCCGTCCATTCGATGGCGTTGAGCGACTCCTTGGCGTGCCTCAAGGCAGCTGTGCTGTGCCTCACCATGCGCTGCGCCAGTCGTTCGGCGCCGTCCAGGAGCTGCTCATCGGGAACGACCTGGACTACGCTGCCGTACTGCAGCAAGTGCGACGCGGGCACCGGTTCTGCCGTGAAGTACATGAGCCGAAGCACGGGCTCGGGGACCAGGCGAGCCAGGTGCCGTGCACCGCCCATCACCCCGACGGACACCTCGGGCGTGCCGAGACGTGCGCTCTCGCCGGCGATAACGACGTCGCAGCAGGCCGCGATCGCCAGACCGGTGCCGAGCGCGGCTCCCCGTACGGCGCCGATCACCGGGACGGGGCAGTCATAGATTGACGCGAACGCGTCGCGGACGATGCGCATCCGTCCGGCCGCGTTCACTGCGTCGAGGCTTCGGAACTCGTTCAGGTCGTTACCGGCGCAGAAATGCTTTCCCGCTCCGGTCAGGATGACGGCCTTGGCACCCGGCGCGACCTCGTCGAAGCGGCCGAATAGGTCGCGGATCTGCTCGTACATTGCCTGTGAGACCGCGTTGACTGGTGCCCGGTCCAGGGTGATATGCGCGATGGAATCGGCGATATCTAGCCGAACGAACTCCCAGGACATCCCGGCCTCCCGCCGTCTGCAGCGCTACCCAACGCCAGTCGAAGTCGTCTGTTCCAGCCTGTCCTCGCGGCCCACCAGCTCCTCGACGGGCAGCGCGAGACTCTGTTCAACCCCACGCCGAACCACACGCAGTGTTGGCAGCCGCGCGTCCAGTCTCGGCTGACCGGTGGTCCGGGCCGACTCTAGGTCTGATGACTTCCTCGCGCAAAGCCACCGAGAAGTTGCGTCGCGTCGACCAACATCTTCGAATCTCTTGACGGTGACGCGAGTCATATCTACCCTCTGGTTGGACCGCAATCCAAGTCTGGTCTTTCGTCTAGATTGCCGATTGCCAGCAAAGCAGGAGCCGACGCGCGCCATCGCGCATGCCGGGGGACGTCTCAAAGTGGAGAGGACTGATCACGTGTCGATGGTCAAGCAAATGTCGCGGCTCGGGAGGCGCCGAGGTCTCGGTGCGGGACCCGTGGCCGCCGCGGTGGTAGCGGTGGCTTTGGTGGTGACGGCGTGCAGCAGCAGTGGGAGTGGCGGTTCCAAAGCCAGCGGCGGGTCGACCGGCTCGAGTTCGGCGGGCGCGAAACCGAGCGGGTCGCCGGTCCTTCTGTACACGTTCGCCGACGACAACACGACGCTGCAGAACTACCCCGAAGGTTTCGGGGGAGCTCAGGCCGCGGCGCGGGCGATCAACAACAGCGGAGGCCTGGCCGGACATCCCATTACCGTCAAGAACTGCAACGAGCAGGCGCAGGCGAACACCGCCGCCAGCTGTGCTCGGCAAGCCGTGAGTGACCACGCTGCTGCGGTGGTCGGCTATCAGGACGTCTTCGGTGACAACATCGACCCCATCCTGGAGGCGGCCAAGATCCCGTCGGTGGGCGGCACACCCGAGCAGCCCTCCGACCTCACCAGCCCGATCACGTACTCCTACAACGCAAGCATCGGCGACCAGTGCGCTGCGGTTGCCATGCAGTTCGCGAAGATGGGTTACACCAAGATCGGCTACCTGGAACTCGACAACCCGCTTGCGGTCGCGTTGGGCAACGACGTCGATCAAGTCGTGAAGAAGCTGAAGACCCCGAGCGGGCAAACGATCCAGAGCTACGTGGTGTCGGCCCCCCTCACGGCGTCTGATTACTCTCCCTACGTCGCGAAGCTGCACAATGACGGCGTCCAGGGCGTGATCCTCCTGACCGCGGCATCCGCGGGAGGCGCCGTGATGACGGCAGCCAAGCAGGCCGGCTATGACATGACCTTCGGCTCGACCGAGGTGGACTTCACCAAGCAGGCCGTTCTCGGCTCGCTCGGCAGCGTTGCGAACGGGTTCGTGTCGTCCTCGCCTTTGCCTGACCCGAACACGACCAACGCCGACTTCCCAGGCCTGACGAAGTTCAAGGCTGACATGGCGGCCGCCAACTCGGCCGGCATCGCGCACACCTCGACCAAAGACGTGGACGCCTACTCACTGGACGCCTGGCTCGCGGTGTATGCCGTGCAGGAAGCGTCCCAGTCCATCCAAGGCGACATCACGAACACGAGCCTGGCCGCAGCGCTGGACAAGGCCACCGGGCTCACCCTGCAGGGTCTGACTCCACCGTGGACCCCCTCCAAGGCAGGGCCGGCCTCGGAGCCTCGGATCTCGAACCCAACTGTGTATGTGAGCACATACAAGGATGGCCAGTACACGCTCATCCAAAAGACGCCGCTGGACGTGGGTGCAGTGCTGTCCAGCTGACCCCTGCCCGGCTTGACCCGTGCCACGTCCGGGGTGCTCCTGCCGCCTGTGATGAGGGGGCAAGCGCACCCCGGACGTTCGGTGCTCCGAGAATGCCGCTGACCAAGAGGTGACTGCACGTGGAAGCGTTCTTCAATTTCGCCGTTCTAGGCCTGGGCCTGTCGGCGGCGTATGTCTTGCTCGGCAACGGGCTCGTCACCATCTACCGCGGGTCCGGCGTGCTCAACTTCGCCCACGGCGCGTATGCCATGGCTGCGGCATTCATGTTCTACGAACTGAACCAGAACCATCACTGGTCCTACGGTGCCGCGTTCGTCGTTTCGATCGTGTTCATCACCCTCGTTGGCGTGCTCACTCACCTGTTGATCATGCGTCCGCTGCGCCACGCATCGCCGCTGTCCCGGCTGATAGCAACATTGGGGCTGCTGCTGCTGTTGCAAGGGATCGGCACGCTGAGATACGGCTCCAACTTCTTCCACGTCCCTTCGGCCCTGCCCACGAGGGTGTTTCACCTGGGATGGCTGACGGTGCCGTCGGCGCAGCTTGTCCTGTTCGGCATTGCGTTCGTGCTCACGGCCGGCCTATCGATCGTTAGCCGTTGGTCGGTGCTCGGCCTCGCGATGACCGCGGTGTCGGAGAACCAACGGACGGTGTCGATACTCGGCCGGTCGCCCGATGTCATCGCCACGATCACCTGGGGCCTGGGAGCCGCGTTGGCCGGGGCGGCCGGCATCCTGGTCGTCCCGCTCGCGGGACTCACGGTCACCGGTCTGACGCTGACTATTGTCGCGGCGATGGCTGCGAGCATGCCCGGCCGGTTCTCCTCCTATTGGCTCACCCTGGTCTTCGGCGTGGTCATCGGCATAGCGCAATCAGAAAGCGGCAACTACGCGTCCACGGTCCCCGGAGTCAGCGACGCCGTCCCGTTCTTCGTCATCCTGGTGGTCTTGATCCTGCACCGCAACGCGCTGCCGGTTCGCGCACATCTGCTCGAACGGCTTCCGCGTCTGGGCACCGGCCGGATCATGATCAAGACCACCCTGGCCGTGGTGGCCGTCGTCGTCGTCCTGGTGGCGACCGTCCTCCCGGACAACCTGATCGGATCGGTGACGGTACAGGAGTGTTTCGCCCTGCTGCTGCTCGGGACTGTGGTCGTCACCGGCTACGCCGGGCAACTCTCGCTGGGCTCGTTCGCGGTGGCCGGAATCGGCGCTTTCTTCGCCGGTCGCGTCGTCGCCGCCGACCACTGGCCTTTCCTGGGCGCCCTCGTTCTGGGCGTCGTCGGGAGCTTCATCGTCGGTG
This sequence comes from uncultured Jatrophihabitans sp., assembly GCA_964244175.1. Lineage (GTDB taxonomy): Bacteria > Actinomycetota > Actinomycetes > Mycobacteriales > Jatrophihabitantaceae > Jatrophihabitans. The sequence goes on along the minus strand of CAXTHY010000052.1, from coordinate 10,158 downwards.
GCGTGCTCGGCCTTATCGCCTTACGTGCGCGGGGGATCGGTCTCGCGGTGGTCACGCTGGGCTTCGCCTTGGCTGTCTACGCCATGCTGTTCAGCAACTCCGATTACACCGGCGCGCTGGCCGGGACGAAAGTGGGAAGTCCCAAGCTGTTCGGACTGAACCTGGACCCCATCGCCCACCCCGCCAGGTTCGCGATCTTCTGCCTGCTGGCCCTAGTGCTGGCCAGCGTCGGTGTCGCTAACCTGCGCCGCGGGCGGGCAGGGCGCAGGATGATCGCCGTCAGATCCAACGAGCGCGCCGCGGCGTCACTGGGAATCTATGTCTCCGGAACCAAATTGTGGGCCTTCGCCATCTCCTCCGCCCTCGCCGGGTTGGCTGGCATCCTCATCGGCTTCCAGAACCATGTCATCGTCTACACCTCGTTCGATCCCTTGACGTCCATCAATGTCGTGGCGTGGGCGACGGTGGGAAGTGTTGGATCGGTCCCGGGGACCGTGCTCGGAGCGGGCCTGGCGCCTAACAGCGTGATCGGTTACGTGTTGAACCGTCTCGGTATCGACTCCTGGCTCACCATCATCGCCGGCCTGGCCGTCATTCTTGTCCTCATCCAGAATCCGGACGGCATCGCCCAAGGGATGGCAGAGGGCCGAGGTGATCCGCTGTCGCGTTGGATCGTGAAGCGTCTGCGCGCCCATCGCGAGCGAATCGCCACCACGGACATCGCGAGCGGGCAGACGCTCGGCGATGAACACGCCCTCGACGAGCCGGATATTGACACCGAGTCCGGCCGGGTGGTGGCCGCCGCGCTCGACGTGCGCGGTCTGACCGTCCGCTATGGGGGCGTCACGGCGGTATCGGCACTGAACCTGCAAGTAAGTCCAGGAGAGATCGTGGGCCTCATCGGTCCGAACGGGGCGGGAAAGACGAGTGTGATCGATGCGATCAGCGGCTTCACTCGCGCCGCCGAGGGCTCGGTGACATTGGACGGAAAGCGGCTCGACGGGCTGCCCGCGTACAAACGCGCGCGGGCTGGAGTGACCCGGTCGTTTCAGTCGGTCGAACTGTTTGACGACCTCACCGTCCGGGAGAACTTACAGGCGGCCTCGGACACTCGCGATCTCAGTGCCTACGCTACGAACCTGGCCTGGTCGGGCACCCAACAACTGCCGGCCGTCGCGGAGGTTCCAGTGCAGGTGTTCGGCCTGCAGAGCGTCCTCGACCGGCGCCCGGACGAACTGTCCTACGCCCATCGCCGGCTCGTCGGCATCGCGCGAGCCGTGGCGACCCGACCGTCGATTCTGATGCTCGACGAGCCAGCGGCCGGCTTCGACGAACACGAATCGGCGCGGCTCGGGACGCTGATCAAGCTGCTCGCGCAGCGACTGGGTATCGGCATCCTGCTGGTTGAGCACGACATGAGCCTAGTTATGGCCATCTGCGACAAGGTGACGGTCATCGACTTCGGAACGCAGATCGCCACCGGCACCCCCCGCGAGGTCCAGCGCGATCCTCGCGTCACGGAGGCCTATCTGGGCGTGTCCGAGCAGGACGATGAAGGGTCGCCGCCGCCGGACGTCCCAGAGCCGCTGCAACAGGATGTGGACGCGCGATGACGACTATTCTCGAAGCCAGCGGCGTCAGCGTCGGATACGGGCAGCTGCCTGTCGTGCGCGACCTCGACCTGGAGCTGCGATCAGGTGAAGTTGTCGCGTTGCTCGGTCCCAACGGGGCGGGCAAGACGACTACGCTGCTCGGACTGGCGGGTGCCCTGCACCTGTCCGGCGGCACCTTGCAGTGGCGGGGAGCGCCGGTCAAGGAGGCGCTGCACAAACGCGTCACCCGCGGCATGAGCCTGGTGACCGAGGACCGGTCGGTCATCATGGGCCTCACCGTCAAGGAAAACCTCCGACTGGCCCGGGTGAGCGTCAGCAGCGCCATCGAGGTGTTCCCGGAGCTCGAACCGCGCGTCAACGTGCGGGCCGGCAACCTCTCCGGCGGAGAGCAACAGATGCTGAGCCTCGCCCGCGCGTTGGGCCGTAAACCGCAAGTCCTCTTGGCGGATGAGTTGTCGATGGGGCTCGCGCCGCTGATCGTGAGCCGGCTGCTGGCCGCAGTGCGACGGGCCGCCACCGAGGACGGTGTGGCCGTGCTCATCGTCGAGCAGCACGTCAGCAAGGCCCTCAAGTACGCCGACCGCGCCTACGTCATGTCCCGGGGGCGCGTTCAGATCAGCGGCGACAGCGACCAGGTCCGAGCCGCCGCACTCGACTTGGAGGCCGTCTACCTGGGCGGGGCAACGCCATGAGCGGGGCCAACGACCAGCTCGGGATGCCACCGTTCGTCCTCGTCCATGGCGGTCGGCACGGCGGCTGGTGCTGGCAACGAGTCGCCCACCGGCTGCGAGCACAAGGACACCTGGTCCACACCCCAACCCTGTCGGGCCTCGCCGACCGAACCCACCTGCTCGGACCCAACATCACGCTGGACACCCACATCCGCGACATCGTCGGGCTGTTCGAGTACGAGGACATCGAGCAGGCCGTCCTCGCGGCCCGAGGTCAACGACGCGGTCCACAGCTATGGCGGCATGGTCGTATCGGGGGCGATGGAACAGATCGCGGACCGGGTCCGCCGCGTTGTCTATCTCGACGCCCACATGCCCCGCGACGGCGAATCCGCTCTTGACCTGGCCGGGCCGGAAACGGCGCAGAAGCTGGTCGATCTCGCCAACGCTGACGGTGACGGCTGGCTCATCCCAACATCAGACGCCACTTACTGGGGCGTCACCGACCCCGCCGACGTCGCGTGGATGAACGCACGAATCACGCCACAGCCGCTGCGGACCTACCAGGACACGGTGGCCACGACCGCCAGGGCCTGGAAGCACCCGAGCACGTTCATCGAATGCCGCGGCCCGTTACAAGCCGCCTACATACCCCTCGATCGTCCACGAGAGCGCAGCGCGACCGACGAACACTTTCACTACCGGGTCATGGAAGCGCCCCACGACGCCATGATCACTCACCCCGCCCGGTTGACCGAACTCCTGCTCGAGGCCGCGAACACCGCTTGAGCCGCGTACTGAGAAAACCGCACCGATGGGAGCTGGACGCATGCGTTACCGACGACTGGGCACCTCCGACCTCGACGTCTCCGAAATTGCTCTGGGTTCCTGGTTGACGTTCTCCGGCGGCATCGATCAGGAACGCGTCAACCAGTGCACCGAGGCTGCGTTTGACGCCGGAATCAACTTCTTCGACACCGCGAACGCCTACGGCCGCGGAACAGCTGAGGCAGTGTGGGGAACGATCCTGCCCCAGCACCCCCGAGAGTCCTACCTGATCGCGACAAAGGTCTGGTCGCGGATGTCTGACACCGACCAGGGACTGTCCGCGCAGCAGATTGCCAAGCAGATCGACGAGTCGCTGTCGAGGCTGAACCTCGACTACGTCGATCTCTACCAGGCGCACCGTTTCGACCCGGACGTGCCCATCGAGGAAACCCTGGAAGCCTTCGCCAAGGTCCTCGACGCCGGCAAGGCGCGCTACCTCGGGTTCAGCGAATGGACCCCCGAGCAGATCCGCGTGGCGATCGAGATCGCCGGACCCGACATGTTCGTGTCCAGCCAGCCCCAGTACTCGATGTTGTGGCAGGCACCGGAAGCGGAGGTGTTCGGCTTGTGCGCGGGGCACGGGATCTCCCAAATCGTGTGGTCGCCGTTGGCGCAGGGCCTGCTCACAGGCAAGTATCGCGCCGGTCAGGCTCTGCCACCGGATAGCCGCTTCGGCGAGCAGTCCATGAACGGCTTCATGGACCTCGTCTACAGCGACGCGGCATTGGATGCGGTCGAGCGGCTCCTGGCGATCGCCGAGAACATGGATGTGTCGCTCGCGCAGCTGGCTCTGGCCTGGGTGCTGCGCCGGACTGAGGTGGCATCGGCCATCACCGGGGCATCGAGCCCGCAGCAGGTCCACGCCAACGCATCGGCCTCTGGACTCACCCTCACCGCAGACGTCCTCGCAGCCATCGACGAAGCACTGGGCGATGCGCCCGTGCGGATACCGACGCTCGCGCCGTCCGCGTCCGCGGGCATCACCCGTCGCTAGACCACTGCCGCCGTCTCGCCGACGGTGCACCACGACGGTCCGGTGAGGGCCGAATGGAGATGAGCGTGCTGATTTTCGATGCGCAGGTCCACATCTGGTACTCCGACCGTCCTGGCCGCCCGTGGACGCCGGAGTACCGCTGGACCAACCGTGATCGACCCTCCTACCTGCAGCACGCGGGTCAGACGAACACCGCGGCCATGGCGTTGAGCGAGATGGCTGAAGCAGGCGTCGATGCTGCCCTGCTGACCGCGCTCGGCATCTACGGCACCGACATCGAGCTGGAGCTGTCGACAGCCGAAAACGACCCCCGACGCTTCCAAGTGATCGGTGTGGTCGACCACCTGGCCCACGACGTCGGCGAGCAGCTCGCGGCCGCACACGGCCGCGGCCTGTGTGGCATCCGCACATTGGCACTTCGCGAACCTGACCGGCTGGCCAGAAACGAGTTCGAGCCGTTGCTGGCGGCGTGCAGCGACCTGGGACTGGTGGTCATGCTCCCGGCGTCGTACCCGCTGGACCCGCAGCTACTCGAACTGTTCCGCGCGTGGCCCAGCGTCTTCTTCTTCTTCAACCACCTGGCCACGGGCTACGCGCCACCCATCGTCGGTTTCCGACCCGAGCAACCGTTCCGCAACCTGGCGAAGACTCTTGAGCTCGCCCACATCCCCAACGTGGGGATTAAGCTGACCGGCGCACCGGCACTGTCGGCGGAGAGCTATCCCTTCCGCGACATCTGGGGCCCGGTGGCGGCGCTTGTCGATGCGTTCGGCGTCGAGCGTGTCATCTGGGGGAGCGACTACACCCGCACCGCAGGGCTGTTCAGCTATTGGCAGGGCGTTCATTATCTCGCGGAAATGCCGCATTTCAGCAAGGAGCAATTGGAGCTGCTCTACGGCGGTTCGCTGGCGCGGCGCCTCGGGTGGCGACCCGACGCCATCAGCGCCATCCCCGTGGGGCCGGCGACCGGGTTGGATGGTGGTTCATCGCCTCCGTAGTCCCGCCGGTTGCTCCTGTCGAGTGTGGTGCTCGCCGTCACGGACTGGACTGCAGACCGTCTCACCGCGAGCGACAACGCCGAGGTCCGATCGTCGGACGCAGACGGCGTCAGGACGTCCACGTCTGAGACTCTCGCGGACCTGGGCCCGATACATCGGCCCGGCCCAAGCCGCCGTCAAGTTCAGCCGCCATCGAGTCCAGCTTGGTGCGTGTCGGCAACCGACTACCTCCTTGCGCTTCACCTGCCCGCCGGCCGGCCGGTGCCTATGATCCGTCGACACCAAGTGACCGAAAACGGACGAGGCTGATCGCTCGCGAGGCTGCCGGCCGCAACTGTTTCTTGACCGTTCGGACCAGTCGACTAGATTGGTGTCCAAGTTTAGTCTTCAATCCAACTTACTGATCTGGAAGGGCGGGCCTGATGCCTCCACCGGTAGGCCCACTGGCGGGCATTCGGATCCTCGATGCCGCCTCCCTGCTGGCCGCGCCGACGACCGCCTCGTTCCTGTCCGAGTTCGGAGCCGAGGTCGTCAAGGTCGAGCAGCCCGGCACAGGCGACACGATGCGCCGCTACCCGCCCTTCCGCGACGCCGTGTCACTGCTGTGGAAGGTAGTGGGCAAGAACCGCCGCAGCGTGACTCTCGATCTGCGCAAGGAGGAGGGCCGAGAGGTCCTGATGGATCTGGCCAAGACGTGCGACGTCGTCCTGCTGAACTACCGGCCCGAGACGCTGACGAAATGGGGACTCGACTTCGAGGACTTCGTCGCCGCCCGACCCGACATCATCGTGCTGCAACTAACCGCGTACGGGCGCACCGGGCCCTACGCGAATCGTCCTGGCTTCGCGCGCGTCGCGGAGGCCTTCTCCGGTCTGACCTTCCGGACGGGCTTTCCCGGCTCACCACCGGCGCAGTCGGGCTACCCGATGCTCGGTGACGGCGTTGCCGGTATGTACGGCGCGTTCGCTGTGATGCTGGCACTGCGCCAGCGTGACCTGACCGGCGAACCGCAGCTAATCGACCTCGGCCTCTACGAACCGCTGTTTCGGATCATCGAGGATCAAGTCGCGGCCTTCGACGAGGACGGCACAATCATGGAGCGGGTCGGCAACTCCAGCCCCCTCATCTGCCCCAACGGGATGTTCCCCACCAAAGACGACCGATACGTCTGCATCCCCGCGTCCACCCAGGCGCTCTGGGAACGTCTCGCGCATCTCATGGGCCGCCCCGACCTGCTCAAGTACGACAGCAACCCGGTGCGCCTCCAGCACCGTGACGAGATCGAGGGCGCCGTCGCAGAATGGACCAGCACCTACCATCTGCTGGATCTGGTCGACACCTGCGCCGAGGCGGGCGTCGCCTGCGGGCCCGTCTACTCCTCGGCGGAGATCGCCCGAGACCCGCACATGGCCGCCCGCGGGTCCATCGTCGAGGTCCCCGACGACGAGACCGGTCGGCCGGTGCGGATGGCCTCCTCAGCGGGGCGGTTCTCCGGCTTCACGGCCCAGACACGGTCAACCGGGCCCGCCCTCGGCGCCCACACCGACGACGTCCTGACCGAGCTCGGCTACTCACCTGAGCACATCGCCAAGCTGCGCGCCAACGGCGCCGTCTGACCCTGACAGGAGGCACCATGACCGACATCGGAGGAATCTTCGATCCGCGATTCGAACGGGTTGCACAACACCTCGCCGACAACATCGACGCCGGTAAGGAGGTCGGCGCCAGCGTGTATCTCAACGTCGACGGCGAAGACGTCGTAGACATCTGGGGCGGTTGGGTCGATCGCGAGCACTCCGCGCCCATCGACGAGAACACCATCGTCAACGTCTTCTCCGGCTCCAAGACGGTCACCAGCCTCGCCGCGCTGATACTGGTCGAGCGCGGGCGACTCGACGTCGAGGCCCCGGTCGCGGACTACTGGCCCGAGTTCGCGCGCAACGGCAAGGACAAGGTCCTGCTGCGTCACCTCATGGGTCACACGGCTGGCGTGTCCGGCTGGGAACAGCCCTTCCGCTTCGAAGACGCCTTTGACATGCCAGCGGCCGCCGCCAGGCTCGCGAGCCAGGCGCCGTGGTGGGAGCCCGGCACCGCTAGCGGCTATCACGCAAGCACTTACGGCCACCTCATCGGCGAGCTCGTCCGCCGCGTGACGGGCCAGACACTGCGAGAGTTCATCGCGACCGAGATCGCGGCACCGCTGGACGCCCACTTCTACCTCGGCGTTCCCGAGACCGAGTTCGCACGGACCGCGACCATCTACCCGGTGGCGGACGGCCCGGCGCCGCAGGAGAAATCGCCGAACGAGACGCCGACGCACACGCCGCAGACCGTCGCCGAGATCGTCAACGCCAAAACGAGAGCGGGCTCGTTCGCCGGCACCATGGGCGACCCGTTCACCGTCTTCAACTCACCCGAGTGGCGGCGTAGCGAGTTCGGTGGCAGCAGCGGCCACACCAACGCCCGCGGCCTGGGACGCATCGTCTCGGCCCTGACCAACGGCGGCCTCACCCGCGGCGTGCAGCTTGTGTCGCCCGACGTGATCGACCTGATCTTCCGCGAGCAGTCCGACGGCATCGACATGTACTACAACAAGCCCATCCGGTGGGGGATCGGCTACGCCCTGGCCGACGAGCAGACCAATCGAAAAGGCCCGCTGCCCTTCCTGCGGCCCGGGGCCAAGACGGCCTACTGGTACGGCACGGGCGGCTCGTGCGCGATCGCCGATGTCGAGCGCGGCGTGACCTTCGCGTACACCATGAACCAGTGCTACAACGGCCGGGACCAGCTCAACGGGAC
>CAXTHY010000052.1:0-2245 GCA_964244175.1 uncultured Jatrophihabitans sp. | reverse complement strand
CGGGACCTACTACAACGACGCGTACGACTGCCTGTGAACCTCACCGAACCGAAATGGACGAGCACACCACGATGACCGACCTCATCGATCGCGAGAAAGCCCTGCAGCTACAGATCGACCCGGTCGTCTTCGACATGGAACGCGGCCGGCTGCGGTTCTTCGCCGAGACCATCGGGCTGAGCGACCCGATCTACCTCGACCGCGACGCGGCCCGACGGGCCGGCCACCGCGACGTTGTCGTCCCCCCCACGTTTCTGGGCAACGCGCTGGAACTCGAACTCCCGCAACCGCTGTCCTGGCTCGCGGCCCTCGGGGTGGACCTCGAGCGCACCACCCACGGGGAACAGGCCTTCACTTACCACGAGCTCGCCTACGCCGGCGACACACTGACCTTCCGACGCAGCATCGCCGACGTTTATGTCAAGAAGGGCGGCGCGCTCGAGTTCGTCGTCAAACGGACCGAGATCACGCGCGAGGACGGCACACCGATCGCCGAGGTGCTGTGCACTCTCGGCGTCTTCCACTAGGAAGGGCTTGATCACGTTGGACGACGTCACAGTCGGGACGCAGCTCCCGCCACTGCAGATCCCGCGCATCACCCGCCGCACGCTTGCGTTGTTCGCCGGCGCCTCGGGCGACCACCAGCCGGTGCACATCGACATCGATGCCGCGAAGGCCCGCGGCCGCGAGGACGTGTTCGCTCACGGCATGCTGTCGATGGCCTACCTCGGCCGCTACCTCACCGGCTGGGTACCCCAGCAGCGCATCCGCTCGTTCACGACCCGGTTCGCGGCGATCACGCCGTTGTACGCCGAGCCCGAGTGCTCGGGCCGCGTCGTCGACGTCGACAACGGCCTGGCGACCGTCGAGCTCGAGATGACGCTGGCCGACGGAACCACGACGGCCCGCGGACGGGCCGTTGTCGATGTCAGCTGACCCGCATCGCGGCCAGTCCACAGCTGCGCCGACGACGGCGCAGAGGAGAGGATAAACATGGCGGACAAGCGCCCGACCGGCGAGGAACTCATTCAACGCATCCGTGAGCGCAGGGGCGGCCACACCTGGCCCCTGCACCATCTCATGGCCGAACTCGACCCGGATTTCCTCGACGTTTTCGATGAGGCCTACGTGCGGTCACTGGCCATCGACCGTGAACCGCCCGCCGACTCGTTGCCCGCGAAGTACCGCGAACTCATCTGTGCCTGCGCCTGCGCGATGATGCCGGTTCCCGTTGAGGTGACCGCGCACCACCTGGTCCGCGCCTTCGAACTCGGGCTCACTGAGCGCGAAGCGATGGCTGGCTTCGACGCGCTCATCATCCCGGCCGGCGGCATCGCCGTCTCCAACGGTGCTCGTGCGTTGCTGTACCTGCGTGATCAAGCAGCACGCGGCGGGGACGATGCATGAGCACGCCCCGCTTCGAAGGTCGGGTCGCCGTTGTGACCGGTGCCTCACGAGGCATCGGCCTGGCTGTGGTCGAACGCCTCGCGCAGGAAGGGGCATCGGTCCTGTTCGGTGACGTGCTCGACGACCTCGGACGACTGAACGAGAAGCGCCTCGTCGACGCCGGGTACCAGGTCGCGTTCCGTCGCCTGGACGTCACCGACTCCGACAGCGCGCGGGCCTTCGTCGCCGCGGCCCTCGACCTGTTCGGCGGCATCGACGTGCTGATCAACAACGCGGCGATATTCACCCCGGGCGATCTGCAAACGGCGACGACTGACGACTTCCGTGACGTCCTTGCCGTCAACGTTGGCGGTGGGTTTCAGATGAGCCAGCTCGTTTCCGAGCACATGGTCGGCACCGGCCGGGCCGGAGCCATCGTGAACCTGTCGTCCATCACCGCCGAGCAGGGATCGCCCGGCCTGCTCGCTTATTCCTCCTCGAAGGGCGCCATCTCCTCCCTGACGCGTTCACTGGCGGTGGCACTGTCCGAGCACGGCATCCGAGTCAACGCCGTGGCGCCAGGCATGATCGCCACCGAGAACACCGGCACCATCAACGAGACCGCGCCCGAAGTCCACCGCCAGGTCCTGTCCCGTACGCCGCTGCGCCGGCTCGGGAAACCCGCCGAGGTCGCCGCAGTAATCGCCTTCCTCGCCAGCGACGACGCCTCCTACATCACCGGGCAGGTCGTCTATCCCGACGGCGGTCGGTTGGCCCTGAGCTACACCGTGTCAGTGAGCGAGTGAATTCATTGCGGATCACACATCGATTGGACTAACGTCCAAGTTTGACTCAGCGT
>CAXTHY010000051.1:22225-26200 GCA_964244175.1 uncultured Jatrophihabitans sp. | reverse complement strand
TGGACGAGCTCATCGGCGAGGGCATCACCAGCTTCAAGCTGTTCATGGCCTACCCCGGCGTGTTCCTGTCCAGCGACGGGCAGATCGTGCGGGCCATGCAGACGGCGGCCGGCAACGGCGGGCTGGTGATGATGCACGCCGAGAACGGCTCGGCCATCGACGTGCTGGTGCAGCAGGCGCTCGAGCGCGGCGACACCGACCCGTACTTCCACGGCGTGACGCGTCCCTGGCAGACCGAGCAAGAAGCGACGCACCGCGCGGTGATGCTCGCCGACCTGACGGGCGCGCCGCTCTACGTCGTGCACGTGTCGGCCAAGCAGGCGCTGGCCCGCATCGCCGAGGCCCGCAACGCCGGGCAGAACGTGTTCGGAGAGACCTGCCCGCAGTACCTCTACCTGTCGCTGGAGGAGAACCTCGGTGCGCAGTCCGATCAGTGGGGCAGCTTGGAGGGGGCCAAGTGGGTGTGTTCGACGCCGCTGCGCTCGCGGGCCGAGGGCCACCAGGACGAGCTGTGGCGCTACCTGCGCACCGGCGACGTCACCACCGTCTCGACCGATCACTGCCCGTTCTGCATGAAGGACCAGAAGGACATGGGCATCGGGAACTTCGCCAAGATCCCGAACGGCATCGGCTCGGTCGAGCACCGCATCGACCTGCTCTACCAAGGCGTGCACGACGGACGCATCACCAAGGAGCGCTGGGTCGAGGTGTGCTGCACGACGCCGGCGCGAATGTTCGGCCTCTACGGCAAGAAGGGCGTGATCGCGCCCGGTGCCGACGCCGACATCGTCGTCTACGACCCCAACGGTCACACGTCCATCGGCATCGGGGCGGGGCGCACGCACCACATGAACATGGACTACTCGGCGTGGGAGGGCCGCGAGATCGACGGGCACGTCGACGTCGTGCTGTCCCGCGGCACGGTGATCAAGGACGACACCGGTTACATCGGGACGAAGGGGCACGGGCAGTTCGTGAAGCGCGGCCTGTCGCAGAACCTGATCTGATGGATTTTGGCATCGTTCTGCAGAACGACCCGCCGGCCGCGCGGGTGGTCGAGCTGGCCCGCCAGGCCGAACTGCTCGGCTTCACCCACGTCTGGACGTTCGACTCGCACCTGCTGTGGCAGGAGCCCTACGTCGTCTACAGCCAGATCCTGGCCAACACCCGCAAGGTGATCGTCGGGCCGATGGTGACGAACCCGGCCACCCGCGACTGGACGGTGACCGCCTCGCTGTTCGCCACGCTGAACGAGATGTTCGGCAACCGGACGATCTGCGGGATCGGGCGCGGCGACTCGGCCGTGCGCGTGATCAACGGCAAGCCGGTGACGCTGGCGACGCTGCGCGAGTCGATCGGCGTGATCCGCGCGCTGGCCAACGGCGAGGCGGCCGACTACAAGGGCAACCAGCTGCAGTTCCCGTGGTCGGTCGGCTCGCAACTGCCGATCTGGATGGCGGCGTACGGGCCGAAGGCGCTGGCGCTGGCCGGTGAGGTCGCCGACGGGTTCATCCTGCAGCTGGCCGACCCGTCGATCACCGAGTGGTCGATCGCCGCGGTGCGCAAGGCGGCCGCTGATGCCGGGCGCGATCCCGACTCGATCACCATCTGCGTCGCCGCGCCGGCGTACGTCACCGACGGGACGGCCGACGGGCTGGCCCACGGACGTGACCAGTGCCGGTGGTTCGGCGGCATGGTCGGCAACCATGTCGCCGACATCGTGTCCCGCTACGGATCCGAAGGAGCGGCGATCCCCCAGGCGCTGTCGGAGTACATCGCCGGGCGCCAGGGCTACGACTACAACTCCCACGGCAAGGCCGGCAACACGCACACCGACTTCGTGCCCGACGAGGTGATCGACCGGTTCTGCCTCATCGGGCCGGTGCCGGCGCAGATCGAACGGCTGCGCGAGCTGGAGGGCCTGGGCGTCGACCAGTTCGCGCTCTACCTGCAGCACGACGCGAAGACCGAGACGCTGGCCGCGTACGGCGACAAGGTGCTGCCCGCCGTCAACGTCCGCAAAGCCGCCAAGGCCTGACCCCGCCTCGTCCGTCCCGTCCCCGCCCCGCCCGCCCCGTCCGTCCCGCCCCGTCCCGCCCCGTCCCGCCCGTCCCGGTCCCGTCCGTCCCGGTCCCGTTCGCCTTCTCGGGTGCTGAGCTGACCACTTTTTCGGGCGCGAAGTGGTCAGCTCAGCACCCGACAAGGGCGGGGGGACGGGGGGGACGGGCGGGTCAGCCGGAGAGGTAGAACCAGCGGCCGCCGAGGCGAACGAAGCTGCTCCGCTCGTGCAGCACGCCGCGGTTCGTCCCGGAGCGGTAGTAGGCGCGGAACTCGACGACCCCGGTCGCGTCCGTCGGCTGGCCGGCCACGGTGTCGACGATGTCCAGCCGGGTCCAGCGAATGCGCTCGTCGAGGTCCAGCTCGGCCGGCCGCGTCGTCGCGTGCCAGGTGGCGCGCAGGTAGTCGGGCTTGGCCAGCGCGAAGGCGCTGAACCGCGACCGCATCAGCGCCTCAGCCGTCGGGGCAGTCGCGTCGCCGGCATGCAGCGGACCGCAGCACGCGGCGTAACCCTGATCCGATCCGCACGGGCACCGGTCCGTCGCAGTCATCCCTTCAGTCTCCCGCCCCCGCGACGCCTCTTCTCGGGTGCCCAGCTGACCACTTTCCTGGTCGCGAAGTGGTCATCTCAGCACCCGACAAGGGATGGGGGGACGGGACGGGACGGGGACGGGGACGGGACGGGGGAACGGGACGGGACGGGGCGGCGGGGGGCGCAAGGGACGGGGCGGGGGCGGGTCAGGACGTCAGGGCGGGGGCGGGTCGGCCAGGTGGGCGATGTGCGCGCCGAGCACACGCTCGATCGCGTGCTGCAGCGACCGCTCCAGCGTGCTGGTCACCGCGGCCATCCCCAGCTGCCGGAAGCGGGCGAGCACCCCGACGAGTTGCGCCATCTCCTCGGCATCGGGCACCCAGGCCGGTCCCTTCGTCGTCGCGAAGTGCCGCGCGGCCGCCTCGACCAGCCGCGCCGCGACCTCCTCGAGCGGGGCCTGGATGCTCTCGTGCAGATCGAGCACGGCGTCCATCGGCAGGCCGTGCTCGGCCATTTGCGCGTACCCGGCGACCAGCGCGGGCCGCAGCACGATCACCTGGCGGCCGTGCCGTTCAGCCAGTCCCAGCCCGACCAGCCGCTCGAGCCCGGACGCGCCGCCGGCCAGCTCCCGTGCCTGCGCCGGCGACATCGGCATCGGCCGGTCGGCCGTGCGCGGCCCGATCAGCTCTTCCTCGACCCCGAGCACGTCGGCCAAATTCTTGCCGCCCTGCCACGCGCTGAGCATCTCGGCGATGTGCGCGCTCGTGTACCCGCGCTCAAGCATCGACGCGATGAGCTTGAGGCGGGCCAGGTGGGCGGAGTCGTAGAGCCCCACCCGGCCGGATCGCCGCGGCGGCGGCAACAGTCCGCGCTCCTGATAGGCCCGGACGTTGCGGGTGGTCATGCCGGCTGCCCGCGCGAGGTCGTCGATGCGGTACTCGGCCATGTGTCTTCCCGTCGCCGTCACCGTCGTCTCTGCGGACGCAGACCCTACCCTCGGCAGTGCCGCATCCGGCACTGACGTGACGGCGGCCCGGGTTCGGGGCAGGTTCACCGATGCCCTTCCCCTTTCGTGAGTGAGTCCCACTGTGCGTGCATTCGCGTGCGGCACCTGCCGCAGCCTGGTTTTCTTCGAGAACGACCGATGCGTCACCTGCAAGTCGTGGCTGGCCTACGACCGCTCGACCCGCGATCTGGTGGTGGTGCCGGAGGACGAGCCGCGCCGCTGCGCGAACCGGGTCATCGCCCAGTGCAACTGGCTGGCCGACCCCGACGACGCCGGGGGCCTGTGCGGGTCGTGTGCCCTGACGCGCACCCGCCCGGCCGACGTCGACACCGCCGGCATGACCGCGTTCGCGTTGACCGAGGCGGCCAAGCGGCGGCTG
>CAXTHY010000051.1:2045-22215 GCA_964244175.1 uncultured Jatrophihabitans sp. | reverse complement strand
AGCTCGATCACCTCGGGCTGCCGACCACGCCGCGACGCGACGACCCACGCAACGGGCTGGCCTTCGACCTGCTCTCCAGCGAGCAGCAACCGGTGATCACCGGGCACGCCGACGGGCTGATCACCCTTGACCTGGCCGAGGGCGACGACCCGCACCGCGAGGCGCTGCGCGTCCAGCTGGCCGAGCCGTACCGCACCCTGCTCGGGCACCTCCGGCACGAGATCGGGCACTGGTACTGGCAGGTCCTCGTCGACGGCTCACCGTTCCTCGATCGCTTCCACGACCTCATGGGCGACGAGCAGCTCGACTACGCACAGGCGCTGAAGGAGCACTACGGCCAGCCCCCCAACATGGACTGGAAGGCGACGCACGTCAGCAACTACGCCGCGTCGCACCCGTGGGAGGACTGGGCCGAGTCGTTCGCGCACTACCTGCATATCCGCGACACGATGGAAACCGCCCGCGATTGGGGGCTGCATATCGACGGCCCGGATCTCGACCTGTCATTGGCCTGGAACGCCCAGTTGGACGTCGATCCCGACGAGCACGCCGATTCCTTCGACGAGCTGTCCCGGTCGTGGATCGCGTTCGAAATGTGCCTGAACGCGATCAACCGCAGCATGGGCAAGGACGACCTGTACCCGTTCCGGCTCGTCCCGGCCGTACTCGAGAAACTGCGGTTCGTGCACGTCGTCGTGACCTCGCACCGCAGCTGAGGTCAGCCCGAGGGTCAGGATGGGCTGATGACCGCTGCCGCCGCCACCCCAGTCCGCCAGCTCGCCACCGCGCTCGCCGACCGCCTGCTCGAGGCTGATCCCTTCCACGCGACCGCGCTCGGCCTGCGCGAGTACGACGCCCTGGTCCCCGACCCCTCCGCGGCGGCCGAGGACCGGCTCGCCGTCGACCTCGCGGCGTTCGCGGTCCAGGCGCAGAGCCTCACCGCGACCGACCCGGCCGACGCCGTGACCCTTGCCGTCGTCGTCGACACCTGCGCGCGCCGCCAGCTCGCGTTGCTGAGCCGGCCGGACGAGTACACCGTCACCGCTATGCCGATCGCCGGCCCACCGGCCCTGCTCGCCACGTTCGCGCGCAGCGTGCTGCCCGACCCGCAGGCGGCGCGCGACTACCTGGAGCGGGCCCGCGCCTCGGTGGCGTGGCTCGACGCCGGCACGCAGCGGTTGGTCGAGGGCGCCGCGCGGGGGCGCTTCCCGGTGGGCTCGCTCGTCGACCAGGCGCTGGCCTGGGCCGATCGCACGATGGCGCAGGACGTCCCAGGCGCGATCACCACCCCGGCGCCGCCGGACGGCTGGGACGGTGCCGACGAGTGGCGCACCGAGCTGGCCACGGTGGGGCGCGAGCAGATCGTCCCGGCCATCGGACGGTGGCGCGACCGCGTCGCCGAGCTGCGGGCGTCCGCGCGCGCCGACGCCGATGCCGGCCTCGGGGCACTGGCCGGTGGCGCTGACGACTACCGCAACGCCATCGCCGTCCACACCACGCTGTCCTTCACCGCCGACGAGCTGCACCGCATCGGACTGGACGAGGTGGCCCGTCTTGAGGATCGGGCCCGAGAGCTGGGCGCGGCCCTCGGGCTCGCCGACGCCGCGGCCGTCCGCGACGCCGCGCGCGCCTCGAGTGCGAAACTCGATCCGGGGGTGGCCCTCGCTCGCGCGCAGGAGGCGGTGCGCCGGGCCGAGGGCCGGGCGCACGAGATCATGCCGCTCCCGCTGCCCGAGCCGTGCGCGGTGACCCCTATGCCGCTGACCGTCGCCGAGTCGGGCATGGCCCCGCACTACACCCGGCCGCGCCAGGACGGCAGCCGGCCGGGGACCTTCTGGTTCAACACACACCGGCCCACTGCGGGCACGGGGTGGGACATCGAGGCCGTGGCGTTCCACGAAGCCGTGCCCGGCCATCACTCGCAGCTGGCCCGCGCGCAGCAGCTGGCCGGCCTGCCGCTGCTGCAGCAGTTCTCGATCACCGTGCACTCCGAGGGCTGGGGGCTCTACGCCGAACGGTTGGCCGGCGAGTTCGGCCTCTACAGCGACGTGCAGGCCGAGATCGGCTCGGTCTATCTCGAGATGCATCGCGCGGCCCGGCTCGTGGTCGACACCGGCCTGCATGCGTTCGGGTGGGGCCGCGAGCGGGCGCTGGCCTACCTCGTCGAGCACGTTGCGCTGCCCGAGGCCATGCTGGCCAACGAGATCGACCGTTACCTCGCCTGGCCCGGTCAGGCGCTGGCCTACCTCGTCGGCCAGCGTGAGATCCTGCGCCTGCGCGACGCCGCTCGGGCCACGCTCGGTGACCGCTTCGACCTGCCGGCCTTCAACGGCGCCGTCCTCGACAGCGGGTCGGTGCCGATGGCCGTCCTGGCCGGGATCGTTGACCGCTGGGCCGCCGTCCCCGGTTGACAACCGCGCCGACATCCGAATACTTAAGGACATGCTTAACAATGTGGACGAGGCGTCGGGGATCGACAGCGTGATGCAAGCGCTGGCCGACCCGACCCGGCGGCGCATCGTCGAGCAGCTCGGCCGCGGCCCGGCGTCGGTGAGCGAGCTCGCGAAGCCGCTGCCGATGTCGCTGCCGGCCGTGCACCAGCACCTGCAGGTCCTCGAGGCCAGTGGCCTCGTCCGCTCGGAGAAGGTCGGCCGGGTCCGCACCTGCCGGCTCGAGATGCGGCGCCTCGACACCGTCGATGACTGGATCCAGGCCAACCGACGGACCTGGGAGCGCCGCCTCGACCGCCTCGGCGACCTGCTCGCCACCGAGAACGACACCCCGAAGAAGGAGCAGAAATGACGAACACGCAGGCCACCGACCGCAGCGTCGTGCACGACACGTTCACCCTCGAGCGCACCTACCCGGCCAGTCCGGAACGGGTGTTCGCTGCCTGGGCCAGCGCCGACCAGAAGCTGCAGTGGTTCGGCCCGGACGACGAGGACAACATGACGACCGACGAGCACAGCTTCGACTTCCGGGTCGGGGGCAGCGAGCGATTCTCGGCCCGCACCGCCGACGGCACGACCTTCGTCTACGACGCCCGCTACCAGGACATCGTCGACGGCCAGCGCATCGTCACGTCCTACGAGATGACGATGAACGGCCAGCGCATCTCGGTGTCGGTGATGAGCGTCGAGTTCGCCGGCGTGCCCGGCGGCACCCGCCTGGTGATGACCGAGCAAGGCGCCTTCCTCGACGGCCTCGACACCAACGACCAGCGTCGCGAGGGCACCGAACAGCTGCTCGCCACGCTCGGCCGCTACCTCGATTCGTAAGCAGCGACACCCGCCCACCTGATCGTCTTCGGTCGCCTGCTCCTGCTGGCTGACATGAGGCCTCAGCCGTGCGTGCTGAGCAACGGCGGCAGGTCCGGTCAGCCGGGCCGGCGCGACGCGCGCAGGTACGCGCGCACGGCTTCGGCCGCCCGCCGTCCCGACACGAGCGCTCCTTGGATGGAGGCGGTGTCGCGATGGTCGCCGGCCACGAAGACGCCGTCGCCGAGATCGACGCGTCGGCGCAGCGGTTGGCCGGGCAGGACGCTGGGCAGCGCGTGCTCGATCGGGTAAGTCGCCACGAGCTCGAGTTCGGCCGGCCCGATGCCGTAGATCCGCGCGGCCTGGCGGCGCACCTGCGACTCGGTGTCGCCACCGTGGACACCCAGTACGGTCGAGGCGACCAGCGCGCCGGCGGCCGCGTACCCGGCGGCGACGGTCGACACCACCGCCGTGTTGCGGATCGGACCGTCGCGGTCGAGATCGACGTGCAGCAGCAGGTTCGTCGCGGGCGGGCGGGCCGCGCGGTGGTAATAGGTCGTCAGCGCCTTCATCGGCGGCGCCGGGCGGGTGAGCAGTGTTGCCGCCGTGACCGGGTCCGTCGCGACGAGCACCGCGCGGGCGTCGATCGCCGCGATGGCCCGGACCGGGCTGTCTAGGCGCAGGACGCCGCCCGGTAGCCGGGCCGCAAGCTGGTCGGGCATGGCCTGCATGCCGTTGGCCGGCAGCGACGGGGTGCCCCGGACGAACGAGCGCAGCAGGAATTCGCCGAAGCGCCGTGAGGTCACCAATTCGTCCTCGGCCAGCACTCCGGACAGGAACATCCGGATCAGATGCGCGGGATCGCCGGTGATGCGCCGCCGGGCGAGCGTGTCCTCGAGTGACTCGTCCGGGGTGCGCCGGATCCGTCGCGCCGGCCCGTACCCGACCTCGGCGGCCCAGGCGGCGGCTGCGACCTTGGCCCGCAGGCCACCGTGCAGCGGTGCCCGCAACGTCGCCGCCGTCGCCCGTGGCCGCCGCGTCGGGTCGGCGACGACCCAGCGCCGCCCGTCGCGGTGGACGCACACGCCCGCCCCGAACGGCTGGAGGTCCAACGCGTCCAGGTCGAGGACGCGCCGCGCTTCGGGGTAGGCCGGATTGAGCAGTTGGAATCCGCGGTCGAGCAGGAAGCCGTCCCGCCGATCGGTGCGGACGCGTCCGCCGGGGGCGTCGGCGGCCTCGTGGACCACGACGTCCAGGCCGGCGGCGGTCAGGTGTTGCGCTGCGGCGAGCCCGGCCAGCCCGGCGCCGACAATCGCCACGTCGCAGGTCACCCTGCCGAGGATAGAGCGTGTGAAATCCGGGTAAGACAGCGCCAGTCGCCGCAGGACGGGCGGCGGGGAGAAATCGACCGCGCGGGGCCGAGTTCGAAGGATCACCATGGCCCGACCCCGTTTGCTGGCCGCCGTCTCCGGTGTCGCTGCGCTTCTCGTGTCCGGTGCCGTGCTGGCGACGCCAGCCGTCGCCACCCCGGCCGCGGCCGCCGCCCCGCACCCACGCACACCTTCGCGCCTGTCCAGCGCCATCGAGCCGCTCGCCAACTACGTCGGCCAGGTCAGCTGTCAGCCGACCGCGCGCGCCGGCACCGTCAAGCTGGCCCGCCTGCTCGCGTCGACCTACAAGTCCTACCGTGGCTCGAGCTGGAACTCGACCTACGCCTGCGGCACCGACGGCACTCAGAGCGAGCACTACGACGGCCGCGCCATCGACTGGATGGTGAGCGTCCGCAACGCGGGTCAGCGCGCGGCGGCGCAGGCCGCGATCAAGTGGCTGCTGGCCACTGATCGGGCCGGCAACAAGTTCGCCATGGCCCGCCGGCTGGGCGTCATGTACCTGATCTACAACAACCGCATGTGGGGCGCCTGGTCGGGCAGGTGGGAACAGTACAACGGCTGCGCGAAGCTCAGGTCCCGCGCCGACGACAACGCCTGCCACCGCACCCACGTGCACATCTCGCTGTCCTGGAACGGCGCCCTCGGGCATACCTCGTTCTGGGGCCAGTCGGTCAGGCCGACCGATTACGGGCCGTGCCGCCCGGCCGACCTGAACTGGGCCTACCTCTACCAGCGGGCCAACCACGCGGGGTGCCGCAACTACGCCCGGGTACACGCCAAGAAGGGCTCGTCGGCGACCAAGAAGGCACTGGTGACGTACTCCGGTGCGCCGGTGCGGCACAACTGGCACGGGCCGGCCGTTAGTGCGGTCCAGCGCGCGCTGCACCTCTCGCCGACCGGCACCTACAACGCGAAGACCGTCGCCGCGGTGCGCGCCTTCCAGTCCCGGCGCCGCGGCGGCCCGGTCACTGGCGCGATGAACCCGGCGACCTGGCGGGCGCTCCTCGCCGCGGTCAGGTAGCCAGCGCGGTGGGTCAAGAGGCCTCGGCGACCTTGGCGACGATTGCCTCGCCGATCGTGGTCAGCTGGCGCAGTTGATCGGTGGTCAAGACGTCGATGACGTAGCCGCGCACCGTTTCGACGTGGCCCGGCGCGGCGTGGGTCAGCACCGCGAAGCCGGCGTCGGTGAGGCGGGCCAGCTGCCCGCGGCGGTCGGTGGCGACGTTCCCGCGCTCGACCCAACCGCGCTCCTCGAGCCGAGCCACGGCGTGCGAGAGCCGGCTGCGAGAGGACAGCGTGAGGTCGGCGAGTTCGCTCATCCGTAGCGAGCGACCCTCGGCCTCGGACAGCCGCACGAGGATCTCGAAGTAGGCGTGCGGCATGTCGGCGTCACGCTGCAGCTGCCGGTCGAGGGCGTCGAACAGCACCTTCGTCGACTCGAGGTAGGCCCGCCAGGCCCGCTGTTCGTCCGCGGTCAGCCAGCGCGTCGCCATGGAATAGACCTTACATGGTTGAACTTTCAACTGATTGAATCTACCGTGTGGGTCGAGAGAAGGGTCCGGCATGTCCATCCATCGGCTGAACCACGCCGTCCTGTACGTCCGGGATGTCGGCAAGAGCGTTGCGTTCTACCGGGACGTCCTCGGCTTCGAGGTCATCACCGACCTCGACGGTAAGGCCGCGTTCCTGCGTGCGGCCGGCTCGACCAATGACCACGACCTGGGCCTGTTCCAGCTCGGCCCGCAGGCCGGCGCCTCCGCGGCCGGCCGCTCGACCGTCGGGCTGTACCACCTGGCGTGGGAGGTCGACACGCTGCACGACCTCGAGTCACTGGCGGCGCGGCTGGCCGAGGCCGGCGCACTGGTCGGCGCCTCGGACCACAGCACCACCAAGTCGCTCTACGGCCACGACCCGGACGGCCTCGAGTTCGAGATCGCCTGGATCGTGCCGGCCGACCGGCTCGATGACGCCGCGCTGTCCGGCCGCACCTCGATCGCGCCTCTCGACCTCGGCCGGGAAATGGCGCGCTACGGCGCCGACACGGTCGGTGGCATCGGCGTCAGCCGGCCGGCGGCCGTCTGACACCTGTTATCAACCTGGTTACGGCGAATCGGGCGCGGGTACGTCCCAGGGCATTAGCGCCCTAGGAGGCATGCATGTTCATCATCAGCTTCATCATCGTCGGCCTGATCGCCGGAGCCCTGGCCCGACTTCTCGTACCCGGCAAGGATCACCTCGGCATCGGCGGGACGATCCTGCTCGGCATGGTCGGATCCCTGATCGGCGGCTTCCTCGGCTACTTGATCCACAAGGACAAAGGTGACGGGATGCTGCAGACCTCCGGCCTGATCGGCTCGGTCATCGGTGCCGTCATCGCGCTGCTGATCTACCGCAAGGTCGGTGGCCGCAACCGCGTGCGGGCCTGACCCAGCACGTCCGACACGCCCCTGCCCGCTAAATCGGGCGGGGGCGTTGTCGGCCCGTCTCTAGACTTGGCCAGGTGACCCAGGCACCCGTCCGCGCGCTGTTACTCGAGCAGATCCATCCCGACGCCGAAGAGATCCTGCGCGCGGCCGGTTTCGAGGTCGAGTCGCTCGCGCGAGCGCTGGACGAGGACGAACTCGTCGAGCGGATCGGCGGGGTGTCGCTGCTCGGCATCCGCTCCAAGACGCAGATCACCCCGCGGGTCCTCGCCGCGGCGCCGCGGTTGCTGTCCGTCGGCGCGTTCTGCATCGGGACCAACCAGGTCGATCTCGCCGCCGCGTCCGAATCCGGCGTGACCGTGTTCAACGCCCCGTTCTCCAACACCCGCTCCGTCGTCGAGCTCGCGATCGCCGAGATCATCGCCATGACGCGGCGGCTGACCGAGAAGAACGCGCTGATGCACGCCGGCGTCTGGGACAAGTCGGCCGACGGTGCGCACGAGGTACGGGGCCGCACGCTGGGCATCGTCGGGTACGGCAACATCGGCACGCAGTTGTCGGTACTGGCCGAGAACCTGGGCATGCACGTGCTGTTCTTCGACACCGCCGACAAGCTGGCACTGGGCAATGCCCGCCGGGCCCGCTCGCTCAAGGACCTGCTCGCCGAGTCCGACATCGTCACCCTGCACGTCGACGGCCGCGCCGCCAACGAGACCTTCTTCGGTGAGGCCGACTTCGCGACCATGCGTCCAGGGGCACTGTTCCTCAACCTCTCGCGCGGCTTCGTCGTCGACTACGCGGCCCTGTGCGCGAACATCGAGGCCGGCCATATCGCCGGCGCCGCTGTCGACGTCTTCCCGGTCGAGCCCAAGGGCCGCGGCGACGAATTCGTCTCCGAGCTGCGCGGGCTGCCCAACGTCATCCTCACCCCGCACATCGGCGGGTCGACCGAGGAGGCCCAGCAGGACATCGGCCGCTTCGTCGCCACCAAGTTCCGCGACTTCGTGCACAGCGGATCGACGTCGATGAGCGTCAACGTCCCGGGCCTGAGCCTGCCGCGGGCCGAGCACACGCTGCGGCTGGTCCACCTGCACCGCAACGTGCCGGGCGTACTCGCACGGGTCAACGGCCTGTTCGCCGAGTCGGGGGTGAACGTCGAGGCGCAGCTGCTCGCCACTCGCGGTGACATCGGGTACGTCGTCACCGACAGCGCCAGCGGCACGACCCAGGCCATCGTCGACCAGATCCGGGCCATGCCCGAGACCATCAGCCTGCGCGTGATCTTCTAGCGGGTGCACACCCCAGGCACTACAGACCTTCGACGCGCCAATTCTCGGGCAGCCCGGCCACCGGATCGAAACGGCAGACCAGGCCGGTCTGCACGCTGGCCGCCAGCTTCGCGCCAAGCGTGGGGGCGTTCTCGCCGATGCGGGCCACGGCCCGACGGATCGCCTTCTGCACCGCGGTGCGGGCCCGCTCCCGGCCGTCAGCGAAATTGCGCACCCGGCCGCCAAGGCCCGTGTTGGCGGCCAATTCGTCGACGAGGCGGTCGTGCTCATCCTGAGCGCTAGCCGACCGCCGGGCGTCCCCCGCGGCATCGGCTGCGTCGAGCTCGTCGCGCAGGCGCTCGACCCGCCGTCGGTAGTCGCGGCGGGCGGCGGCGTCGAGCACTTCCTGGCGCAGGGCATCCGCGCCGGTGCCGGCCAGCTCGTCGGCACCGACGTTGCGTCCCGGCGCCGCGACGAGCCGGGCCAGGTAGCGGATCCCCACGCCGTCGGGCAGGAGCACCCGATCGGCACCGCAGCACAATTCCCACGTCCCGCCGGCAAAACGCAGGGTGCCCGGAAGCTGCGGGCCCGGCTCGGGCAGCGGGCCGGCGAGCCGGTCGGCCCGGGCGGTCAGGCCCATGCCGCGTAGGGCAGCAACCGCTTCAGCGAGCAACGCGACGCCGCGGGCGGCGTCGTTGCCCCGGTCGCGCATCAGCAACGTGGCGCCGAGGTCGCCGCGGGTAATGGCCAGCATCGGCCGGTTGCCGAGCCGGCGATTCGACTCGAGGCCGTCCTCGAGATGCCGGACGGCGTCGTCGAGTCGGCCGAGGGTGCGTGCGGCGAGACCGAGCGCGCGCTCGACGGACCCGAAGCACATCACCGCGAGCGAGGCCATCACCGGCAGCGCCGCGAACGGGCGTAGCGCGGTGTACGCCGCCTCGGCGCAGGCCCGGTCGCCAAGGCGATCGGCGGCCTCGACGATGCAGAACATGGTGAGCAGCCAGTTGCTCGACGCGGGCGTGTCGCCGATGCCCGCGGTGCGCAGCGCATCCAGGTGTCGCCACGCCTCCTCGATGGCCGGACCGCCGGTGTCAGCAGCGAGCGCGGCCACCGCTGCGGAGTAGACGCGATGGGTCGGGACCGTGGTCGGCGATCCTGCGATTTCGCGCGCCAGCTCGAGCATCTCCTCGCCGCGGCCCTGCAGCCACCGGATGCCGAGCAGTTGCGCGCCGTAGTAGCCGACGGCGTCCGCGTCGCCCACCTCGCCCCCCCGGACGAAGCAACGCTGGGCGCCGACCTCGGCCTCGGCCAGCCGGCCGGCTCGGACGGCGAGCATCACCTCCATCAGTTCGACGATGTAGAGAACAGCATCGACGCGCAGCGCGTCGGCCCGCTGTCGCAGCGCAGCGAGGTCGCGCTCGGCCTCGGGCTCACCGGCGAGGAAGCGGTCCACGGTGCGCCACAAGGCGCTCATCAGGACGAGCACCGTGTCGCCGGTGCCCGCCGCCACGCTCACCAACTCATCGGCGACGGCTACCCGCTCGGCGGCGTCCTGCGGGCCGAGCAGGACGTGATGCAGGAGCGAGAGGGTGTGCGCGAGGGCCGGGGCGTCGCCCGAGGCGCGAACCACATCGGTCGCAGCGCGCACCTCGTCCACCTCGCCCGTGCCCAGGTAGACCTGTTCGGCCGCGAGGCGGGCGCGCAGGCGGGCGAGCAGGTCGGGCCGCTGCTCGCCGAGCCCGTCCATCGCCCGCGACATGATGCCGAGGAAGCGATCGATCCCGTCGACGTCGCGGTGCTCGAACACCCAGATGCCGCCCAAGCCGATCGCCGCCTCAGCGGTGATCACCGGATTGGCGTCCGGCTCGCGTACCGCCTCAAGAAACGCGGCCCGCGAGGCGCGCAGGCGTCCGCCCGCCAGCTCGGCCTGCGCAAGTTGCAGCCACAGGTCGGGCGGTCCGGCGCCGTCGAGGAGGTCGAGGGCCGAGCGGAGCAGCCGGGCCGCGGGCTCGTGGGCCCCGCGCGCCCCCTCGGCCCGGGCCGCTTCTCGGGCCGCTGCGACGGCCCGCTCCGTGGGCGCGACACCCGCCCGGGCGGCCGCCAGCAGGTGCAGTGCGACCCGGCCGAGTCGCTCAGTGGTGTCACCGGTGGCCGATGCCGCAACCAGCGCGCCGGCCCGCGCGTGCAGCTGGGCGATGTCGGCCGGGTCGAGCTCGTCGAGCAGCGCCTCGCGCAGCAGCGCGTGGGCGAACACGAAGCGCCGCTCATCTTCGCGCCGGAGGAATCCAGCCGAGCGGGTGAGTGCGCGTACGTGGCGTACGGCTGATACGTCCACCCCCGAGAGGGCCGCGACCATCGCATCGTCGGCGGACGGGCCGAGCACTGCGGCGGCCGCGAGCACCGTGCGCAGCGGCGGCGGCACGGCGACCAGCCGGCGCAGCAACAGCCGGCGCACCCGATCGGGGACGCGGAGATCCTGCAGCGCCCCCGCGGCCAGCGTTTCGTGCAGCAGCAGCGGGTTGCCGCCGGTCAGATCCACCAGGGCCGCGGCGTCGAAGGGTCGGACCGGATGCCCGGCACCGGCCAGCAGGTCGGCGACTGCTTCGTCGTCCAGGCCGTGCAGTTCCACCCGGGTGCCCTCGCCAAGCAGCGCGCTCACCGCGTCGCCTCCTGGTCCGGACTCGGTGGCGGTGTCCCGGCAGGTGACCACGAGCAACACGGAAGCCGCGCGCAGCGAGCGCACCACGAAGCGGGCCAGAAGCGCCGCGGCGGGGTCGACCGCGTGCAGATCGTCGATGACGAGCAGCACCGGATGTGCCATGGCGCGAATCGTTCGGCGTCGCCGGGTTCGTGAACGGTGAGCAGCTCGTCGGCGTCCGTCGTGCCGAGTTGGGCGAGCAGGTCGTGCCAGGGCCACAGCGGCGGGGCGCCACCGCCGGACCAGGCCGCGCCCCAGGCGGTAACGAGACCCTGTTCGGCAGCGCGAGAGACCGCCTCCTCTGCGAGCCGGGTCTTCCCGATGCCCGCTTCTCCGGTGATCGCGACCAGCCCGCCGCGGCGCAATCGAGCGTTCGCGAGCGCGGCGCGCAGAAGCCCGACTTCGCGCTCGCGTCCGACGAGGGCGGCCGATGGAGCACTGGCCATGGCGGAAAGCTTGCCGTGCCAGGTCGCGGCACGGCAATGGCACGCCTCCTTATCAGACCCATGAACCCGAGGAGACAGCGTGAGCGACTACGGACCGATCAGCCTCGAGCGGACCTCCGCCGGATGGTTGCTGAAGATCAACGGATTCACTGAGGAGAGCGCGGTCGGCGCCTACATCTGGCCGGGCGGCGTCCCGCACGGCGTGACGATCACCGCTGGCCTCGTCATCACCGAGCCGCACCCGTCCGGCGACTTCACGATCACCGGCGTCACCATGGACGCGCTGCAAGCCATGGACCCGTGGTGGTCGTCCTACTTCACCCAGGCCAGCGTCCTGACCGCGGATGAGCCCGCGCCGGAGCACCACCACCCCGCGGGTTCGTCGGGGGTCGGGCCTATGCCGGGTGCCGAGGAGCGTGAGCGGGCCGAGCGGCTGAAGGAGCACATCCTCGATGGTGCGCACGGGGTGTTCAGCGTCGGCGAGATCGTCGGCATGTTCGCCGAGGAGGAGTCGACCGTCGCGCTGGTCGGGGAGGTCGCAGGCGGGTTCGGGGATGTCCTGGCGGTGGCGGTAGTGCTGTACGCGACGTGGCACGCGTTCGGCGAAGGCCTGCGCGACGAGGAGAACCGTGGCGCCATGTTCGGCTTGGTGTGGCAGGTGATTGGGCACCCGGATCAGGAACCGCAGTACAACGAGGATGACCTGTTCGCCAAGCTGCCCTGGGACTCCTTCGAAGAGATGACGAAGGCCTTCCATGACGGGGTGGCCACCGGGCGCGGGATGGCGGGTGACCCCAAGACCCACAACCGGGTCGCTGCGGCGATCGCCTGGATGGTGTACCAGAACGGCTACGACGAGAACACCGCCGCCTCCATCGTCCTCAACGAGATCTGGCAGCAGGCCACCGGCGGTACCAAGCACCAGTTCGTCGACTTCCCGTGATCGTGCTGGGCAGCCGGGTTGCACCACCGACCCGATACCGCACCACCGACCCGATACCGCACCGCTGAACTGGAGGACGGGGCCACTGGACGAGGGGGACGCGCGGGCCCGGCGCCGGGCCCCGTGGGGCGGTGGACGTCACGATGAGTTGCGTCCATCTACTGGTGGGTAATATGCTGTTGTTACTGACGGGTAACCCCCAGGAACCAGATCAGGAGCCAGCGCAATGGGCCACTACAAGAGCAACGTCCGCGACATCGAGTTCAACCTCTTCGAGGTCCTCGGGACCGACAAGCTGCTGAGCAAGGCGCCCTTCGAGGACGTCGACGAGGACACCGCGCGCGGCATGCTGCACGAGGTCGCGAAGCTGGCCGAGGGGCCCCTGGCCCAGTCGTTCGCCGACGCCGACCGCAACCCGCCGGTGTTCGACCCCGACACCAACTCCGTGACACTGCCGGAGTCGTTCAAGAAGTCGTTCAAGACCCTGTTCGACAGCGAGTGGTGGCGCCTCGAGACGCTGCCGGAGCTGGGCGGCCAGCTGGTCCCGCGCACCGTCGTCTGGGGCGTCGCCGAGCAGGTGCTCGGCGCGAACCCGGCGCTGCACATGTACATGGCTGGCGCGCCGTTCGCCGGCATCCTCTACGCCAACGGCAACGAGACCCAGAAGAAGATGGCCCAGCAGATGGTCGACAAGGGCTGGGGCGCGACCATGGTGCTGACCGAGCCGGACGCCGGTTCCGACGTCGGCGCCGGGCGCACCAAGGCCGTCGAGCAGCCCGACGGCTCGTGGCACATCGAGGGCGTCAAGCGCTTCATCACCTCGGCCGAGCACGACCTGACCGAGAACATCGTGCACCTCGTCCTGGCCCGCCCCGAGGGCGCCGGCCCGGGCACCAAGGGCCTGTCGCTGTTCGTCGTGCCGAAGTTCCACTTCGATCCCGAGACCGGCAAGCTGGGCGAGCGCAACGGCGCCTACGTCACCAACGTCGAGCACAAGATGGGGCTCAAGGCCTCGACCACTTGCGAGCTGCGCTTCGGTGAGAACCCGAATGTGCCGGCCAAGGGCTGGCTCGTCGGCGACGTGCACAACGGCATCGCGCAGATGTTCCAGGTCATCGAGCACGCCCGCATGATGGTCGGCACCAAGGCCATCGCGACGCTGTCGACCGGCTACCTCAATGCGCTCGAGTTCGCCAAGACGCGCGTGCAGTCGGCCGATCTCACCCGCAGTGGTGACAAGACCGCCCCGCGCGTCACGATCATCAACCACCCCGACGTGCGCCGCAGCCTGATGCTGAACAAGGCCTACGCCGAGGGCATGCGCGCGATCGTGCTGTACACGTCCTCGGTGCAGGACCGGATCATCGTCGGGGAGCACGAGGGCACCGACACCGAGGCCGACGTCGCCATCAACGATCTGCTGCTGCCGATCGTCAAGGGCGCGGGGTCCGAGCGTTCCTACGACCAGCTCGCGCAGGCGCTGCAGACCTTCGGCGGCTCGGGCTACCTGCAGGACTACCCGCTCGAGCAGTACATCCGTGACGCCAAGATCGACACCCTGTACGAGGGCACCACGGCGATCCAGGCGCAGGACTTCTTCTTCCGCAAGATCGTCCGCAACAAGGGGGCCGCGCTCGGCGCGCTGTCGGCCGAGATCACCAAGTTCCTCGCCTCGATCGAGGACGAGGGGCGGCTCAAGGAGGAGCGGGCCGCGCTGCAGAAGGCGCTCGAGGACTTCGGCGGCATGGTCGGCGCGATGTTCAACCAGCTGATGAGCGGCCAGGAAGACGTCGCCAACGTCTACAAGGTCGGCCAGAACGCCACCCGCCTGCTGCTGTCGGCCGGTGACCTGATGGTGGGTTACCTGCTGCTGCGCCAGGCCTCGGTTGCGCTGACCAAGCTCGACGGCAATGGCCTGTCGGCCGCCGACCGGGCCTTCTACGAGGGCAAGCCGGCCGTCGCGCACTTCTTCGCGGCGACGGTGCTGCCCGAGCTCGCGGCCCGGCGCGCGATCACCGAGGCGATCGACAACTCGCTGATGGACGTGCCCGAGGCGTCCTTCTAACCCACCCACTCCCCCGAGTTGTCCGCGCTTCCCGGCGTCAGGGCCCGGGCAAGCGCGGACAACTCGTCCGGCCCCCCCGAGTTGTCCGCGCTCCCCCGCGGTAGGGCCCGGCGAAGCGCGGACAACTCGGGGGTGGACGGGTCGAGGGCGCCGCAGTGCAGGCCGCGGACCAGGAAGCCGGCCAGCGCGCGGGCGGTCGCCGGTTCGTCCAGCACCCCGCTGTCCTGCCGCTCGAGATAGGCCCGCAGCCGGGCGAGCGCGGCGTCGAGCCCGTCGGCATAGAACGCGAACGTCGCCGCGAATCGCGTCGGCAGCTGGGCCGGGTGCAGGTCCCAGCCCTGGTAGAGCCCACGCTCGAGGGAGCGCCGGACGAGGCGGGCGTGCAGCGCCCACGCCGCCAGTACGTCGTCGCGCGAACCGATCGGCAACACGTTGGTCGAGCCGTCGCACACGGGGACGCCGGTGCCGGCCGCGGCCACCTGCATGACTGCCTTCGCATGATCGGCCACCGGGTGCTCCATCGACTGGTAGGCCGCCGCCACACCGAGGGCGGCGCTGTAGTCGTACGTGCCGTAGTGCAGGCCGGCGCAGCGCCCGGCGCTCGAGTGGATCATGCGGGCGACGAGCGCCGTGCCGTCGGCGCCGAGCACCGCCTGCGCTGTCTCGATCTGGATCTCGAAGCGCAGGCGGCGCAGCGAGTACGTGCTCTCGAGCGCGGCGCAGATCTCGACCATGGCCTCGACCTGGCGCACCGACGTGACCTTGGGCAGCGTCACCCGGAAACCGCTCGCCAGCGGCCCGAAGCCAAGCAGCGTGTCGAGGAACAGGTCGAGGGTGCGCACGCCCCGCCGGCGGGTCGGACCTTCGAGCGACTTCATCCGGATGCCGACGCAGCGCGGGACGTCGCCCGCGCGGCCGAGCGCGGTGGCGGCCGCCCGCGCCGCGGCGTCCTCCTCGTCGTCCGGGCGCAGCCCGTAGCCGTCCTCGAAGTCGATACGCAGATCCTCGATCGGCTCGGCGGCGAGCTTGTCACGTACCCGCGCCTCGAGCGCCGCGTCACCCACGGGCAGCGGGCCGTGCTCGTCCAACGCGGCTATCGCTGCCCCGCGCCACTCGCGCACCGTGTGCTCGGCGAACCGGTCGGCCGGCACGTAGACCGTGTGGACGGGCTGGTGCGCGGCAACACTCACACCGGGGTAGCGCGCCGCCCGCTCGGCGTCGTCGGGTGCCAGCAGCGCGTCGAGCCGGTCGGCGAAGGACGGGTCGAGCATCAGTCGATCTGCTCGTACGCGGGCAAGGTCAGGAAGTCGACGAAGTCGTCGGCCAGCCCCACTTGCACGAACAACTCGCGGGCGGTGTCGGCCGTCGGGCCGTCGAGCTCCTGCGCGGTGACGAGCTCGCGCACCATGTCGCCCGTCACCGTCTCGCCGGTGTCGAGCTGCACCGCGCCGTGCACCCACTGCCACACCTGCGAGCGGGAGATCTCGGCCGTGGCCGCGTCCTCCATGAGGTTGTCGATCGCGGCCGCGCCGTTGCCGGCCAGCCAGCTGGCGAGATAGCGCAACCCGACGCTGACGTTGGCGCGCAGCCCGGCCTCGGTCGGCGGCGCGACGGTGGCGGTGAGATCGATGAGCGCGGCCTCGTCGGGTACGACGTCGTCGCGGCCGCGGTCGAGCTGGTTGGGCCGTTCGCCCAGGACGTCGTCGAAGACCTCGGCGCAGATCGGCACGAGGTCGGGGTGCGCGACCCACGAGCCGTCGAAGCCGTCGGCGGCCTCGCGCTGCTTGTCCTCACGCACCTTGGCCAGTGCGCGCTCGTTCACCTCGGGGTCGCGCCGCGACGGGATGAACGCCGCCATGCCGCCCATCGCGAACGCGCCGTGGGCGTGGCAGGTGCGCACAAGCTGCTCGGTGTAGGCCCGCATGAACGGTTCGGTCATCGTGACCGCGGCCCGGTCGGGGAGCATGAACGACGGGCCGGCGTCACGGAAGTACTTGATGATGCTGAACAGGTAGTCCCAGCGCCCGGCGTTCAGCCCCGAGGCGTGCGCACGCAGCTCGTAGAGGATCTCGGCCATCTCGAACGCGGCCGGGATGGTCTCGATGAGGACGGTGGCCCGGACCGTACCCTGAGGTATGTCGAGGGCTTCCTCGCCATGGGTGAAGACGTCGTTCCACAGCCGCGCCTCGAGATGGCTCTCCATCTTGGGCAGGTAGAAATACGGACCGGATCCCTTTGCCAGCAGGGCTTTCGCATTATGGAAGAAGTGCAGGCCGAAGTCGACGAGGGCGCCGACGGTGCGCTCGCCGTCGACCTCGAGGTGCCGCTCGTCGAGGTGCCACCCACGCGGCCGGACGACGATCGTCGCGAGCGGCGCGTCGTCGCGCAGCGCATAGACCCGGCCGTCGGGATTGGTGAACGACGCCGTGCCGGCGACGGCATCCTGCAGGTTCACCTGACCGCCGATGACGTTGCGCCAGTGCGGAGTGTTCGCGTCCTCGAGGTCGGCGAGCCACACCTTGGCGCCGGAGTTCAAGGCGTTGATCATCATCTTGCGTTCGGTCGGCCCGGTGATCTCGACGCGCCGATCGGTGAGATCAGCCGGCGCCGGGGCGACCTGCCAGTCGCCGTTGCGGATGTCGGCGGTCTCGGGCCGGAACCCGAGCCGCCCGGTGCGGGCCACCTCGGCCCGCCGCTCGGCCCGCGCGTGCAGCAGGGCGCGCCGGGCGGCGGCGAAGCGCCGGTGCAGGTCGGCCAGGAAGTCGAGCGCCGCGGGTGTCAGCACCTCGTCGGCGCGCTCGACCGGCGGACCGGACACGATGACGGGCATGGCGTGCCTCCTCAGCGGAAGAACTCGTCGGGGTCGAGCGCGGCGGACTGATCGGCCGGCAACAGGTCGAGCCAGCGGTCGGCGAGGGGGGCGCGGGCGTCGTCGGCCACCGTGGCGTTGAGCCGCAGCCGGCTGATGCCGCCGTCGGGGTAGATGTCGAGCCGGGCCCGCCGCACCGGTGGCGCGGGCAAGGCCGGGAAGCGGTGCTCGATGTCGGGCACGAGCCGGGTGCGTGGCAGCAGCTCCGCGCCGGTGTCGGCGTCGGTGAGCGCCGCCCAGCCGGGGGCGTTGCCGACGAAGCGCGACGTGTCGATCACCACCTCCTGCACCACGGCCGGGGCGGCGAGCCGGACGGTCAACCAGTCGTTGCCGTCGTCGCGGCGGCGAGCCGTCTCCCAGCCGTCGGACATCACCTGGGCCCGGCCCGGCGCCAACGCGTTGGCGGGCGAGCCGAAGAACATGTTGCTGCACCCGTCGACCAGCCCGCCGTGGACGAGGGCGGCGAGGTCGACCCGACCACCGAGGTAACGCGGGTCGGGCACGACCTCGGCGTAGACCCGCAAGCGCGCGACGCCGCCGTCGGGATGGATGGTGAGGCGGACGTGCGTGGCGAGGCGATCGGGGCCGTCGGCCGGTACGACGTTGGCCGAGTCGCCGTCGAGCTCGGCGTGGTCGATGAGGGTGGACCACGGAGCGGCCAGCACCTCGTCGAGGGTCGGGTAGCCCAGCACCGTCGTCGCCCCGACCGAGGCCCGCGGCGGGTAGTTGCCCTTGAAATGCGCCGTGTCGATGTTGACGCCGCGCACGATCGACGGGACGGCCAGCCGGACGATGACGTAGTCGTCGCCGGATTCGCGCCGGCGGCGCGTCTCCCACCCGTCGTAGACCTTGCCCCGCGGGCCGAACGCGAGCGGGTCGTGGCGGGCCGGGCCGGGCGCGATCAGGCTGTGCACGTCGGCATAGAAGTCGTCGTTGGTGCTCATGATCGAGCCGCCGATCACCCGCGACGCAACGTCCGGCAGCCGCCGGAAGTCGACCTTCGCTCCGCAAGCGTCGCTCACGGCCCTCCTGTTCGCTCCGCAAGCGTCGCTCATTGCGGCACCAGCTGCCCCCGTCGTTCGCCGTCGCGGATCGGACGTCCAGCCAACCACGTCTGCACCACGACGCCGCGCAGCGTTCGGCCGGCGTAGGGGCTGATCGGGTTGCGGTGCCGCAGTTTCGCCGGGTCGACGACGAAGGTCTCGTCCGGCGCGAACACGCACAGGTCGGCGCGGCGACCAGGGACGATGGCGCCGCGGTCGGTGAGCCCGGCGAGCCGGGCCGGGGCCGCCGCCATCCAGGTGGCCAGCCGCCCGAGGTCGACGCCCCGCGCCCGCGCCGCCGTCCACATCACCGGCAGGCCGAGCTGCACCGATGCGATGCCACCCCATGCCTGGCCGAAGTCGCCGCTGTCGAGGCGCTTGGCCGCGATGGTGCAGGGGGAATGGTCGGACACGACGCAGTCGATCGTGCCGTCGAGCAGCGCGGCCCACAGCGCGTCGGCGTTGGCGTCGTCGCGGATCGGCGGGCAGCACTTGAACTGCGTCGCGCCGTCGGGCACGTCGGCCGCGCGCAGGGTGAGGTAGTGCGGGCAGGTCTCGGCCGTCACCGGCAAACCGTCGGCCTGGGCCGCGCGGAGCACCGGCAGCGTGGCCGCGCTCGACAGGTGCACGACGTGGACGCGGCACCCGGTGCGGCGCGCGGTCTCGACCAGCTGACCGACCGCCCGGGTCTCGGCCGCGGCCGGCCGCGACGCGACGAAGTCGGCGTAGTGGCGCCCGTGCGGCGCGGGGGCGGCGGCGATGATGTCCGGGTCTTCGGCGTGCGCGATCAGCAGCCCATCGAAGCCGGCGATCGCGCGCATCGCGGCGTCCAGACCGGCGGCGTCGAGCGGCGCGAACTCGTCCACCCCCGACGGCAGCAGGAAGCACTTGAAGCCGACCGCCCCGGCCGCGTGCAGCGCGGCGAGCTCGCCCACGTTGCCGGGCACCGCGCCGCCCCAGAAAGCGACGTCGACAGCCAGCTGGCCCTGCGCGGCGGCACGCTTGACGGCGAGGGCATCGACGTCGACGGTCGGCGGGATGCTGTTCAGCGGCATGTCCACGATCGTGGTGACGCCGCCCGCGGCCGCAGCCGCAGTGGCGGTGGCGAAGCCCTCCCACTCGGTGCGGCCCGGTTCGTTGACGTGCACGTGGCTGTCGACGAGACCGGGCAGCAGGACGCGGTCGGCGCCGAGCTCGATCAGCTGCGCCGCACCCGGATCGGCGTGTTCGACGACGTCGGCGATGACGCCGTCGCGCAGGATCGCGGTGGCCGCCCGCTCGCCGGTCGGCGTGATCATCCGGGCGGCGCGGAGCACGGTCGTGGACATCGCGGCGATGGTGGCACACCCATGTTTCGATCGGGTTGGTGTTCAGCCGGCTCGGGCGGCCCTGTCGAAACCGAACACGGCCGAACACAAACGTGGTCAGGAACGCTATCGTCCGCGGGATGAGCGACGGGGGGCTCGACGTGCCGGCGTTCAACGCGCTGCCCGACCTCGACGCCCGGAACCTGCTGCACCCGGCCTGCTCGAGTGAACGGTGGGTGGCCGCCATGGCCGCGGCCCGCCCGTACCCGGACTTCGACGCGCTCGCGGCCTTGTACGACCCGGACGTCGAGGTCGTCGTCGACGGGCTGGAGCTCCACGGCCGGTCCGCGACCGTGGCCTTCGCGCAAGGGGTCCTCCGTGAGTTCCCCGGTCTGCGGATGCAGCTCGACCGCGTCGTGGTCGAGGACCCGGGGTTTCCGCCGATCTTCGACCTGCTCGA
>CAXTHY010000051.1:0-2035 GCA_964244175.1 uncultured Jatrophihabitans sp. | reverse complement strand
CCCCGCATCGGCGAGCGGGCCGGCGGGGCCGACCAGGAATCGACGTGGTCGCGCGAGGAGCAGGCCAGCGCCGCCACCGCGGGCGGCGACATGGTCACCGCCCTGCACCGCGGCAACGTCGAGTACGAACGCCGCTTCGGGTTCGTTTTCCTGGTGTGCGCCACCGGCCGGGCCCCGGAGCAGCTGCTGGGCGCGCTGCACGAGCGGCTCGACAACGACCCGGCGGCCGAGCAGGAGGTCGTGCGCCGCGAACTCGCCGCGATCGCGCGCCTGCGTCTGGCCCGGGTCTTGACGTGAGCATCTCCACGCACGTCCTCGACGCGGTGGCCGGGCGGCCGGCGGCCGCGGTGGCCGTCGTCCTCGAGCGGCGCGCCGGCGACACGTGGACGCGGGTGACGCAGCGGCAGACCGACGCCGACGGCCGGGTCGCCGACCTGGCCACCGACGCGTCCGCCGGCGACTACCGGCTCCGTTTCGATGTCGAGGGTTACTTCGGTGCCGCGACGTTCTATCCGGAGGTCGTCGTCGTCTTCCGGGTGACCGACGCGGCGGCCCATCACCACGTCCCCCTGCTGCTGAGCCCGTACGCCTACTCGACCTATCGCGGATCGTGAAACGGCGCGGTAATCCGGGCCAGGCAGGGTGGAGGGTCGGGCGGCGAGAGGGGTGGCGGTGACGACGACCGTGTTGGCCGGCGCGTACGTGGCGACCGTGGACGCCGCGGGCACCGAGTACCGCAGCGGGCACGTGGTGTTCGACGGTGCGCGCATCACCGCGGTGGGTGACGGCCCGGCCCCGCCGCTCGAGGGCGCCACCCGCATCGACGGGGGCGGGATGCTCGTGACGCCTGGCTTCGTCAACAGCCACCACCACCTCTATCAGTGGCTCACCCGGGGTCTGGCCACCGAGGACACGCTGTTCGGCTGGCTGACCACGCTCTACCCGATCTGGGCCCGGTTGACGCCCGAGCTGGTGCACGCGGGCGCCGCGGCCAACCTGGCCTGGCTGGCGCTGACCGGCTGCACGACGTCGATGGACCACCACTACGTCCACCCGCGGGGCGCCGGTGACCTGCTCGAGGCCGAGATCCTGGCCGCGCAAGGCATCGGCCTGCGCTTCCACCCGACGCGCGGCTCGATGAACCTGGGCGAGTCCGCCGGCGGCCTGCCGCCGGACTCCGTCGTCGAGGAGCACGACGCGATCCTGACCGCCAGCGCGGCGGCGATCGAGCGCTGGCACGACCCGGCGCCGGAGTCGATGCTGCGCATCGCGCTCGCGCCCTGCTCACCGTTTTCGGTGACCGGCGAGCTGATGCGCGACAGCGCCGCCCTGGCCCGTGAGCGGGGCGTGCGCCTGCACACCCACCTGGCCGAGACCGACGACGAGGAGGCGTTCTGCCTCGAGACGTTCGGGCGTACGCCGACGCAGTACGCCGAGGACCTCGGCTGGCTGGGCGAGGACGTGTGGATGGCGCACTGCGTGCACCTCTCGCCGGACGCGGTGGCGCGGTTCGGCGCCAGCGGCACCGGGGTCGCGCACTGCCCAACGTCCAATGGCCGGCTCGGGGCCGGCATCGCGCCGGTGCGCGGGCTGCTCGACGCCGGCGCGCCCGTTGGTCTCGGCGTGGACGGGTCGGCGTCCAACGAGTCGGCCCGCATGGTCGACGAGCTGCACCAGTCGGTGCTGGCCGCCCGCTATCGCGGCGGCCCGCAGGCACTGGCCCCGCGGGAGGCGTTGCGGATGGCGACGATGGGTGGTGCCCGCTGCCTCGGCCGCGACACCGAGCTGGGGTCCATCGAGGTCGGCAAGCTGGCCGATCTCGCCCTGTGGCGGGTATCGGACCTACCGGGCGCGGGCATCGCCGACCCGGTCAGCACGCTGGTGCTTGGCGCGGCCACGCTCGCCGCGCTGTACGTCGGCGGCTCACCCGTGGTGTCCGGCGGGGTGCTGCAGACGGCCGACGTCGGCGCACTGGCCGCCGGTGCCGCCACGGCGAGTGCGACGATCGCGGGACGCTAGCCGAGTGGATCTCGTC
>CAXTHY010000050.1:15816-26551 GCA_964244175.1 uncultured Jatrophihabitans sp. | reverse complement strand
GCTGTGGGCCCGCACCGCGTCATGACCCGCGCACCGGGGCCGACGTCGAAGAGAGGGATGCAATGGAACCGAACTCGGTGACACTCGTCGTCGTGCTGCTCGCGCTGGCGGTGGCCGCGCTCGTCGGCGTGGTACGGCTGCGTCCGATCGCGCTCAAGGTCGCCGGCGGGCTCGTGGCCGTGCTGATGTCGGTCACGGCCGGCGTGGCCATCGTCAACGACTACTACGGCTACTACCAGACGTGGTCGCAGCTGTCCGCCGACCTGTCCGGCAGTTACGCCAGCTTCGACGGGCCGGGGACGGCCGCGCAACGACGTGCCGGTCCCGTCCGGTCGGGGCAGCTCCAGACGATCGAGCTGCACGGCCCGCGCAGCTCGATCACCCGGGGCGCGTACGTGTACCTGCCGCCTCAGTACTTCCAGCCGGCGTTCGCGCACACCACTTTCCCGGTGCTCGAGCTGGTGCACGGCACGCCGGGCACGCCGGCGAACTGGCTGGTCCAGCTGCATGTGCGCAGCACGCTCGACCGGATGATCGCGCACCGGCTGATGGGCCCGGTCATCGCCGTGATGCCGACGATGAGCGTCGGTCGCCACTTCGAGGAATGCGTGGACGCGCCGGGCGCGCTCGATGACACCTACCTGACCGAGGACGTCCGCACGGTCGTCCTGGCCCGCTACCGCGCCAGCGCGGTGCCGGCGGAGTGGGGCATCGCCGGCTTCTCCTCCGGCGGGTACTGCGCGGCCAACCTCGCCTTGCGCCACCCGGCCTCGTTCGGCGCCTCCGGGATCATGGACGGCTACTTCCGCCCGACCGACGGCCCGGCCGCCGACGCGTTGCACCACGACGTCACCGCCGAACAGGCGAACGATCCGCTGGCGGCGGCACGCCGGCTCGGCCTGGGCGCGCGGCCACTGCCGTCGTTCTGGGTCGCGGCCGGCACCGCCGACGCCGCAGACATCGCCGCTGCGCGCGCGTTCACCGACGCCCTGCACGGGGTCGAGCGGGTAGCGCTCTACCGCGAGCCCGGCGCCGCGCACAACTTCGACGCGTGGCGCCCGGCCGTCCCTCGGATGCTGACGTGGATGTGGACGCAGCTCGCACCGCCCGCGTTACGGGTGCAGTTCCCGGTCAGTGGCAGGGTCACCAGGTCGACCATCGCGGCCCCGCCGGGGTGCGTCCGTAGCCCTCAACCGGCGTTCGCGTCGAGACCGTAGACGCGCGTCGCGTTGCCGGCCAGAACCAGCCCGGCCGTCTCGTCGTCCGGGCACAGCGCGGCGACCGCGCGGGCGTTCGTGGCGATGCCGGGGATGCCGGGCCAGTCCGTCCCGAAGATCATCCGGCGGGTGAGCCGGGGCCAGCTGTGCCGGGCGTAGTAGGTCTGTAGCCGCGACGGCGGCAGGCCGGACAGCTCGATCCAGACGTGCTCGTTGGTCAGGGCCAGGAACGCCGCCGCGTCGTACCACCAGCCGCGCCCGCCGTGGGCGAGCACCAGATCGAGGCGGCGGAAGTCGCGCAAGACGTCGTCGAGCAGTACCGGGTCGCCGAACTGGTTCAGTGCGCCGGGGAAGGTCGACGTGCCGCAGTGGACGACGACCGGAATGCCGCGCTCCTGGCAGATGGCGTAGGCCGGGTAGAGCGCGCGGTCGTTGACCGGGAAGCCGCCGTGCACCGGGTGCACCTTCAGCGCGACCGCGCCGAGGTCGAGCTGGCGGACGAGCTCGTCGTCGACCGGGTGGTGCAGGTGGGGGTTGAGGTTGGCGGCGAAGCGGACCCGAGACC
The DNA here is from genome assembly GCA_964244175.1 of uncultured Jatrophihabitans sp. GTDB lineage: Bacteria > Actinomycetota > Actinomycetes > Mycobacteriales > Jatrophihabitantaceae > Jatrophihabitans. The sequence continues at coordinate 24,769 of CAXTHY010000050.1, read as the reverse complement.
CGGCGCCGGCGGCCAGCGCCGCCATGTCCTCGACCGCCTGGGTTCCGGTGACCTTCGGGCTGTACTCGGCGAGGACGACCGCGACGTCGACGCCTTCGCGCTCGAGCAGCGCGGCGAACGCGTCGGGCCGCACGGTGTCGCCGTCGTAGAGCGCCCGCAACTCGGCCGAGTCGAAGTTCTGGACCCAGACGTCCCAGGGGAGCTTGAGGCCGTCGAGGCGGGCCGGGTGCAAGTGGACGTCGATCAGGGGACGGCCGTCGAGCATCCGTTCAGCCTAGTGAAGCCTCAGCTCAGCGCGTGGGCCCGGACGCGGCGGCGCAGTTCACCGTCACCGGCGTCGACGAAGCCGTGGGCGACGAGCCAGCGTGTCATCCAGGCGCGGTCGGGGTGGCCGGCCGGCACGGTGTTGTAGATGTAGTTCAGCCCGCGGGTCTCGGCCTCGTGCTCGAGGTGCCCGAGAATGAACTCGCCGATGCCGGCGCCGCGGTGACCGGGCGCAACCAGGAAGGTGATCTCGGCGTCGCCCCACTCGCTGTCGAGCCAGCCGTAGCCGACGACCGCGCCGGCCGGGTCGGTGACGCGCCACCACTCGTCGGCGATCGCGGCTCCGGGTGCGGGCCGGTCGAGGCCGACGCTGGCCAGCTCGGTGTCGCCGAACAGCTGCTGCTTGGCCGCGTCCCAGTGGGGCGCGTCCTCACGGACCCACTGCAGTTCGCCCGTTGCGCGCTCGGCGCTCGCGGTGAAGACGGTGGCGGCCATGGCCCGCAGCTCGACGCGGCGGATCTTGCCGGTCGCCGTCGTGGGGTAGCTGTCGACGAAGATCACCTTGCGGGGCCGTTTGAACGACGGCAGCGCCGCGCGGGTGAACGCGATGAGGTCGTCCTCGTCGATCACGGCCCCGGCCCGCGGCACGACGTAGGCCACCGGCTTCTCGAGCCCGTCGGCGTCCGGTGCGGCGACCACGACGGCCTGCGCGACCGCGTCATGGGCGAGCAGCCGCGATTCGACCTCGGCCGGCGAAACCCAGATGCCGCTGGCCTTGAGCATGTCGCCGGTGCGCCCGAGGCACAGGTAGTAGCCGTCGGCGTCCTGCACGTAGGTGTCGCCGGTACGCAGCCACTCGCCCTGAAACACCTGGCGGGACGCGTCGAAGCGCGACCAGTAGCCGATGGCCGTGGACGCCCCCCGGACGAACAACGTGCCGGGCGTACCGGGCTCGACCTCGCGGCCGTCGTCGCCCAGCACGCGCAGGTCGTAACCGGGGACGGCGACACCGGTGGTGCCGGGCTTGACCTGCCCGGGGCGGTTGGACAGGAAGATGTGCAGCAGCTCGGTCATGCCGATGCCATCGAGGATGTCGACGCCGAAGTGCGTGGTCCACCTCGTGTACAGCGAGGCGGGCAGCGCCTCGCCGGCGCTGGCCGCGGTGCGTACCCCGGCGAGCGCGTCGGCCGGCAGGTCGGCGCGCAACATGTTGGCGAAGAAGGTGGGGCCGGCGAAGAACAGCGTCGCGCCGTAGGCCCGTGCGCGCTCGACGATCGTCGTCGGGCTGGACGGTGCCGGTTCGAGGATCGCGGCCGCACCGACCGCCAGCGGGAACAGCACCGAGTTGCCCAGCCCGTAGGCGAAGAACGCCTTGGCCGCCGACAGGCAACGGTCGCCGGGGCCGATGCCGAGCACCTGCCGGCCGTAGGTCTCGCAGACCACCTCGATCGCGCCGTGGCGGTGCATCGCGGCCTTGGGCAGGCCCGTCGTGCCGGACGTGTAGAGCCAGAATGCCGGCGAGTCGGCGGTGGTCGGGTACGTGCTGTCGTCCGGGCCCTGGAGGTCGTCGAGCACGTGCACGGGCAGGGTGGTGTCGACGGCTGTGGCGCGCGGCGCCAGGACGCCGACGACCTCGGGGGCGTTGTGCAACGCCGCCGCGGCGATGTCGGTGAACTGCGGGGTGATCGCCAGCAGCCGGGCCCGCGAGTCGGTAAGCAGCTCGGCCAGGCCCTCGGCCTTCGTCATCGTCGACACCGGGACCGGGATCGCACCCATCCGCATGGCGGCGAGATAGACGACCACGAACTCGGGCGAGTCGGCCATGAACAGCACGACCCGCTGCTCGGGCTGCAGGCCGACCGCGCGCAGGCCGGCGGCGGCGCGGCGCACCCGCTCGAGCAGCTGCGCGTACGTCAGGTCACCGGCGACGCCGGTCAGGGCCAGACGATCACCGCCGCCGCCTGCAACCTGACGGTCGAGCAGGTACTCGCACGCATTGAAGGCGGCGGTCACGGCAGGTGGACGTAGTCGTAGTCGAACGGCTGACCGTTGATCCCGTTGCGGGGCGGCGCGATCCACGACGCGATCTTCCCGCGTTCGTACACCGGATGCATCAGCGAACGGACGTGGGTCTTGTCGAGTTCGGTGGGCAGGTACGCGCCCTGCTCCTTCGCCCACTCGTCGGCGCGCAGCTGCCGACCGTCGGGCGTTGCCTCGATCGCGGCGAAGGCGCCGACCTGGCGATTGAACGCGATGTGCGGCAGGGCGAGACGGTAGCCCAGCCCGTGCTCGTCCAGGATCTTGTTCCAGCGCTTGACGCCGCCCTGGCAGTCGGAGATGTACTCGCGGCGCAGGTCGGTGTTGAGGCCGACGAGCGCCGACACCTCGGTCTGCCCGATGGCGCCGTCGAGCACGGCGTCGACGAGCATCGCGTCGTCGGTCAGCTTGTGGTCGTCCTTGCGCCGGTCCTCCATCCAGCGGCCCTTGATTCCGGCGGTGTAGTAGTTCGCGACGTTGGTCGAGGTCTCGCCGCCGAACAGGTCGAGCGACACCGAGTAGTGGAAGTTCAGGTACTTCTGGATGACGTCGATCGGGATCGCGCCGTGCCCGGCGATCTCGCCCGCGTCGTCGGTGTCGTGCTCGCGCATCAGCATGGCCGTGCGCTCGACGACGCGGTCGATCCCGGTCGTGCCCACCATCATGTGGTGCGCCTCTTCCTTGAGCATGAACTCGCAGGTGCGCGACAGCGGGTCGAAGGCCGACTCCTTCAACGTCCCCAACTGGTACTTGCCGTCGCGGTCGGTGAAGTAGGTGAACATGAAGAACGACAGCCAGTCGGGCGTCTCTTCGTTGAACGCGCCGAGGATGCGCGGCGCGTCGTCGCTGCCGGAGTTGCGGTGCAGCAGCTCCTCGGCTTCCTCGCGGCCTTCGCGGCCGAAGTAGGCGTGCAGCAGGTAGACCATGGCCCAGAGGTGCCGGCCCTCTTCGACGTTGACCTGGAACAGGTTGCGCAGGTCGTAGAGCGACGGCGCGGTGGCGCCGAGGTTGCGCTGCTGCTCGACGCTGGCCGGCTCGGTGTCACCCTGGATGACGATGAGCCGCTGCAGGTCGGCGCGGTACTCCCCGGGTACCTTCTGCCAGGCCGGTTCGCCCTTGTGCTGGCCGAAGCCGATGTTGCGGTCCTTGTCGCGTTCGGCCAGGAAGATGCCCCACCGGTACTCCTTCATCGCGACGTGCCCGAAGTGCGCCCAGCCCTCGCGGCCGACGTTGACCGCGGTGCGCAGGTAGACGTCCTCGGTGGGCAGCGTCGGGCCCATCGACTCCCACCAGTTGAGGAAGTTCGGCTGCCAGCTCTCGAGCGCGCGCTGCAGCCGGCGGTCCTCCTTGAGGTCGACGTTGTTCGGGATCTTCTCCCCGTAGTCGGCGGTCAGGGTCATGAAGTCGTCCTTTCGCTGCTGTCCACCAAGTTGTCCGCGTGTCGCGGGGTCATAGCCCGGCCACGCGCGGACAACTCGGGGTGGGTGGGGCGGCCCATCAGACCCGCTTGCGGTCGAAGTCGGCGCGCTGGCCGGTGCCGAACTTGCGCAGCGCGCCGTCCGGTCCTGACGCGTTGGGGCGGTAGAAGATCCAGTTCTGCCAGGCCGTCAACCGTCCGAAGATCTTCGTCTCCATCGTCTCGGGGCCGGCGAAGCGGTAGTTCGCCTCGAGGCCGGTGAGCGCGTCGGGGCTGAACGACGCGCGCTCCTCGGTGGTGATGCGCACCTCCTCGTCCCAGTCGATGTCGTCGGGCGCGAAGGTGACCAACCCGAGCGACTCGGCGTCCTCGGCCGCGAGCGCATCACCGGCGCGCTTCTCGACCGCGTTGAGCGCGTCGTCGTCACCGTGAAAACGCGTCTGCAACCGGGTGAGCCCGTTGCCCATCGGCAGCGGTCCAAGGTTCAGGTCACCGACGGTCACGGCGGCCGGCGCGGCATCCGGATCGATGTCCTCGAAGACGCCGAACAGCTGAAACGAACGGTCGGCGGCCAGCGCCAGCTCGAGCAGCGACCCGGCGAAGCAGGAGCCGGGTTCGATCAGCGCGACGAGGCTGCGGCTGGTGACGTCAAGCCGTTTCAGGGTGCGCTTGAGGTAGTGGACGATCTCGTTGACCAGCCAGTCGTCGCGATGGGCCAGCAGCAGCGCGTCGTAGGCGAGCACGCGCGCGGACGAACCGCTGGTGCACAACACCCAGGTGCCCAGCTCGACCTCGTTGGTGCGCAGGTCGAGGATCAGGTCGTCGAGCTCACGGGCCACCGCGAGCGTCCAGAACGCTGCACCCTGCTCGTGGATCGCCGCGACGTCAGCCGGGGCGTCGTCGCCCGGACCGGCCACCGTGATCTCGACGGTGCGCGCCGCACGATCGAGCGTGGCGCGCACGTGGTCGTAGGTGATCGCGTCGTCGCCGCGCTGCTTGGTAAGCGGGGTCAGCTCGATGCCCTGCGCGTCAGCCGGCCGCGACGACTTCGCCGCCAGCTCGGCCGCGCGCTCGCGCACCGCGTCGTCCCACCTCTGCCGCGGCACGACCTCGTCGACCAGCCGCCACTGCGCGGCCTTCTTGCCGCCGAGCCCCTCGGACTTGGTGCTGAAATAGTCGGCGCGATCACGGCGCACGAAGCGCTTGTCGACGACGCGGGTGAGCCCGCCGGTGCCGGGCAGCACACCCAGCAGCGGCAGCTCGGGCAGCGAGACCGTCGACGAGCGGTCGTCGATCAGCATGATGTGCTCGCAGGCCAGCGCCAGCTCGTAGCCGCCACCGGACGCCGTCCCGTTCAGGGCCGCGACGTAGGTCTGGCCCGAGTTCGCCGTCGCGTCCTCGATGCCGTTGCGCGTCTCGTTGGTGAACTTGCAGAAGTTCACCTTCCACGGGTGCGGCGAGGCAGCCAGCATGCGGATGTTGGCGCCGGCGCAGAAGATCTTGTCCTTGCCGCTGGTCAGCACGACCGTGCGCACCTCGGGATGCTCGAAGCGCAGCCGCTGCACCGCGTCATAGAGCTCGATGTCGACACCGAGGTCGTAGGAGTTGAGCTTCAACTCATACCCGGGAACGAGACCGCCCTGCTCGTCGACGTCCATGGTCAGCGTGGCGAGCGCGCCGTCGACGGCCACCCGCCAATGCCGATAGCGCGCGGGGTCGACCCGGAACTCGACGTGGGGGGTCTCGGGTGGGGTCTCTTGGTCCGCCATACCTGAACATGCTACTTTCGTTCCGCGTTCCGTCAATAGTTCGTAGCATATTCGTTGGATCTACCAGAATGGCGGCCATGACCGCGACGCCGACCCCCTCAGCGACCCCCACGCTGTCGCGCCGGCACGCCGCGGGGACAGCCAGCGCACGCGGCCTGCTGTTCACCGTCCTGGGTGAGTTCGTCCTGCCGGCCGAGGGGATGGCCTGGACCTCGGCCTTCATCGACCTGCTCCGCCGCCTCGGGGTCGAGCCGAAGGCCACCCGGCAGGCCTTGATGCGCACCGCCGCCGACGGTTGGCTCACGTCCTCGGCGCAGCGGTTGCTCAGCGACGGCGCCGAGCGGATCTACGGCTTCACCGGCGCGGCCACCGGCTGGGACGGCCGGTGGGTGCTCGTGCTGGCCCGCACGTCGGAGAGCGAGCGGCCGACCCGCCACGTGCTGCGCACCCGGCTGAGCTGGGCCGGCCTCGGCAACCCGTCGCCCGGCATCTGGATCGGCACCCACCCCGAACGCGTCGACGAGGTGGAGCGGGTGCTGGCCGAGGCCGGGGTGCCCGATGCGCAGGTGTTCGTGGGCGCGCACCAGGGCTTCGGCGATCTGCGGGCCATGGTGCGCCAGGCATGGGACCTCGACGCCATCGAGCGCGGCTACGAACAGTTCGTCGCGTCCTTCGACCGGCGCGCCGGTGGCGACCCGCTCGTCGACGTCACCTCGCTGGTGCACACCTGGCGCGGCTTCCCGTTCACCGACCCGGCGCTGCCCGAGACGCTGCTCCCGACGCCATGGCTGGGCGTCGCGGCGGCGCAGTTGTTCGCCCGGCGGCACGCGGCGTGGTCCGGAGCCGCCGCGCGCGCGTGGGCGGCGCTCAACGATCCCGACTCCGGCAGCTGACCGGTGTTCGAACAGGTCCGGCACCGGCCACCGGCTGCGCTGGCGCACCCGCGGCAACTCGTCGTCGCCTGCGCGCCGATGCGCAGCAACGTCAACCTCTCGACGATCATGCGGACGGCCGGCTGTTGCGGAGTCGAACGGATGGTGGTCTGCGGCAACGCCCGCATCGACCGCACGGTGGCCCGCGACGGCGCCGACAGCGTGCGGCTCGAGGTGCGCAACTCGCTGCCGCCGGTGCTGCGGACGTTGCGGGCAGACGGCTACCGGCTGGTCGGCCTGGAGCAGACCACGAACGCGGCCAACCTGCACACGTACCCCTTCGCCGAGCGCACGGCCCTGGTGATCGGCAACGAGCGGGCCGGCCTCGCCGCGGACGCGCTCGCGCTGCTGGACGACTGCGTCGAGATCCCGGTCTGGGGGTTGCCGTACAGCTACAACGTTGCGACGGCGACGGCCATGGCGCTCTACGAGTACTGCCGCCAGTACCCGAACTGACCCGTCCCCGCCCCGTCCCGTCCTCGCCCCGTTCCCGCTTCTCGGGTGCTCAGCTGACCACTTTGCCGCGCCGAAAGTGGTCAGCTCGGCACCCGAGAAGGGGACTCACCCAACGCGTCCGCGCAGGGCGAGCACGGCCAGCGCGGCGCGCGAGGAGCCGAGCCGCTTGGTCCAGGACGTCCCGAGCTCGGCGAGCTGCGCGTCGTCCAGGTAGTCGGCGGCATCGAGCGTCCACCCGGCGGACGCGTAGGCCGGGGCCAGCTGCGCCAGCGCCGAGTCAGGAGTCGGCTCGACGGTCGCGCCGACCTCCGGCACCGCCGGCCGCCAGGCGTGCAGGTTGAGCGTGACGAGGAACGGGGCCCCCGGCACGCAGACGGCGGCGATGGCCCGCAGCACCGGCAGCTCCGGCGTGACGAGAGCGCGCAGCAAGCTGCCCCAGGGCATGAGGCAGTGCACCTCGGTGACGCCGGCGAGCTCGGTCGGCAACTGCTCCACCGCCGCCCACACGAACAACGCATTGGCCACGCCACCACGGGCCGGCTTGGCCGCCGCACGCGCGGCCGTGCGCCGCATCGGGTCCGGCGCGGCGTCGAGGCCGACGACCAGCGAGTCCGGGCGCCGCCGCGCCTCGGTGAGCACGTGCTTGCCGTCGCCGGTGCCGAGGTCGACCAGCACGCCCGCGAACCGCGACCGGACGGCGGCGAACGCCGCCGCGTCCAGGTCGATCGTCGCCTTGCCGATCACCTGACGCACGAGCGCAACCCTAGGCTGTGGGCGTGCGACTGGTGGGGCACGGCCACGGCGCGATCCGGGCGACCCACGCCAAGACGCTCGAGGTGACCGCCGACGAGTCGATCACCGAGCGCGCGACCTGCGTTATCGCCGTCGGCACCGAACCCGACCCCCTCGCATCGATGGCCGGTCCGGTGCGCATCACCATCACGGCCGGGGACGAATCGTTCGGTTTGGACGCGCTGGCCAACCCGTCCTGGGATCCGCGCGGCCCGGCGGTGATCCGCCGCAGCGCGCTGCGGCTGCCCGGCACCCTGGCCACCGAGGCGAGCGCGGCCGCAGCCGACCTGCCGCGTTCGCTTGTCGCCGCGCTCCGCGATACCGACGGCCGGGTCGAGGTGCGGGTCGAGCCCGGCCCGGCGCAGGCGCGGGTCGTGCTGTTCGCCGCCGACCCGACCCGCCGCGCCGACCCACGGTTGGCGGCCGAACTCGCCGTCGCCGACCGGGTGATCGTCGAGGACCCCGGGGCCCGCGCCCTGCTCACCGGCACCGACACCCTGCTCACCGGCACCGACACCGACACCGACACCGACGCTCTGCTCGGTGACACCGAGCAGAGCAAAGGCTCGGCGCACGCACCCCCGGAGGCTGGCCGTCTGCTGGTCATCGCCACCGCCGATCTCCCCGGTGTCTGCCTCGCGGGTGCCGAATCCAGCCGGGCCGGCGGCCCGATCGAGACCGTCGGCTTACCGGCCCGGCTCGCGGTCGCCGCCGCCTGCCCTTCGCGGGCGCCGGTCCTGTTCACCGCGGACGATGTCGATCTGCGCGACCTGCTGCGCGAGACCCCGGCCGGCCACCGGGTGGTCGTCACCGTCGGGCGGGCCGGGCTCGGCCGGCTGTTGGCCCTGGCCGCCCGCGAGCGCGGCAGCGGCGTCGCCACGATCGCCCAGGAGTTCGCCCCGGTGCAGCGCGCGGCCCCCGACGCCATCCCCGACCTACCGAGCAACGACGCCGTCCACTGCTGCCTGCATCCGGCCGTGGCCGCGGCCGGCCCCGCGCTCGACCCCGGCGCCAGAGCCGCGCTCGCCGCCCTGCTCGACGACGGCGTCACCACCCGCACCGCGGCGCGCGCGCTCGCCCAGCTCACCGGCTGGCCCCGCCGGCAGGCGTACGACGCCGTCCTCGCGCTGCAGCAGGAGCTGCCACGCTAGTTCGACGCAGGCGCGCCCTGTGCTGCTCGACGGCGCGGACTGATATCAACGGACCATGCGACGGCGCTTGACGATAGGTGCGGCGGCGGCCGTACTGCTGCTCGCCGGGTGCCAGTCCATGTCGTCGAGCACGGG
>CAXTHY010000050.1:0-15806 GCA_964244175.1 uncultured Jatrophihabitans sp. | reverse complement strand
GCGGCGGCGTGAACAGCGGCGGCGTGAACAGCGGCGGCGGCGTGAACAGCGGCGGTGTGGCCGCGGTGGCGGGCGGCGCGGCGAGCAGCCCCATGCCGGTCGTGCGGCTCACCGACCCGCTGATCGGCAATCCGCTGCCGACGCTCGGCCGGCCGACTCCGGCGACTGCCAGCCCCTCGCCGCGGCGGTCGTCGGCCCGCGCCACGCCTGTCCGGGCACTGTCCCGCGGCGGCCGGACGATTCTGGGACGCTCCCGCGTCGTCGCCTTCTACGGGGCGCCGGGCACCGCCGCGCTCGGGGCGCTCGGACGCGGCACCCCCGAGCAGGCCGCCCGCCGCATCAGTGCGCGGGCCGCCGGTTTCGCCGGCTACGGACGGCGGGTCCAGCCGGCGATGGAGCTGATCGCCACCGTCGCCCAACGCTCACCGGGCCGCGACGCGACGTACTCGAAACCGGTCGACGCGGCCAAGATCGCGGGCTACCTCGCGGCCGTCCATGCGCACAGGATGCTGCTCATCCTCGACCTGCAGCCCGGCCGCGGCTCGTTCCTCGCCCAGGCCAAGGCGCTGCGCCCGTTCCTGCTCGACCCGGCGGTGAGCCTGGCCCTCGACCCGGAATGGCACGTGGGCCAACACACGTCGCCCGGCAACGGGCGGATCGGCTCGAGTTCGGCCGCCGCGATCAATGCGGTGGGGACGTGGCTGTCGGGGTTGGTCCGGGCCCACCACCTGCCCGACAAGCTGTTGGTGGTCCACGAGTTCACGGCTCGGATGCTGCCCGACCGCGGCAACATCACCCAACACCGCGGCCTCGAGGTGGTGCTGCACGCCGACGGCTTCGGCACGCCGGCCTTGAAGGTCAATGTCTTGCACCAGCTGGCCTTCCCGGGACCGCCGTTCGGGGTCGGGTTCAAGCTGTTCTTCACCCAGGACAGCCGGCTGATGACCCCGCACGAGGTGATGGCGCTGCACCCCCGGCCGGACGTCGTCACCTACCAGTAGCGGCGCGTCAGTTGCGAAACAGCGCGCTGTAGGCGTTGATCGCCGGCTGGCCGCCAAGGTGGGCGTAGAGGATGGTCGAGTCACGGCCGATCTCGCCCGAGGTCACCAGGTCGACGAGGCCGGCCATCGACTTGCCCTCGTACACGGGGTCGACGATCATGCCCTCGAGGCGGCCGGTGAGCCGGATGGCGTCGAGCGTTGACTCGACCGGGATGCCGTAGAACTCGCCGGCCCAGCCATCGCGCACAGTGATCTCGTCGTCGCGCAGGTCGCGTCCGAGCTCGATCAGCTCGGCCGTGTTGCCGGCGATCTTCGTAACCTGGGCCGTCGTCTCGTCGAGCTTGGCCGACGCGTCGATGCCGATGACGCGGCGTGGGCGACCGCCGGCGTCCTCGAGAGCGGCGAAGCCGGCGATCATCCCGGCATGCGTCGAGCCGGTGACGCTGCAGACGATGATCGTGTCGAAGAAGACGCCGAGCGCAGCCTCCTGCTCGGCGACCTCGTAGGCCCAGTTCGCGAAGCCCAGCCCGCCGAGCGGGTGGTCGGACGCCCCGGCCGGGATGGCGTACGGGGTTCCGCCCTGGTCGCGGACCTCGGCGAGGGCGTTCTCCCAGCTCTCCTTGAACCCGATCCCGAAGCCGGCCTCGACGAGCTGGACGTGCGCGCCCATGATCCGGGAGAGCAGGATGTTGCCGACGCGGTCGTTAACCGAGTCGGGCCAGTCGACCCAGCTCTCCTGAACCAGCCGCGCACCGAGGCCGAGCTTCGCCGCGACGGCCGCGACCTGGCGGGTGTGGTTGGACTGCACGCCGCCGATCGACACCAGGTGCGTGGCGCCCTGGGCCAACGCGTCCGGGACAAGGTACTCGAGCTTGCGGGTCTTGTTGCCCCCGAAGGCCAGGCCGGAATTGCAGTCCTCGCGCTTGGCCCAGACCTGCGCGCCGCCGAGGTGGGCGGTGAGCCGCTCAAGCGGATGGACGGGGCTCGGCCCGAACAGCAACGGATACCGCGCGAAGTCCTGTACCGCCATGAGAGCCTCCTGCGCCCGGCCGGACGGTCATCCTCGCACCCCGCCCGCAGTCGGGCCGCCGGTACTGGCTTGGCCCCAACCCCAGTGCACGAAGATGAGGCCGCAGTCCTCCATGAGTCCCTGCCTCGTCTTCTCGTCCCGCAGCGCGAGCGGCTTGTCGTCGTACTTGCCGAGACCGTCGGCCTCCCCCGCGACCCCGAACTCGTCCCAGTAGAAGTCCACCCGCCCGAGGAAGTGGCCGGTGCGGTCGATGATGTCGGTCTGGGGGGCCGGCGCCGGCAGCCGCTGGTCGTCCATCCGCAAGCGGCTGATCGACTCGAGCGCCGATTCCGCGCGCGGCTCAGCCAGGCCGATGGCCCGTGCGGACGCCCGGACGCCGGGCCACCCTGCGCAGGCCGCCAGCACTGCGGCCAACTCCGTGCGGGTGGTGAGCCGGGTCCGCAAGGCCGAGTCGACGACCGCGATCGCAGCATCGGCTCCCAATTCGCGGCCGACGTCCACGACGGTGCGGGCGGCTGAGGTGCGCAGGACCCGACCGTCACGCACGACGTGTCCCGGAAGCAGTCGGGATCGGTGTCGGTGCACGCCCGGCATCGCGCCGCGCCGTCCGCGCGGGAACGTGGCGCAGACCTGCTCCGGGATAGTGACCAGCCACAGGCCGAGGAGTGTCGCGGCCGCGGCATGACTGATCGTCACTCGCCTGTTGACGACCGAGACGGCCGCCGCGGCTGTGCGGAGTCGCTCGACATCGTCGACGTGCGGCAGTCCGCTCAGCGTCGGGGCCGGCGCGTAGATGCCGGCCCGGAGCCGGAGCAGCGCACCGGTCTGCGTTGCGTGTCGCAGCGCGTGCGACGTCCAGCCGGACCGCAGCGCCTGCGCAGACGAGAAGACGCCGAACTGGGTAGCGGCGATCGGCGGGACGGCGCGCATGCGGACGAGGCTGCCAGCGATATCGGTCCGGAGCGCGTTGTCCACAGGCCCGGCTCCGCGGCTGCCCCGCTTGGCCCTAGGCCCGGCGCCGCCGCTGCCCCGCTTGGCCCCAGGCCCGCGCGGCTAAATCGCCCTCGCCACCGCTCGCGCATGGGGCCAAGCGAGGGCGGACGGTCACGGCTGGTTGGCGGCGCCAGCGGGTCATTCGGCCACGGCCGGCGGTCTGACACGATCGGGGCGTGACGCGCATCGAGTTGCCCGACAACCGCGGGCTCGACATCCAGGTCCACGGGCCCGACTCCGGCATCCCGTTCGTGTTCCACCACGGCACGCCCGGGTCGGTACTCCAGTTCGGCGCGCTCGCCCGGGCCGCGCATGCGCGCGGGCTGCGGTTGGTGACCTACTCCCGGGCCGGCTACGGCGACTCCGACCGCGCCGCCGGCCGGTCAGTGGTGGACGTGGCCGCCGATATCGCCGCGGTGCTCGACCACCTGGATGCGCCGCGCTGCCTCACCGGTGGCTGGTCCGGCGGTGGCCCGCACGCGCTCGCGACCGGTGCCCGGCTGCCCGACCGGGTCGCCGGGGTGCTGCTGATCGCTGGGCTCGGGCCCTACGGCGTCCCCGGCCTGGACTTCGTCGCCGGGATGGGCGAGCAGAACGTCGCGGAGGTCGGGCTCGCGCTCGACGGCGAATCCGCGATCCGCGCGGCGCACGAAGAGACGGCCCCTGATCTGCGTCGCGCCGATGCCGCCGCGATCGTCCGCGGCCTGAGCACGCTGCTCCCGCCCGTCGACGTCGCGGTATTGACCGACGAGTTCGGCGCCGACACCGCGGCGAACTTCGCCGAAGGCCTGCGGACGGGGGTTGACGGCTGGGTCGACGACGACCTCTCGTTCTGCCGCCCATGGGGCTTCGACCTGTCCGAGGTCGCGGTGCCCACCTTCGTGTGGCAGGGCGACGCCGATCTGATGGTGCCGTTCGCGCACGGTCAGTGGCTGGCCGCGCACATCCCCGGCGCTACCGCCCATCTCGAGGCGGGCGAGGGTCACTTGTCGATCGCCGTCGGCGCGCTGGACCGGATGCTCGACGAGCTGGTCACCGCGCTCTGACGCGGGCGCGGCTCAACACCATTCGCGATCGGTCCAGTCGGTCGCGATCCACGGCGTACGCGAATAACTGATCCGCAGCCGACCTGGTGCGCTTTCGATCAGCTGGCCCAGCACGGTCGCGTACGTGTCGGTCTCGAACTCGTGCCGGACGACGAGCGCCGTCCGGTCGTCGGCCGGCGGGCGCGCGCTCACCACCGCCTTCCAGTCCGGGTCGTCGAACTGCGTGGCGAACCGGGCCGTCTTCTCGTCCTCGGCGTCCACGCCGAGGGTGGTGATCATGTGCGTACCCGGTTCGAGGTCGGCGCGTGTCAACGCGACCGCGTCCCAGGTCCAGGCCGTGACGCCGGACGGGTCGGCCAGCACCAGGATGAAGCTGGCCATCTCGCGGTGGTCGAGGTGCTGCGGCCACTCGTCGCCCACGGCTATCGCCGCGAGGGGTAGCCGGCCGCGCGACGGGGTGCCGGTGTGCCGCTCGGTGCGGTTCAGCACGAGCGCCGTGCTGCCGGCCGCGATGTTCGCGACGCACCAGCTGCCGCCGGCGCGCCGGTCGCGGCCGCCGACGACGCCGGGGTGATCAGGCCACCATTCGTCCGGATCGTCGAAGTCGCGCGACACGAACTCGTCGCGGACGGCCAGGATGCGCACGGCGTCGCCGCGCGTCCAGTGGGTGACGACGGTGCACACCGGGCGACCGTAGCCGGTCAGCTGACCCGCATCGTCTTGGTAGCGCGGATCTCCTGGTGGCGCGATCGACGTACCGGCACGCCATCCGTCGGTGCGCATTGCGTAGGTCACATTCGACGCTGCGTGGTAGGACTGCGCGAAGTCACTCGAGCGTCTGGAAGTCACCGATGACCGCGGAAACGACCGACACGTCCCAGTGCACGACCCGATGACGGAGACGGGCGCCGACATCGGCGAGGCACTGGGCACCGACTTCCTGTCGCTGCGCGATCCGTTCACCCCGGAACAGGCGGACGTGCTGAACCGGGTACGGGCCTTCGTCGACGACGAAGTGCTGCCGGTCATCAACGACTACTGGGAACGCGCCGACTTCCCGTGGCCGCTGGTGCGCCGGCTGGCCGAACTCGGCGTCGTCGGCGCCGGCATCGACGGCTACGGCTGCCCAACCCTCGACCCGGTGGCAGCCGGCCTCGTTCAGATGGAGCTGTCGCGCGGCGACGGCAGCCTGGCGACGTTCCTCGGGGTGCAGGCCGGCCTGGCCATGACGGCGATCTACCGGTGTGGGTCGGAGGAGCAGAAGCAGCGCTGGCTGCCCAGGCTGGCCGCGTGCGAGGCCATCGGTGCGTTCGCGCTCACCGAGCCCGACCACGGATCGGACTCGATCGCGCTCGAGACCTCAGCCCGCCGCGACGGCGACGGCTGGGTCCTCGACGGCGCGAAGAAGTGGATCGGCAACGCCACCATCGCCGACGTGATCGTGGTGTGGGCGCGCGACGCCGAGGACGAGCAGGTCAAGGGTTTCCTCGTCGAGAAGGGCACGGCCGGTTTCGAGGCCCAGGTCATCACCGGCAAGGGCTCGCTGCGGGCGGTCTGGCAGGCCGAGATCAGTCTCGACGGCGTGCGGGTGCCCGGGTCGAACCGGCTGCCGGGTGCGAACTCCTTCGCCGACTGCGCCGATGTGCTCGCCACGACGCGCAGCGACTGTGCGTGGATGGCGCTCGGCCACGCCGTCGCCGGCTTCGACGCGGCGCTGAGCTACACGAAACAGCGTAAGCAGTTCGGCCAGCCGCTCGCGAGCTTCCAGATCGTGCAGCAGCGCCTCGTCCACATGCTCGCCGACGTGACCGCGATGCAGCTCTACTGCGCGCAGATCGGCAAGCTGGCCGGGCTCGGCCAGCTCACCCCGACTCTGGCCGGTCTGGCCAAGCTGCACAACACGTCGAAGGCGCGCGAGGTACTCGCCGCGGCGCGTGACCTGCTCGGCGGCAACGGCATCCTGCTCGAGAACCACGTCATCCGGCACATGACCGACATCGAATCCATCCACACCTTCGAAGGCACCGAGACGATGCAGACGCTGATCGTCGGACGTGATATCACCGGCACAGGGGCGTTCACCTGACCCTTATGGAATGGCTTTCATACCCGTGAGCGGCTGGATCAGATCGGCCATCCGAGCGTGGCAATGGTGTCGCAGCGTACGGACCGGGTCTCTTCATCGATCCAGTAGCCGCAAACGACGACGGCGTCACGTTCGCGAGAACCGGGAACCACTGCCAACCAGTAGTTCGGAGCGACGTCATGGTGGCGTCGGACTCCCGCGTACGGATCGTCCGCACGTCCGACTATCCATTCGGTGACGACGAAGCGAAGATCGACAGTTGGATCCTCGATCGCGATCCACCTGTCGAGCGCATCTTCGAATCCCGCCAGCCGCCAGAAGCTGGGCACATCATCGACCAGCTTGCGACAACCCTCTTAGGCGATCCTGCAGGCGCGATAGGTTGTCGGGACGCGCCGCGATAGCCAACCGGTCAGCAACGCCACGCAGGAATTCCCGGAGTTCTTCGGCGACTGCCTGGGCCTGAGACTCGTCGTCGAGGTCATCACTGGAGCTGAAGAACTCCGCGAGATCGCTCGCAGCAATCTTGGGCGAACGGTCGCCCGCTGCGCCACCGCGAGTCCTCGCCTTGTTCCAGGGTGGCTGGTGGTGCGTCAGAATCTCCAAGTCACGACCGGTGAGTCGGCCATAGCGACTAAGCACAAAGCCGATCGTGTTCAACGCCCCTTGGTCGAGCAAACGCCCCTCGGTCACGGGTCCGTCTTGTTGCTCGAGTTTCCACAACCCGCCTACCACGGGGCCCATCTCCCAGGCCCCGATTGATTCGCTGAACAAGGGCTTGCCCACGTCAGCCAGATGACGCCCTTGGCAGAAGTACAGCAGCTTGTGCAGCTTTTTCTGGCCGATACCCGGCATGCGGCGGCGAAGTTCAGCCGCGACGTCGGCTGCGTCGTACGCTTCCTGCCCCATGCGCGAAGCGTACGGCTGAGCTGCGACAGAATCGCGGCGGCGAGGCCCCGACACGGTGCGACCAAACTCCCCAGCGTGTCGCGGCCGTGAGTTCCGATAGTCCAACGGACGGCCGAGCTGGGTGAGGAAGAGCGTCAACCGCTTGCCCCGAGGGGAGGGCGTGGAATGGCTTTCACACCCACCGAATTCGCCGCAGCGGCAAGGCGCGAGTCAAAGGTGAGCAACTCGGTCGCGCCCAGCGCGACCGCGGACGCGAGGTGGATGGCATCGAGACCGCGAAGGCCTGCCGGGCCGATCATTCGCGCCCGGTCGAGAACGGCATCGTGCAGCGGCAGCTCGGCAATGCCGGACAGCGCGGCCTCGACTCGGTTCTCGATATCCCCGGATCCGCTTCGCAATAGTGAACGGGTTACCTCGATCCACGTCAGCGTAGAGGTCGCCACCACCTCACCGGAACTAACTCGAGCCTGGAGAGTCTGCTCCACGAAATCGCCGCCCGTTTCGATAAATACGCGTTTCAGTGCCGCGCTGGCTTCGACGTAGATCCCGCTCAACGATCGTCACGATCAAGTAGGTCGAGTGTCGTCGTGCCCTTCGGGAGTCGAACCGCCGCAACGACCTCGCGGTAGGGGGTCGGCGGCTTGATCAACCCTGATTGGATCGCCCGCGCCATGGGGGTCGGGGCCGGTGCCAGCCCAAGCTCCTTCGCAATCGCCTCGCGGACTATCTCCTGCTGTGACTGGCCTCGCTGCACGGCTGCGTGACGCAGCGCGGCGGCAAGCTCGTCGCCCAGTCGTAGGTTGGTGCTCATGGACGAACGGTACCACTCGCTTCGCAGTTTGGTACCGCGCGGACGGGTGGCGGCCCAGCGACGGACCAGGAGCGGAGGGCGTGGGATTCGAACCCACGATGACTGTCACCAGCCATAGCGGTTTTCAAGACCGCCGCACTCGGCCACTATGCGAGCCCTCCGGAGGAGCCGACGCTACCGAACACGTTGGCGTGGCAACCTCAGGTCCGGGCGGCGGCCGCCGATTGATGTGACATGACCGGGTCGCAGCTCAGGGGCACTCACCCCGAGCGCGACGATGTCGCGGGCACCATCGCAGACCTGGCGGCGCTGCTGTGGCGCGAGCGCGAGATCCTCGAGGACCTGCTGTTCCGGCTGGTCGAGCAACAACTGATCCTGTCCTCCGGCGCGGCCCGCTGGTTGCCGAAGGCCGACCAGGAGGTCCGGACCGCGGCCGACACGCTGCAGGAGCACGAGGTCGGCCGGGCCGCCGAAGTCAACGAGTTGGTCCGGCACTACGCCCTGCCCGGTGACACATCGCTGCGCGAGCTGGCCGCCTTCGCCCCGGACCCGTGGCCGCTCGTACTGCTCGAACACCGCGAGGCGCTGCGGTTGCTGGCCCTCGAGATCGACCAGGCGACCGACGAGAACCGCCGGCTGCTGCTCTCCCGCGCCCACGCTGCAGCCGGTCCCGAGGGGGCTATCCAGTGAGCGACGCTTGCGGAGCGATCCAGGAAGCATGGTCGGCGACGAAGGAGCCGTATCGCGGCGACGACGGACCCGAGCTTGCGAGTGGTCCCGAGGAGCTGCGATGAGCTGTCCGGACGAGTTCGCTGGGCACCCAAGCGTCGGCCCGTCCACCGGTGGGCCCGGCGAGACCGGCGCCGACGCAGCGATCCGGGCAATGATCGAGTCCGCCGCGGTTCAGGCCGCCCTGCAGACGACCGCGTCGGTCCGGCAGCGCTCGCTGCAGGACTTCCTGCGCTGAGCCGCCGCCCTCGCTCGTTCTGTGGCCCACGAGACAGATAAATGGAGTGACAAGCTCCGTTTCAGGCGTACGGTGGCAGAGGAAACGGAGTGCTCGGCTCCGGAACGCCCTCAACGTAGGAGTACCAATGACCACCACCCTCGAGAAGACGTCCAACCCGTCGTCTTCGGTGACCACCGCCAATCCCAAGCGCTGGTGGATCCTCGCCGTCCTCGGCATCGCGCAACTGATGGTCGTGCTCGACTCGACGATCGTGAACATCGCGCTGCCCACCGCCCAGACTGACCTCGCGTTCTCCGACAACTCCCGGCAGTGGATCGTCACCGC
The DNA here is from genome assembly GCA_964244175.1 of uncultured Jatrophihabitans sp. Taxonomy (GTDB): domain Bacteria; phylum Actinomycetota; class Actinomycetes; order Mycobacteriales; family Jatrophihabitantaceae; genus Jatrophihabitans. Next base: position 6,636 of record CAXTHY010000050.1, on the reverse strand, counting down.
CTACGCGTTGGCCTTCGGTTCGCTGCTGCTGATCGGCGGCCGCATCGCCGACATCTTCGGTCGCAAGTGGGTCTTCATCGTCGGCATGATCGGTTTCGCCGTCGCTTCCGCCATCGGCGGCGCCTCGGTCGACGTCGGCATGCTCATCGCCGCGCGCGCCGTGCAGGGCGTGTTCGCCGCGCTGCTCGCGCCGGCCATCCTTTCGCTGCTGACCACGACGTTCACCGACCGGGCCGAGCGCAACAAGGCGTTTGGCATCTTCGGTGCCATCGCCGGCGCCGGTGCCTCCGTCGGACTGCTGCTCGGCGGCCTCCTCACCGAGTACGCCAACTGGCGCTGGACGCTGTTCGTCAACCTCGTCTTCGCCGTCATCGGCATCGTGGGCGGCTTCCTGCTCTTCGAGCACAGCCGCGCGGTGAAGCGCCCGAAGCTCGACCTGCCCGGCACGCTCGTCGTCTCGGCCGGTCTGTTCGCCCTGGTGTTCGGGTTCTCGCACGCCGAGACCGACGGCTGGGCCAACGGCGTCACCGTCGGCTTCCTGATCGCCGCCGCCGTGCTGCTCGTGCTCTTCGTCGCGATCCAGCAGCGTGTGTCGCAGCCGTTGCTCCCGCTGCGCATCGTCCTCGACCGCAACCGCGGGGGCGCGTACCTGGCGATGTTCGCCTCGGCCGCCGGCATGTTCGCCGTCTTCCTGTTCCTGACGTACTACCTGCAGAAGTCGCTCGGCTACAGCGCGATCCAGACCGGCCTCGCGTTCCTGCCGTTGACCGGCGTGCTCGTGGTCGTGGCCGCGGCGGGTAGCACGGTGCTGCTCGGCCGGGTCAGCTCGAAGGTGCTCATTCCGTCCGGCATGTTGCTGGCCGCGGTGGCGATGTACCTGCTCACCCGCATCGGTCTGGACACCAGCTACACCTCGCACGTGCTGCCCGCGTTGTTGCTGCTCGGTGCCGGCCTCGGCCTGGTGTTCGCCCCCGGCTTCAGCCTGGCCACCATGGGGGTCAGCGCCACCGACTCGGGCGTCGCCTCGGCGACCGTCAACACCATGCAGCAGGTCGGCGGCTCCGTCGGCACCGCGCTGCTCAACACGATCGCGGCCACGGCGGCCGGCACCTACGCCACCAGCCACCTGGGTTCGGCCGGCACGCGCGGCGCGGCCCAGTTGCTGCAGGCGAACGCCGAGATCCACAGTTACACGACGGCCTTCTGGTGGGCCAGTGCGATCTTCGTCCTGGGTGCCGTGCTCAGCGCGATCGTGCTGCGGCCCGGGATCCCGCAGGGCAGCGCCGAATCAGCCAGCGTCGTAGTCTAAAGCGCGACGGACGGACGGGAGGTCGACGATGACCAGTACGACTGAGGCTGTCGCCGCCTCCCGTCCACTGCGCAAGGACGCGGTGCGCAACCGGGCCCTGCTCGTCGCCGCCGCCCGCGAGGTCTTCGCCGAACGCGGGCTCGAGGCCAGCCTGGACGAGGTCGCCCACCACGCCGGACTCGGCGTCGCCACCGCGTACCGACACTTCGCCAACAAGTACGAGTTGGCCAAGGCGATCTTCGGCGAGGCCATCGACGCGATCGTCGCCCTCGCCGCCGACGCGGCCGAGAGTGCGGACGCCTGGGGCGGCATGGTCGCGTTCTTCGAGGGCGCGGCGGCGGCGCAGATGGCCGACCGCGGTCTGCGCGAGGTGCTGATGGGTGTGCACGACGCCGAGCACATGGAGCAGGTCAGCGACCGGCTCAGCCCGCTGCTCAACCGACTCGTCACCCGCGCCAAGGCCTCGGGGGATCTGCGCCAGGATGCCGACGCCACCGACATCGGCATCGTGCTGATGATGCTGTGCACGGTCGCCGACGTCACCGGCGACGTCGCGCCCGATCTGTGGCGACGCTACCTGCCGATGCTGCTCGACGGGTTGCGCGAAGGCACCCGCACACCGCTGCCGGTGGCGCCGGTCGAGGAAGACCTGCTGCGCAAGGCGATGTCGACCCACAAACAACGGCTGCTGCGCGCGGGCGGCGAACCCCGGGGCTAGCTCCGGCTTGCACCCGCAACCGGCGCCAACGCCGGTCTCGTCGCGAGCATTAGCGACGCGTACGGGTGCAAACGATCAGTCGAGCAGGTGGTGGCGCAGCGCGGCGGCGTCCGCGTCGGTCCAGCCGTGCGTGCGCAGCCAGGCCGGGATGCCGCCGAACTGCTCGTCCATGGCGTCGAGCAGGCGCTCCATCGTGACGGCCCTCGGCTTGTGGCGGTCGGCGTCCTCGGTGCCCAGCTCGGCGGCGTAGGTGCGCCGGGACGAGAGGCGGCGAAAGATTGCGCCGATGCGCTCGGCGCTGTGGGCATAGTCGTCGACGATCGCCGCGCGGGTGACGCCCACCTCGGCCAGCGCGAACGCGACGACGACGCCGGTGCGGTCCTTGCCGGCGGCGCAGTGCACGAGCGTCGCGCCGTCGGTGTGCGCGATCATCCGCAGCGCGTCGAGGACCGAGTCGCCGCGGTCGTCGAGGTAGCGCAGGTAGACACCGGATGCTCCCCGCCATCGCTCGTCCTCGTCGGTTCCGTCCGGGGCGTCGCGGGTCTGCCAGGGCAGGACCACGGGCGCATCGTCAGCGGCCGCGGCGTCGGTGGTCGCGCCCGATTCGAGGAACAGCGACAAGTTGCGCACCTCGACCGCGGGCTCTCGGGTCATCGGTCCGGGCCCCTCGTGCGACACCTCGATGCCGGTGCGCAAGTCGGCGACCGCCCGCACGTTCAGCTCGTCGACCAGCAGGCGCACGTCGTCGTCAGTCAGCCCCTGCAGGCTGTCCGACCGAATCAGCCGTCCGGGTTGCACAATGCGGCCGTCGGTGGTCGGCAGGCCGGCGAGGTCGCGGACGTTGTCGGCGCCGGCGAGCTCGATCCAGCGCGGTGAGGTCACTGCTCGACCCTACGGTTTGCCGGTTCACAGCCGCGAAACGGCCCTGGAATACCGTTCGACCATGCGTCTTACCGAGCATGAGCAGGAGCGGCTACTCATCACCTACGCCGCCGATGTCGCGCAGCGCCGCCGCGATCGCGGACTGCGGCTGAACTACCCCGAGGCGGTCGCGATCATCACGTCGTTCGTCCTCGAGGGCGCCCGCGACGGTCGCGCCGTGGCCGACCTGATGAGCGCCGGCCGAGCGGTGCTCACCCGCGCGGACGTCCTGGAGGGCGTGCCCGAGATGATCGAGTCGGTACAGGTCGAGGCGACGTTCCCCGACGGCACCAAGCTCGTCACCGTCCACGGGCCGATCGCGTGATCCCCGGCGAGATCGTCGCGGCGGACGGGTTGATCGCGCTCAACACCGGGCGTGAGTCGGTCGAGCTCACGGTCGAGAACGGCGGCGACCGGCCCATCCAGGTCGGCTCGCACTACCACTTCGCGCAGGCGAATCCGGCGCTCTCATTCGACCGCGCGGCGGCCGACGGCTTCCGTCTAGACATACCTGCGGGCACGTCGGTGCGGTTCGAGCCCGGCATGTCGATGACGGTCACCCTGGTGACGCTGGCCGGTCGGCGCGTCGTCCCAGGGTTGCGACACGATGGCTGAGATCTCGCGCTCGCGCTACGCCGCGCTCTACGGGCCGACCACCGGCGATCGCGTCCGGCTGGCCGACACCGACCTGTTCATCGAGGTCACCGAGGACCGCAGTGCGCCCGCCCCCGGGGACGAGGCGGTGTTCGGCGGCGGCAAGGTCATCCGCGAGTCGATGGGCCAGGCCGTCGCCACCCGGGCCGAGGGCACGCCCGACCTCGTCATCACCGGCGTCGTCGTGCTCGACCACTGGGGCGTGATCAAGGCCGACGTCGGTGTGCGGGACGGCCGCATAGTCGCGTTGGGCAAGGCCGGCAACCCCGACACGATGGACGGTGTCACGCCCTCGCTCGTGATCGGTCCGTCGACGGAGATCCTGGCCGGCAACGGCCTGATCCTGACCGCCGGCGGCATCGACAGCCACGTCCACATGATCGCGCCGCAGCAGATCCCGGTGGCGCTCGCGGCCGGCATGACGACGTTCATCGGCGGTGGCACCGGACCGGCCGAGGGGACGAAGGCCACCACCGTCACCCCCGGCGCGTTCTGGCTCGACGCGATGCTGCGGGCGACGACGGCCTGGCCGGTCAACATCGTGCTGCTGGGCAAGGGCAACACGGTGTCGGCCGAGGGGCTGTGGGAGCAGCTGCGGGCCGGTGCCGCCGGGTTCAAGCTGCATGAGGACTGGGGGACGACCCCGGCCGCGATCGACGCCTGCCTGACCGTGGCCGTCGCGGCCGGCGTCCAGGTCGCGATCCACACCGACACGCTCAATGAGGCCGGCTACCTCGAGTCGACGCTGGCCGCGATCGGCGGCCGGCCGATCCACACGTACCACACCGAGGGGGCCGGGGGCGGGCACGCGCCGGACATCATCCGGGTGGCCGCGCACGCCAACGTCCTGCCGTCGTCGACCAACCCGACGCGTCCGTACACGCGCAACACGCTCGACGAGCACCTCGACATGCTGATGGTGTGCCACCACCTGAAGCCGTCGATACCTGAGGACCTCGCCTTCGCCGAGTCACGTATCCGGCCGTCGACGATGGCGGCCGAGGACGTGCTGCACGACCTGGGTGCGATCTCGATGATCGGGTCGGACTCGCAGGCCATGGGCCGCATCGGCGAGACGATCATCCGCACGTGGCAGACGGCGCATGTGATGAAGGGACGCCGCGGATCGCTGCCGGGCGACGGCGCTGCTGACAACCTGCGGGCCCGGCGCTACGTCGCCAAGTACACGATCGCGCCGGCGGTGACGCACGGGCTGGCGTCGGAGATCGGGTCGGTCGAGGCCGGCAAGCTGGCCGATCTGGTGCTGTGGGAGCCGGCGTTCTTCGGGGTGAAGCCGCACGTGGTGCTCAAGTCCGGCGTGATCGTGTCGGCGAACATGGGCGACGCGAATGCGTCCATCCCGACCCCGCAGCCGCTGCTGCCGCGGCCGATGTTCGGTTCGTTCGGCTCGTTGCCGGCGCGGCTGGGGCGCTCGTTCGTGTCGGCGGTGGCGCTGGCGGACGGGCTGGGGGATCGGTGGGAATCGGAGCGGCCGCTGCTGCCCACCGCCGACGTGTCAGGGTTGTCGAAGGCCGACCTGCCCGAGAACGACGCGCTGCCGTCGATCGACGTCGACAGCGAGACGTTCGAGGTGCGCATCGACGGCGAGCTGATCGAGCCGGCGCCCGTGGCCGAGCTGCCGATGGCCCAGCGCTACTTCCTGTTCTGATGCGTCCTCTTCTGGTGCGCCCCGCGTCCCTTCCCCCGGCAAGTTGTCCGCGCTTGGCGTCGCCATGACGACGGCAAGCGCGGACAACTTGCCGGGGGTGTCGGGGGTGTCGGGGTCCGCGCTGCTGTTGCTGCTGCTCGACTCGCGCTCGCCGGCCGGGGGGCACAATCACTCGGCCGGGATGGAGCCCGCCATCGCGGCGGGCTGGGTGCGCGACCTGGCCGACGTCGAGGCGTTCTGCCGGGGCCGCCTCCTGACCAGCGGCCGGGTGGCCGCCGCGTTCGCCGCCGCCGCAGCGGATCTGTGGCTCGGCCCACCTGATCTTGTGCAGCACCCGACGCCCCGCAACAGCACGGCGCACAAGATCAGCGGCGCCGACCCGTGGGCCGAGCTCGAGGCCGAGTTCGAGGCTCGCACGCCGTCGGAGGCCATGCGGGCCGCGTCGCACCAACTCGGCCGCGGGCTGGCCCGGCTGGTGCGCGCCATGCTGCCCGCGTTCGAGCCGCCCTGGGGCAGCGCCGTCCCGCACCACCCGATCGTGCTCGGCGCGGCCGTGGCGGCGGCCGGCGGGACACCCGAGCTCGCCGCCCGCGCCGCCGCGCTCGGCGCGGTCAGCGCACCGGCCAGCGCCGCCGTCCGGCTGCTCGGCCTCGACCCGTTCGCGGTCCAGGCGATGCTCGCGCAACTCGCGTCCGAAATCGACCTCGCCCCTTCTCGGGTGCCGAGACGACCACTTTCGACGCCCGAAAGTGGTCAGCTGAGCACCCGAGAAGGGGAGATCGGCGGGCTGCCGGCGGCCAGCTCGCCGGCGCTCGACCTGCTCGCCGACTTCCACCTGACCACGGAGGTGCGTCTCTTTGCGTCCTGACTGGTTGCGGCCGCCGCAGCACAACGACCACGGCCAGCACAACGACCACGGCCAGCACAACGACCACGGCCAGCACAACGAGCACGGCCAGCACGATCACCTGCCGGCCGGCGCACCGGCCGGCGCCCGGGTGCCGCGCATCGGCATCGGCGGCCCGGTGGGCAGCGGCAAGACCGCGCTCGTCGCCGCCCTGTGCCGCGCGCTCTCGGCCGAATTCACGATCGGCGTCGTCACCAACGACATCTACACCACCGAGGACGCCGACTTCCTGCGCCGCCAAGGGATCCTGCCCGACGACCGCATCCGCGCCGTGCAGACCGGCGCCTGCCCGCACACCGCGATCCGCGACGACATCACGCCCAACCTCGACGCCGTCGAGGCGCTCGAGGCCGAGCACCCCGAGCTCGATCTCGTCCTCGTCGAGAGCGGCGGCGACAACCTGACCGCGACGTTCTCGTACGGCCTGGTGCACCGGCAGATCTTCGTCATCGACGTCG
>CAXTHY010000049.1:0-26697 GCA_964244175.1 uncultured Jatrophihabitans sp. | reverse complement strand
AGGTCGGCCTCTCGCGCCTCGCCGGGACCGTTGACGACGCAGCCCATGACGGCGACCCGCAACGGCACCTCGATGCCCTCGAGCCCGGCCGTCACCTTGTCGGCCAGCGTGTAGACGTCGACCTGGGCCCGGCCGCATGACGGGCAGGACACGATCTCGAGACGACGCTGGCGCAGGTTGAGCGATTCGAGGATGGCCAGGCCGACCTTGACCTCTTCGACCGGCGGGGCCGACAGCGAGACGCGGATCGTGTCGCCGATGCCGCGCGAGAGCAGGGCCCCGAACGCGACCGAGGACTTGATCGTGCCCTGGAAGGTCGGGCCGGCCTCGGTGACGCCGAGGTGCAGCGGGTAGTCGCACTGTTCAGCCAGCAGTTCGTAGGCGCGGACCATAATGACCGGGTCGTTGTGCTTGACCGAGATCTTGAAGTCGCGGAAGTCGTGCTCCTCGAACAGCGCGGCCTCGTTGAGGGCGGACTCGACCAGCGCCTCGGGGGTCGCCTTGCCGTACTTGGCCAGCAGCCGCTTGTCGAGCGAACCGGCATTGACGCCGATGCGGATCGAGACCCCGGCATCGGCGGCGGCCTTGGCGATCTCGCCGACCTTGTCGTCGAACGCCTTGATGTTGCCGGGGTTGACGCGGACGGCGGCGCAACCGGCGTCGATCGCCGCGAACACGTACTTCGGCTGGAAATGGATGTCGGCGATGACCGGGATCTGCGACTTGTGCGCGATCGCCGGCAGCGCCTCCGCGTCGTCGGCCGACGGGCAGGCGACGCGCACGATGTCGCAGCCGGCGGCGGTGAGCTCGGCGATCTGCTGCAGCGTCGCGTTGACGTCGGAGGTCAGGGTCGTCGTCATCGACTGGACCGAGATCGGCGCGTCACCACCCACGGCGATGGACCCGACCTGGATCTGGCGCGACTTGCGGCGCGGGGTGAGCACGACGGGAGGTGGTGCGGGCATACCGAGATTGACGGTCATGACTCCATTATCCGCCCGAGAGCGTGATGGGCTTGACGATGTCGGCGTAGAGGGTCAGCAAGGTCACCACGATCAGCACCGAGGCGACCGCGTACATGACCGGCAGCATCTGCGCGGTGTCGACGAAGATCGGGGTCCGGGTGCGGACGGTGCCGTCGGGCGCGACCGGGTGCCGTCGGACGCGCAGGCGGGCCCGCCCCCGCTTGGCCGCCTCGACCAACGCCCCGGCCACGTGGCCGCCGTCCAGCGGCAGCAGGGGCAGCAGGTTGAAGAAGAACAGCAGCAGGTTCACGCTGGCCAGCAGGCCGAGCAGCGTATAGATCTTGTCCTTCGTCGTGAACTGCTTGCTGCTGGCGAGATCGCCGGAAATGCGGCCGATCCCCACTACACCCACGGCGCCCTGCGGGTCGCGCTTCTGACCCTCGAAGACGGTCCGGTAGAGGCTGGCGATCTTCTCGGGATAGCGGCCGAGCGCCTGGACCCCGAGGTTCAGCTGGCTGCCGATCTGGCCGGGCACCCCGGTGATCGGCAAGGTGGCGTAGTACTGGTGAATCGCCGAGGAGATACCGAGGTAACCGGCTTCCTTGGTCTTGGTGGTCGAGCCATTGACGTACTTCAGGTTGCGGACCGGCGTGATCGAGAGCGACACGACCTCGCCTTGGCGCTGCACCTGCATCGACAACGGCTTGTTGGCCGAGGGCTCGATGATGGCGACCAGCTGGCTCCAGCTCTTGATCGCCGTGCCGTTGACGGCCAGGATCTGATCGCCGGGCTGCAGGCGGTGGTAGGCCGGTGCATCCTTGGCGTTGGGCGGGCAGGTCGTCTTGTTCGCGTCGGTCGAGGTCGCCGGCACGAGGCACTTGGTGATGCTGGCCACCCGGGTGGTCTCGTCGGCATGCGGGACGCCGATCGTCATCACCAGGAAGACCGTGAGGACCAGGTAGATGAGCAGGTTCATGCACGGCCCGCCGAGCATGACGATCATCTTCTTGCCCGGGGTCAGGCGGTAGAACTGCCGGTGTTCGTCCTCGATCTGCACCTCAGCACGGCTGACCTGGCGGAAGTCCTCGATGGCGGTGGCCATCCGCCGGGGCCAGCGGGAGACCTTGCCGTCGGCGCGCGGCGGGACCATGCCGATCATCCGGATGTAACCGCCGAGCGGGATCGCCTTGAACCCGTATTCGGTGTCGCCGCGCTTGCGTGACCACACCGTCGGGCCGAAGCCGACCATGTACTGGGTGACCTTCACGCCGAACTTCTTCGCCGGGACCATGTGCCCGATCTCGTGCAGCGCGATCGAGAGCAGCAGGCCGACCGCGAAGACGAGGACGCCCAGGGTGTAGAGCAGCCACGTGGGCATCGCCGCGCGCTCCTCTCGTCCGCTGGGCCGGGGTCAGCCGGCCGGCAGCCCGCGGGCCCGGCCCCGGGCCCACTCCTCAGCCTGCTCGACGTCTTCGACGGTACCGGGATTCCCGACGTCGGCGTGGCGGTCCCTCAGCCATTCGTCCAACACATCGGCAAGTGTGTCGACGATCTGAAGGAAGCCGATCCCCCCGTCGTGGAACGCGTCGACCAGAGCCTCGTTCGCGGCGTTGAACACCGCGGGGGCGCAACCCCCCGCTGCGCCGGCCCGCTGGGCGAGCCCGACGGCCGGGAAGGCCACGGGGTCAAGTGGTTCGAACGTCCAATCCTGGGCCCGCGTCCAGTCGACGGCGTGGGCCGCGCCGGGGATGCGGGCCGGCCACCCCAGGGCGAGCGCGATCGGCAGCCGCATGTCGGGCGGGGACGCCTGCGCAATCGTCGACCCGTCGGTGAATTCGACCAGCGAGTGGATGACCGACTGCGGGTGGACGACGACGTCGATCCGCTCGTAGGGCACGTTGAAGAGCAGGTGCGCCTCGATGACCTCGAGGCCCTTGTTGACCAGCGTCGCGGAGTTCGTGGTCACCAGGCGGCCCATGTCCCAGGTGGGGTGGGCCAGCGCCTGGGCCGGGGTGACGCCGGTGAGCTCGGCCCGTGACCGCCCCCGGAACGGACCGCCGCTGGCGGTGAGCAGCAGCCGGGCGACCTCGGACGTCTCGCCGGCCCGCAGGCACTGCGCCAGCGCCGAATGCTCGGAGTCGACCGGGACGAGTTGGCCCGGGGCGGCCAGCCGGGTGACGATCGGGCCGCCGGCGATCAGCGATTCCTTGTTGGCCAGCGCCACGACCCGCCCGGCCTCGAGCGCGGCAATCGTGGCCCGCAGGCCTTGCGATCCGGCAACGGCGTTGAGCACCGTGTCGCACCCGAACGCCGCCAGCTCGGTGGTGGCCTGCGGCCCGACGTGGAGCGTCGGGGCGGCGACGTCGGCCGGCCAGACCTTGTCGAGGCAGGTGCGCAGCTCGTCGGCCGCGTCGGCGCGGCTGATCCCTACGGCCTGCACCCGCAGTTGCGCGGCCTGGTCGGCGAGCAGTGCGGGATCGTTGCCGCCGGCGGCCACCGCAACGATGCGGACGCGGTCGGGCGCGCGGGTGACTACGTCGATTGCCTGGGTGCCGATGGACCCGGTGGAGCCGAGCAGGACGACATCGCGCGCGGTCATGCCGCAATTCTCGCAGGGCGGCGACGCAGGGCGAGCACGACGACCAGTGGCCAGAGCGCCTGGTCGAAGGTGAGCAGGCGCTCGGACAGCCCCAGCGGGCCGCCGCTCTGCGTTGCCCCGACCCAGGCGAGCAGCGCGAGCGAGACGACGGTGGCGGCGGCGCCGGGTATCGGGCGGATCGGCCCCGGTGCGTCCGGGCGCCGGCTGACGGCGGTGGCCGGCCAGATCGCGAGTACGACGAACGCGGCGGTCGCGAAGGCGATGTGGACGACCGACGAGCCGTGGTCAGGCTGGGCGAAGATCGCGACGACGAGGGTGGCGACGCCGCCGGTGGCCAGGACGACCCGGCTCACCGGACGCAGGGCGCGCAGCCCGGCGGCGGTGACGACGTGGGCCACGCCGAGCGCGGCCAGCCCGAGCGTCATCACCCAGCGGTCGCGGGCGCCGTGGCGGGCCAGCGCGCTGATGGTCTCGCGCACCGGGTCGTAACCCGGCGGTTGCAACGCCGCGGCGAGCAACCAACCGCCGACGAGCGCGACGACGGCCGTGACCGCCGAGCCCAGCGCCCAGAGCGGCGCCCGGGTCACTGGCGCTGCAGCGTGTGGGCCCCGAGCCCGTCGAGGCCGGTGTTGCCCGAGAGCGCCAGGGCCAGGTCGATGTCGGCGAGCAGGCAACGCAGGACGTGCCGCACCCCGTCGTAGCCGCCGAGGGCCAGGCCGTACACCCACGGCCGGCCGACGAGCGTGGCCTTGGCCCCGAGCGCCACCGCCTTCAGCACGTCGGCGCCGGTGCGCACACCGGAGTCGAACAGCACCTCGGCGCGGTCGGCCACGGCCTCCACCACGCCCGGCAGCGCATCGAGGGAGCCGATCGCGCCATCGAGCTGCCGGCCGCCGTGGTTGGAGACGACGACGCCGTTCATCCCGGCGTCGACGGCACGGCGGGCGTCGTCGGGGTGCTGGATGCCTTTGAGCACGATCGGGCCGTCCCAGTGGTCGCGGATGAAGCCGAGGTTCTCCCAGGTGTGGTCGGCGCCGGTGAACATCGGCAGCCAGCGCAGTACCGCAGCCTGCAGATCGTCCTCGGGCGCCTTCTCCAGACCGTCCAGGAAGACCGGATCGCTGAAGTAGGTCGCGAGCCCATTGCCGGTGAGGAACGGCAGGTAGGCGTGGTCGAGGTCGCGCGGGCGCCAGCCGAGCAACCAGGTGTCGAGGGTGACGACCAGGGCCGAGAAACCCGCGGCCTTGGCCCGCGCCAGGAAGCTCGCGCAGACGTCCGCGTCGTTGGGCCAGTAGAGCTGGAACCACCGCTCGCCGTCGCCGTTGGCCTTGGCCACCTCTTCCATCGAGTACGACGAAACGGTCGACAAGATCATGGGCAGGCCGAGTTCGGCGCTGGCCCGCGCGACAGCGAGCTCGCCGTCGGGGTGCATGATCCCCTGCACGCCGACCGGGGCGGTGAGCACCGGCGCCGGGATACGGGTGCCGAGCACGGTGGCCGCCGCGGTGCGCTGGGTCGCGCCGGTGAGCATGCGCGGGACCAGCCGCCAGTGGTCGAACGCCTCACGGTTCGCGCGGTACGTGGCGCCGGAACCGGCCGCGCCGGCGGCGTACCAGAAGGGTTCTGGCGCCATCCGCTCCTGGGCGTAGCCCTCGAGCGCGGTGAGGTCGGTCGGGAGCGCCGGGCGTTCACCGGCCATACCGCGCAGATAGATCTCGCTGGAGTAGATCGACAGCGGCGGAGTCGTCATGACCTCATCTTGCCCTGCCACCCCGCGTCACCAGGTCAGCCCGTGCACCAGCAGGTCGGCTTCCAGTTGCAGGCGCGCGGCCGCGTCCAGCTCCGCCGCCGGTGGCTCGAGGTCGAGGGCGAGCCCGGCCCGGCGCAAGGTGTCGTCGTAAGCGCGCTCGACCGCACGCACCCGCAGCGCCCGCGCGGGCTGGTCGCGGCGGGTGAGCTCCTCGTAGCTGGCGGCGAGCCGACGCAGGTCGCGGCTGAAGCGCTCGCGCTCCAGTTGCGCGTCGGTGACGCGGTCGCGGCGGCGTTGCGGCAGGCGACGGACAAACCCCGGCGGCAAGCCGTGGGTGAGCACGCGCAGCATGCCTACGGGACACAGACAGATCAGCGCGAAGATGAGGACGATCATGCTTGCTCCAGCCGGTGGGCGCGCTCGCCGCCCACCACCTCGAGCGTCGGCCTGGCCCCCGTCGGTGTCAAGCCGAATCGGCCTAGCCGGCCCTAACTGTGGCCTAGTCGAACAGCGACTTGCCCCACCAGTCGCCGGCTTCCCGCACTCCCGGCGGCACCGCGAACAGTCCGCTGCCGGTGTGCCGGATGTACTCGTTCAGCGCGTCGTGGCTGCCGAGCTTGCGTTGGATCGGCACGAACTGCTTGCGCGGGTCCTTCTGGTAGGCGATGAAGAACAAGCCGGCGTCCAGCAGCCCGGTCGTCTGATCGATCCCGTCGGTGTAGGAGTAGCCGCGGCGCAACAGCTTCTGCCCCGCATTGGTGGCCGGTGCGGCGAGCCGGATGTGGGCGTTGACGCCGATGACCGGCGTGCCGCCCTTCGTCGCCTGCAGGTCGACCTTGTCGAACTCGGTCTTGCCGGTGAGCGGTGCCCCGGAGTCCTTCACCCGCCCGAAAACGGCTTCCTGATCGGCGAGGAAGTCAGTGTCCCAGGACTCGATGAGCATCCGGATCCGGCGAGCGACGAGGTAGCTGCCGCCGCTCATCCAGGGCTGATCGGTCTCGGCGCCGGCCCACACGTAGTCGTCGAAGTCGGCGGAGTCCTCGAGCTTGATGTTGTTCGTGCCGTCCTTGAACCCCATCAGGTTGCGTTCGGTCTGCTGGTCCTTGGACGTCGAGGAGGTACGGCCGAACCCGAGCTGCGACCAGCGCATCACGGCGGTGCCGCGGGCGAGGCGGGCGAAGTTGCGGATGGCGTGGAATGCGACGGTGGGGTCGTCGGCGCAGGCCTGCACACACAGGTCGCCGCCGCTGCGATCGGGATCGAGCGTGTCGCCGGGCAGCCGCGGGAGGTCGGCGAGAGCGGCCGGCCGCTTGCCGGCCAGACCGAAGCGATCGTCGAACAGCGACGGGCCGAACCCCACGGTGATCGTGAGGTTGCGCGCGCCCAGGCCCATCGCCTCACCGGTGTCGATCGGCGGCAGCTGCGGCGCGGTCTCGACGGCGCCGACCGGCAGACCCTTCGTCAGCTGCGCGGCGGCGGCGGCCCAGGTGCCGAGCAGCCGCCGGACCGACTCGGCGTCACCCGCGGTGACGTCGAACGCGGCGAACGCGAGCCGGTCCTGGGCGGCCGTGGCAATGCCCGCCTGGTGCCGTCCGTAGAAGGGGACGACGTCGACCCCCGTCCCGGACACCGGCGAGTCGCCCGGCTCGGTGGCCTTGGCAACGCCGAAACCCGCGCCACCGGCGGCCAGCGCGCCAGCCGTGCCCAAGGCCCCGCCGAGAAACCGGCGGCGGGACGGTGAGCGCGGACGATCAGACTCAGCAGTCATGCATTGGCGACCTTACTGGCGACCTTCGACAGCGGCTCCTGGACGGCCTTGACCGCGGCGGCGAAGCCCCTCTTGTCGGCGCTCGTCAGCTGCGGGTAGAGCTGGTAGCCCGACGGGTTGGCGGTCGTCTTGTACTTGGCCACCAAGGCGTCGAGGGCAGTGAACCGCGCCTGGATCGTCTTCGACAGCACCGGGTCGATCTTGGCGAGCGCGGGCTGCAACTGCGCGAAGGCCTGCTCGGCCGCCTCGTCGTTGTTGGCGAAGTCGAGCAGATCGATGCGCGAGTACCGCTCCTCCTCGCCGGTGATCTTGCTGCTGGCGACCTCGTCGAGCAGTGACTGGGCACCGTTGGCCAGCTCGGTGGGCTGGTACTTCAGCCCCGCGCTGAGCTTTTGCAGCCGCTTGATGTCGGCGACGAGCTTGACGCCGAAGGGCGCCATACCGGTCAACGTCTTCTGCTGGAACAGCGCCTTCTCGATGCGGTGGAAGCCGCGCCACTGTGCGGCGGGCACATCGCCTTCCCGGATGTCGATGTCGGTGTCGAGGTTGTCCTTGCCGATGACGAACGACTCGGCCACCGGCTCGATGCGCTCGTAGAAGGGTCGGGCCTGGATGTAGGCCTTCTGCGCCGCGGCGAGGTCAGTGCCGTGCAACGCGGTGTTGAACCTCTCGGCGGCGCTCAGCAGCGCGGCGACCTGCGTGTCGACGTACTTCGCGTAGCCCGCGGTGGCCTGCTCGAGCAGCGCGGCGACGGTCTCGTCGGCCACTGCGCTCGCCTTGCCGGTGACCTTGAGGGTGCTGCGCTCGGGGGTCGCGCCGGGGCAGTAGAGCGTGTACGAGCCGGCGCCGACGTTGACCGCGAACTCCCCGCCGAAGCCGGGCGGAATGTTCTCCTTCTCGCCGATGATGCGCTCGCCGCTGAGCAGTTCGATCTCGCTGACCGCGGTGGCGTCCTTGTTGGTGACCTTGACGGTGATCGCGCCGGCCGGAAACGTCAGCTTGTCGGCGGCGCAGCCCTTCGCGGCCGTGATGCTCACAGCGGCGACGCGTGGGTTGCCGCCCCCGCCGCCGGAGCCGGCCGGGCTGCTGTCGCCGCCCTTACCACCCGAACTGGAGCAGGCGGCCAAGGTCGAAGTGAGCAGGCCGCCGGCGAGCAGGACGGTCCCGGCGTGGCGAAGGGTGTGTGCGGGCATCGTGGTCTCCGATCGGTCGAGGTGCATCAATCCGGCTTGGAGTTAGGACAGCCTAACCTAACTACGAACCAGCGCATCCTCGGGTTCGGTCACCAGGGTCGTCGGACGGTCGCGGCGCCGGCCGGCCACGGCGAGAGCCGCCGCCAGCCCAAGGCTGGCCAGGGCAACGACCAGGCACCACAGAGCCAGGCCGTGCAGCAACGAGCGACGGTCCAGGCTCCGGTGGTCGGCCCGGGCCGAGCTGGCGGCCGCGATGACCCTCGTCGCCGGCCAGCTCGCCGTGCCGTGCGCAATGGCCGCGGCGAGGGTGATCGAGGTCGTCCGGGCGCGTACCGTCAAGGTCACCTGCTCAGTCCAGCGCAGGTCGATCACCCGGTCGGTGCGCGGGTCGATCCACACCGTCAGCGTGCTCGTGTCGCGGTAGGTCGCCGGCAGCGCGGCGCCAACGGTGGCGCCGAGGCCGATCGGCAACCGTCCACCGTTGAGCTCGGCGATGGCGGTGGCACTGAGGGTCGCGGGGCGGCCCTCGGCCCCGGTGCCCGCAATTTCGACCCGAAACACCTCGGCGTCGAGGCCGGCGCGCCGGCCCGTGCCCAGAGCGGCGAGGCGGTAGTCGGTGGGCGCACCGGTCGTCCTGCGGATCGGGCCCCGCACCTGCGTCCGCACGACGGCCACCGCACCGGTGCGCGAGAGCACCTGCGCGCTCACGGCGCCGGCGTGCGTGACCGGTCGGCGGACGGGCGCGTCGGGAGCCACGAGGGCGAGCACGAGGGCGGCCACCGCTGCCAGGGCACCGAGAGCAGCGCCGCCACGGGCCAGGGCGCGCGCCGGTGCCGCCTTGCCGGGCGGCCAGGCGACGTACAGCCCGACCGGTACTAGGTAGGCCAGCCAGCCGACGATCTCGATCAGCGCGGGGTGCGCCTGGATGCCGAGCATGCCGGTGAGCAGCGAGGCCTGGACGGTGCCGGGCTCGACGAGCCAGGTGAGGTCGACGGGGCTGCCCTGACCGAAGCCGAGCCAGCCGGCCTCGTGCGCGGTGTGCAGCGCGTTGACGAGGATGCCCGCAGCGACTAGGACGAGCACCAGTCCGGTGGCCCGGAAGAACTTGGCGAGGTTGAGCCGCACGCCGCCGCGGTAGATGCCGTAGCCGAGCGCGATCGCGACGGCGATCCCCAGCAGCAGACCGACGCCGGCGCCGGACCCGCTGCCGGACTCGTTGAACGCCGCCAGCACGAAGACGACCGTCTCGACGCCTTCGCGAATGACAGCCAGGAACGCCATCAGCACCATGGCCCGACCGGCCCCGGACGTGCCGGCCATCGCGTCGGCCGCCATGCCCTCGAGCTGGCCCTTGAGGTTCCGGGAGTTGCGGCGCATCCAGACGACCATGTAGCTGACCATGCCGACGGCGACGACGCCGATGACGGTCTCGAGGCCCTCCTGCTGACGCTGCGGCAGGTTCTGCGAGTAGAGCTTGAGGGCGACGCCAATGCCGACGCAGAGCAGCACCGCGACGGTGACGCCGATCAGCACCCAACGCAACAGGTCGCGGCGGCCCTGCTTGCGCAGGAAGGCGGCGACGATGCCCACGATCAACGCCGCCTCGAGCCCTTCGCGAAGGCCGATGACGAACGTGGGGAGCATCGGCGATCCTCTCGGCGTCATCGGCGTCAAGCATTAGGTAAGGCACGCCTTACGAGAGGGTAACCGACGCCCCCCGGCCCAGGGCAAGCCCCGTCGGCGGGTTTCGCGACTACGGTGTGCGGCGTGCGGATCGACCTGAACGCCGACCTCGGCGAGGGCTTCGGCGTGTGGCGGCTCGGCGACGACGACGCGCTGCTCGACGTCATCACGAGCGCCAACGTGGCCTGCGGGTTCCACGCCGGCGACCCCACCACGATGCGCCGAGTCTGCGTGGGGGCGGCGCAGCGCGGGGTATCGATCGGCGCGCAGGTGGGCTACCGCGACCTCGCCGGATTCGGGCGGCGCCGCATGGACATCGACGTCGATGACCTCGCTGCCGATGTGCTCTACCAACTCGGTGCCCTGGACGCCTGCGCGCGCGCCGCCGGATCCCGCGTCCGCTACGTGAAACCGCACGGCGCGTTGTACAACACCGCCTCCGACGACGCGGAGCAGGCCGGCGCCGTCGCGTCGGCGGTAGCGGCGTTCGACCCCGCACTGCCGCTGCTGGCGCTGCCGGGATCGGCGCTGGCCGACGCCGCCCGCGCGGCCGGGTTGCCGTTCGTCCCCGAGGCCTTCGCCGATCGTGGCTACCAGCCCGACGGCCGGCTCGTCCCCCGCAGCCAGCCGGGGGCGGTGATCGAGGATCCGTACGACGTGGTGGCGCGGGCGGCCGCGTTCGTGCTGCACCACCACGTCACGGCGGTCGACGGCACCGGCCTGACCGTCGAGGCGCGCTCGCTGTGCGTGCACGGCGACACCCCCGGCGCGGTGTACCTGGCCACCGAGATTCGGCGCACCCTGGCCGACGCCGGCGTCACGCTCGCCTCCTTTGCGCCGTGATCTCGGAACCCGACCGATGAGGGTGCGGCCCTACGGCGACGAGGCCCTGCTGATCGAGCCCGACGATCCGGCGCTGACGCTGGCCCTCGCCGCGGCGCTGCGCGACGAGCCCGGCGTCGATGAGGTGGTGCCGGCCGCGCGCACGGTCCTCGTCCGGGCGGCGGCGGCCGAGCTAGCCCGGCTCGGCCGGCGCATCGACGTGCTCGCCGCCGGCCTTGCCCCCGACGCGTCGGCGAGCAGCGCACCGGATGTCGTGCTCGACGTGCACTACGACGGCGCTGATCTGGGCGACACCGCCGCGGAGCTCGGCCTCGACGCCGACGCTCTGGTGCGGGCGCACAGCGACGGCGCGTACGTCGTGGCGTTCTGTGGTTTCGCGCCGGGGTTCGCGTACCTGTCAGGGCTCGAACCCGCGTTGCACGTCGGCCGGCTGACCGAGCCACGGACCAAGGTGCCGGCCGGCTCGGTCGGCATCGCCGGCGAGTTCACCGGCGTGTATCCGCAGACGTCGCCCGGCGGGTGGCGTCTGCTCGGGCGCACCGATGCCGACCTGTGGGACGTCGCCCGCGATCCGCCGGCGCTGCTCGCGCCGGGCACCCGCGTCACCTTCCGGCCGAGATGATCGAGGTCCTCGCACCCGGTCCGCTGACGACCGTCCAGGATCTCGGCCGCCCGGGCTACGCGGCCCTCGGTGTGCCCCGCTCGGGTGGGTTCGACCGCGGCGCCCTGCAGCTCGCGAACCGGTTGGTCGGCAACCGCGACGGCGCGGCGGTGCTCGAGACGACGCTCGGTGGGCTGGCCCTGCGCTTCGTCGAGGCCGCGACGGTGGCCTGCACCGGGGCACCGTGCCCCGGCGCGCCCGACTGGGGCAGCGCGCTCACCCTGCCGGCCGGCGCCGAGATCCGGCTCGGAGCTCCGTTGGCCGGACTGCGCAGCTACCTTGCCGTGCGGGGCGGCTTCGCGATCGCGGCCGTCCTGGGTTCGTGCAGCACCGACACGCTCAGCCGGCTCGGTCCCCCCGTCGTGCAAGCCGGTGACCGGCTGCAGGTCGGCCCGCCGGAGGGCGAGGTCAGCGGTCAGGCCTCGAGCGCCGACCTCACTGCGGCGGTGCTCCCCGTCCGGTTCGGGCCGCGCGACGACTGGTTCACCGCGGCGGCCCGGCGGGCCCTCGTCGAGACGGAATGGACCGTACGTAGTGACAGCGACCGGGTCGGCGTGCGGCTCGACGGCCCGCGCCTCGAGCGCGACCGCGAGGGCGAACTGCCCAGCGAGGCCGTACTACCCGGAGCCCTGCAGGTCCCCCCGGACGGCCGGCCGATCCTGTTCGGCCCCGACGCGCCCGTCACCGGCGGCTACCCCGTGATCGCGGTCGTCACGGCCCTGGACCGGGCCGCGCAACTGCGGCCGGGCGATCACCTGACCTTCCGCGCGCGGCGCTAGAGCGCTAGGTGAGGATCGGGTTGAGGATCGCCCACATGAGTGCGGCGACGGCGGCCCCGGCCGGCATGGTGAGGATCCAGGCGAAGACGATGTTGCCGACCACGCCCCAGCGCACGGCCGAGAACCGTCGGGTGGCACCGACGCCCATCACCGACGACGTGATCACGTGGGTCGTCGACACCGGTAGCCCGAACTGCGCGTTGCCGAGCAGGACGACGCTGGCCACCGTCTGCGCGGCGAAACCGCTGGCCGGGGTGAGGGAGAAGATGCGCCGGCCGAGCGTGCGCATGATGCGCCAGCCGCCGGAGTAGGTGCCGGCCGCGATCGCGGCCGCCGCGGACAGGATCACCCACAGTGGGATGCCGTCCTTCGGGCCCAGGTGGCCGGACACGACCAGCGTCAGTGCGATGACGCCCATCGTCTTCTGGGCGTCCTGGGTGCCGTGCCCGAACGACATGGTGGCGGCCGAGACGATCTGCCCCCAGCGGAACCCGCGGTTGGCTTTGACCGCGTTGGCCTTCCGGAAGATCCACAGCAGGGCGAGCATGGACAGGTAGCTCAGCCCGAAACCGATCAGCGGCGAGACCACCATCGGGACGACGACCTTGTCGACGATGCCCGGCCACTTGACCGCTTCGGACGACGCGAGCGCCGCGCCGACGAGGCCGCCGATGAGGGCGTGGGACGACGACGACGGGAGCCCGAAGTACCAGGTTCCGAGGTTCCACACGATCGCTCCCACCAGGGCGGCCAGCACGACAACCAGGCCGGCCGAACCGTGCGTGGGCGGCGGGATGATGCCGCTGCCCACCGTCGTCGCGACCTTGGTCGAGATCAAGGCACCGATGACGTTGAAGACAGCGGCCATCGCGAGCGCGACGCGGGGGGTCAGCGCCTTGGTCGAGATGGAGGTCGCGATCGCGTTGGCCGAGTCGTGAAAGCCGTTGGTGAAGTCGAACGCCAACGCAACGATCACGATGACCACCACGAGAGCTGTGGTGTCCAAGAGGGTCAGGACTCCTTGACCGCGATCGTCTCGACGGCGTGGGCGACGTGTTCCAGTGCGTCCGCCGCGTCCTCGAAGCCGTCGGCGACCTCGCGCAGTTTCACCATCGTGAGCGCGTCGTAGTCGCCGCTGAACAACTTGGACAGCAGCTTGCGGTACACCCGGTCGGCCTCGTTCTCGAGGCGGTTGACCTCGATCCAGTACGGCTCGAGATCGCGCAGCGTGGCCAGTCGCGACATGGCCTCAGCGGTCTCGTCGGCCGAGCGCTTCAACAGCGTGATCTGCTCGGTCATCAGCGGTGGCAGCTTGCCGACGTCGGCCAGCACCACGAAGTCGGCCGCCGCCTCGATGGCGTCGATGACGTCGTCCAGCGCCGAGGCCAGGCGGTAGATGTCCTCGCGGTCGAAGGGTGTCACGAAGCTGGTGTTGAGCTGACGCATGATGCGGTGGGTGACCGCGTCACCGGCATGTTCGAGTTCGCGCAGCTGCTTGGCGATCGACTCACGGTTGGCGTTCGGGTCGGTCAGCCCGTTGAGCACATTGACGGCATCCGCGACGTTGCGGCCGGCCTCGCGGAACATCGCGTAGAACGCGTTGTCGCGCGGCGTCAAGCGGAATGGCACGGTGCTCCTCGGCGGGGTCGGCGGTCAGCGCAGCGTAACGCTCGCAGTTTCCCTGCCGTTCACCTGCGCGACACGTCGAAGCCGGCCGATCGGATCACCGGCTAGTGCTTGCGGATCCGCCGGACGATCAGGACAACGACGAGGGAGCCGGCGACGCCGATGACGATGCGGCCCTGAGTGGTCTGGGCCTTCTCCTTCAAGCTCTGCTTGGCCTTCTCGCTGACACGCTTGGGGTTGGTGCGATACGCCAGCTGGTCGACGGCGTCGGCCAGCGCCGCCCGCGACCGCTCGATGTCGCGCTGGATCTGTTCGGCATTGCGCTCGCCCGCCAAGGCGTGCCCCTTCCCCGCAGGATTCCGTGTCCACCGGAGCCTAGGCCATCCGGCCGGTCCGCCACCGGACGGCGATGCGGACCGCCGGCCCTGGGTACCGTCGCAGGTGTGACCCGTCTGTCCCCGGGCGACCCGGCTCCTCTGTTCACCCTTCCCGACGCCGACGGCAAGGAGGTCTCGCTGGCCGACTTCCGCGGCCGTAAGGTCATCGTCTACTTCTATCCGGCGGCCATGACCCCAGGCTGCACGACGCAAGCCTGCGACTTCCGCGACAGTCTCGACTCGCTGGCCGCGGCCGGGTATGCGGTGCTCGGCCTCTCGCCCGACAAGCCGGAGAAGCTGGCCAAGTTCCGCGACCGCGACGCCGTGACCTTCCCGCTGCTGTCCGACACCTCCAAGGAGACGTTGGCGGCGTGGGGCGCTTACGGCGAGAAGACGATGTACGGCAAGAAGGTGACGGGCGTGATCCGCTCGACGGTGGTGGTCGGCGAGGACGGCAACGTCGAGGTCGCGCAGTACAACGTCAAGGCCACCGGGCACGTCGCCAAGCTGCGGCGCGACCTCGGGGTTGACGGCTGAGCGAGCTGCGGGCGGCGCGCGCCGAGGCCGCCGCGCGCGTGGTGGTGCTGCGTGCCGAACTCGACGACGTGCTGGCCTCGGCGTCGTCGACCACCGGCGACGACGAACACGATCCTGAGGGCGCCACCATCGGCTTCGAGCGCGCCCAGGCCCAGGCGCTGCTCGACCGGGCGGTGGCGCGGGTGGCCGAACTCGACGCCGCGCTGGCCCGGGCGGCCGGCGGCTCCTACGGCGTGTGCGTGGTGTGCGGGGCGCCGATCGGTGCTGAGCGACTGGCCGCGCGTCCGGGCACCGACCGCTGCATCTCCTGCGCCCGCGCCGGCAGCTGAGCTTGTCTCCCGCCAAGTTGTCCGCGCTTGCCGTGGCTCCGCCGCCTCGACGCGCGGACAACATTGGGTAGTTCGCGAGTTGTCCGCGCTTGCCGTGGCTCTGCCGCCTCGACGCGCGGACAACTTGGCGGACAGGGAACAGGCGGCAATCGACTGAACGTGCCGGCGACGGGATTCGAACCCGCACTGTTCAGGGTCTAAGCCTGAGCTCTCTACCTGTTGGAGTACGCCGACCCCTGTTTCGCCCGCACCAGGTATCGGTCAGGGCGTGGCAGTTAGGACACAGGATACGAAGGTTCTCCAACCGGTTGTCGGTAGCATCGCCGTTGATGTGGTCGAGGGCGAGGGGGAGAACCTCGCCCTGCCACCGGTCGAGGCCACACCGTTCGCACTGCCGCTGTTTCAAGCCGGCGGCGACCAACCGTTCGCGCAGTCGCCCGGAGTTCAGATACGACGATCGAGCGACGAGAACCTCGTCCAACGGCCGGGGCCGGAAGGCAGACGCCGGACGGGTTCCGCGGGCCCAGGCCTGGCCGGCGAAGTGCTCGGTGTCGAGACCGAGATTCCGGATGCGATTGGGTGCAGTAACGGGGAACGAGCCGTGGGGGGAACGAGCCAGGGCCTACTTATAGCACGCATGTTCTGTGCTCGCGTGAGCCTAGAGTGCGAGCGTGACTGCGACGCCGGCGGGCCACGACGACGACGTCGTCATGCTGGGCGACGCCGCCGACATCCTGCCGACGCTGCCCGACGGCGAGTTCCAGCTGATCTACATCGACCCGCCGTTCAACACCGGCCGGGCGCAGCAGCGTCGCACGATCAGCACGGTGCGCGACGACGACGGCGACCGCGTCGGCTTCCAGGGTCGCCGTTACGCCACCACCGAGACGGGCCGCCGGGCCTACCTCGACGTCCACGACGACTACCTCGGCATGCTCGAACCGCTGCTGCGCGAGGCCTACCGGCTGCTCACCGCCAGCGGCACGCTCTACGTCCACATCGACTACCGCGAGGCGCACTACGTCAAGCTGCTGCTCGACGCCGTCTTCGGCCGCGAGGCGTTCCTCAACGAGCTGATCTGGGCCTACGACTTCGGCGGTCGCGCCCGCGACCGCTGGCCGGCCAAGCACGACACGATCTTCGTCTACGTCCGCAACCCCGGCGCCCACTTCTTCGACCAGGACGCGGTCGAGCGCATCCCGTATCTCGCCCCCGGCCTCGTCGGGCCCGAGAAGGCCGCGCGGGGCAAGCTGCCCACCGACGTCTGGTGGCACACGATCGTGCCGACCAACGGCACCGAGAAGACCGGCTACCCGAACCAGAAACCGGCCGGCATCCTGCGCCGCATCGTCCAGGCGTCGTCGCGTCCCGGCGACCGGGTGCTCGACTTCTTCGCCGGCAGCGGAACCACGGGCGCGGTCGCGGCCGAACTCGGCCGCCGCTTCGTGCTCGTCGACCGCAATCCCGAGGCAATCGAAATCATGCGCGCCCGCCTGCCGGCCGCGACCCGGTTCGCCTGACCGCTTTGCACCCGCACCCGCCGCTACCGCCGCTCGCGGGCCCCCGATAGCGACGCCGGCGCATGCAAACCGAGCGCGCCCCACCCCGGTTTGCACCCGCACCCGCCGCTACCGCCCACCCACGCGGGCCTGATAGCGACGCCTGCGGATGCAGACGGATCAGGTCTCGCCGTAAAGCACCTCGTCGTCGTGCTGGTCGCGGTGGTCGCGGTGCGCGACCGGGGCGAGTGGCTCACCCGGCACCGCCTCCCCCGCCGGCGCGCAGCGCAGGTCGTGGCCGACCGAGGTCAGGCACTTGCCGTCGGCCAGCCGCCACTTCCAGCCGTGCATCTGGCAGGTCAGCACGCCGTCGTCGATCGAGCCGAAGCGGGTCAGGTCGGCCTTGAGGTGCGGGCAGCGGCGCTGCATCTCCCAACCCTCGAGCTTGATCGTCTCGGCCGCCTCGGCGACGTTCTGCTCGGCGAACCAGCCCTCAGCGTAGTTGAGCCGCTCCTCGGACAGGCACTTGAAGAAGACGTAGACGAACTCGTTGTAAGGGCCGACGCGGTGCGCGGAAAACCGGCAGGACAGGAACAGCGAGTTGACCCAGTCGATCTGGTGCTCGGCGATCAACTGCTCGACGTACGCGCGGCGGGTGCGGAACCGGTAACGCACCTTCTCGCCGGCGTAGGCCCGGACCTGGCACCCGACGAAGTCGATCAGCAGATCGACGTCGCCGCGCTCGGCATCCTCGCAGGTGAACCGAACGCCGCCGTCGATGCCTGCGGCAATGTGCTCGGCCTCCATAAGCAGTGGGGTGAACCACTCCCGCAGCTCGGCCAGGATGTCGATCTCCGGGTGCGCCCACGTGGCGCGCGCGGCGTCGACCCCGGGCATCCGGCGTTGCTGCATCGAGCGCAGGTAGGCCGTCTTCGTCTCGTTCGAGGCGTAGATGGTCGCCGGGTCGAACGGGTGGACGACGGGGCAATCCGCCTCGTTCAGCGCTGCGACCGATCCGGGCAGCAGCAGCCGGCCCTCGTCGTGCCCCTTCGACTCCAGGTAGTCCAGGTAGACCGTCTGGTCGGGGAAGATGTTCGACTCGTCGCCGAAGATGTCGTTGAACCCCCACAGCTCCTCGTCGAGGAAGCACGGCGGCCCGGCCGTGGGGAACACGAACCGCGCACCGAGCTCGTCGACGTAGCGCAGGGTGCGGTCGAATTGCCGGTCGCGCTTGGACCGGCCCATCGTCTGCTTCGCCCGCGCCGGCAGCTCGTAGACCATCGGGAACCAGATCGCGCCGGAGAACTGCACCAGGTAGGCGTCGACCGGCCCGAGGGCCTTGAAGATGTCCAGCTCGGACGGCCGGGCGTCGTTCTGGTTGAGCAGGGTGTGCGTACCGTCCGACAGCCATAGCGACGAATCACCGATCGGCCCGTCGGTGGGTGAGGTGAGCGACTGGATCATCACGTCCAGCCCGTCGAGCGAGATCACCTCACCGGAGGTCGGCCGCACGAACGAGGTGAACCCGCATTCGCGCAGGGCGTCCTCGAGCTCGGAGGTCGGGAACGGCGGCAGCAACACAGTGGTCGACTTCGACACGTGCTTGCGCAGGTTCTCGGGGTCGAAGTGGTCATGGTGAAGGTGTGACACGTACAGGTAGTCGGCCTGCCCGATCCGGTCCCAATCCAGCTGCGAATTGTCGGGGAACGGGAACCAGGAGCCGAAATACGCCGGGTTCACCCAAGGGTCGGTCAACACCGAGCCGTGGGCGGTCTCGATCAGCACGCTGGCGTGTCCGAGGCCGGTGATTCGCATGGCGCCCACGGTAGCCACCGGGGTGGATGCCAGAATGAACCGACCCGTCGCTGGATCGTCCGACAGGAGCACGCTGGTGACCCGCAACACCCACGGCGAACAGCCCGACGTCTCCGTGCCCGACGACTACCTGGCCGATCATCCGAACGAGCACCCCGAGGACTGGGGTTGGCACGGTGAGTTCGGCAAGTGGGCCGCCGTCGCCGGCTGGATCACCGCGATCATCCTGGTGTTGATGATGACCTCGACGCACTACAACGGGCAGGGGACGTTGTTCCTCGGCCTGTCCGCGGGCACGATCGTCGTCGGCCTGATCTACGACCGGCAGCGCCGCAAGAACGCCTGGCGCAAGTAGCCGGCGTCAGGCCCGGCGGCGGTGCGTTCGCGCTGCCGCTCCCGCTTCTCGACGAAGCGCGACGCCTGCTCGTCCAGGCCGGCCATGAACGTCGCCAGCTCGTCGCGGGCCTGTTCGCCCTGAGGACCGAAGTCGGAACGGGTGAAGACCTTCCAGAACCGCAGTACCGGCGCGATGACCTCGTCGTGGTGCAGGCGCAGGTCGTAGATGCCGGCCTTCGCGATGGTCACCGAGTTGCGGACGAAGCCCGGCATCCCCTGACCCGGCATCTGGAAACCGACGACCTCGTCGCGGATGGCCGACATCGTCGCGTCCGGGGCACGGTCGAGGGCCGCGGCCACGAGATTGCGATAGAAGACCATGTGCAGGTTCTCGTCGGTGGCGATGCGGGTGAGTAGTTGCTCGGCCAGCGGGCAGCCGGTGGCCGCGCCGGTGTTGCGGTGCGAGACCCGGGTCGCGAGCTCCTGGAACGAGACGTACGCGACCGCCTGCAGCGCGGTCTTGTCGCCCGAGTCGTAGCCGGCCTGCATGTGGGCCATGCGCAGGTTCTCGAGCTCGACCGGGTCGACCCCGCGCGTCACCACGAGGTAGTCACGTAGGGCGATGCCGTGCCGGCCCTCTTCGGCCGTCCAGCGTCCGACCCATTCACCCCAGGCGCCGTTGCGGCCGAAGCGCGTCGCGATCTCGCGGTGGTAGGACGGCAGGTTGTCCTCGGTGAGCAGGTTTACCGTCATCGCGGTCTGCGCGACCGGGTCGAGGGGCGAGTCCTCCGGCCGCCAGTCCGCACCGCCGAGGAAGGCGAAGTCGCGGCCCCGGCTCCACGGCACGTAGTCGTGCGGGTGCCAGGGCTTGGTGATGGCGAGGTGGCGCTCCAGGTTCTGGGCGACCACCGGCTCGAGGTCATGCAGCAGTCGGGCCTCGACACCGGCATCGGTGTCGGCGGGTTCGAGCATCGTCACGGTCGGGCCTCTTCACGTCGTCTTGCAAACCTACGGCTACGTTACCGTCGGTTCGAGTCGTGCAAGGGTCATTGTGACGAAATTCGAGCGGCGCTGCGCGCCGGCGGTCACCGTCCGTCGAGCAGCGGCTGGCGCGGATCCCAGGCCGTGCCATCACGCGCGTCGCGTCGGCGTCTGGCGATGCCGGTGAGCGCCTCGAGGACCACCCGGTTGGCGAGGAACGCGGTGATCTCGGCGTGGTCGTAGGGCGGTGACACCTCGACCACGTCAACGCCCAGCACCGGCAGCTCGTAGGCGATCCGCCGCACCGAGTCGAGCAGCTGCCGGGCGGTGAGCCCGCCCGGTTCGGGTGTGCCGGTGCCCGGCGCGTGACCGGGGTCGCAGACATCGATGTCGACGGACAGGAAGACGCCGTCACAGTCGTCCATCGCGACGGCGAAGGCCTCGGCAAGGCACTCGTCCAGCCCGCGCGTGACGATCTCGGTCATCTCGTAGGAGCGCATGTCCTGTTGCGCCATCCAGTCCAGCGTGTCCGGCGGCGGCCAGTACCCCCGCAAGCCGATCTGGAGGAACCGGTCGCCCCGCACCGCCCCGGACTCGATGAGACGGCGCATCGGCTGCCCGTGCCCGATCAAGGACCCGAACTCGATGTTGCCGGTGTCGGCATGCGCGTCGAAGTGGATCATCGACACGCGGCCCCGCCCGACGTGCTGCGCGACGCCGGCCGCGTCCGGCCAGGCAATCGTGTGATCACCGCCGAGGACGAGTGGGATCGCGCCGGCCGCGGTCACGGCGTACACGGCCTCCTGCAGGTCACGCACCGAGCGCTCGGCGTCGCCGGAGAACAGCTCGACGTCGCCGGCGTCGTACACCCGCAGGTCCCGCAGCCCGTCGACGCGCATGGCCAATGAGGGCCGCGAGCCGTCGTGCGGCAGGTAGCACGCCTGGCGAATCGCCTGCGGGCCGAACCGGGTGCCCGAACGGTGCGACGTGCCACCGTCGAACGGTGCACCGAGAATGACCACATCGGCGTCGGCGTAGGTCGAGGTCTCGGCCCAGTCGCACCGATCGACCCCCAGGAACGTGATGTCCGGGCCGAACTGGGCTCCGTAGCGCGCCATCAGACCAATTCCTGCTGACCCCAGGGCGAGCCGTAGTCGCCGGCGAGCAGATCGAGGAAGGGTTGCGGGTCCAGCGCCTCGGGGCCGACGATGCCGGTGCCCGTCCACGCTCCGGTGGCGATCAGTTCCAGCGCCACGACCGGGTTCACCGCGGTCTGCCACACGACGGCCTGCGAGCCGTACTCGCGCATCGACCAGGCGTTGTCGACCACGTGATAGAGGTAGGTCGAACGGGGTCGACCGTCTTTCCCGGTGCCGCGCACCCACAGGCCCGCGCAGGTCTTGCCGGTCATCTTGTCGCCCAGCGTCGCCGGGTTCGGCAAACACGCCGCGACCACATCGCGGGGGCTGACCAACACCGGCTCGGTCCGCACGGCCCCGTCGACCACCCCGTTGACGCGCACCGGCTCGGTCCGGTCGAGGCCGAGCATGCGCAGGGTCTTGAGAACCGCGATGAAGTCGGCGCCCAGGCCGTACTTGAACGTGACCCGCTTCGCGTCGATCCAACGCGGCATGAGCAGCACTTCCTCGTGCTCGACATTCACGCAGTCGACCGGGCCGATGCCCTCGGGGAAGTCGAACGTCTCGGGCTCGCTGAACGGCTCGGTGGTGAACCAGCCGCGATCCTTCTCCCAGATCACCGGCGGGTTCAGGCACTCCTCGATCGTCGTCCAGATCGAGAACGACGGCGAGAACTCGAATCCGGCGATCTCGAGGTTCGCACCGTCCCGCACGCCTAGCTCGTCGATCTCACTGAACAGCTGGTCGGCGGCGTAGCGGGCGAACACATCGACGAGGCCGGGCTCGACGCCGATGCCCACGAGCGCGAGCCGCCCGGAAGCTGCCCATTCGTCGGCCAGCTCGAACTGCTCGTCGCCGAGCTTCACCCCGGTCTTCGTGTACGGCTCGCTCGGGTGCGGCGCCGACAGCGACATCGCCATGTCGAGGTAGTGGATCTTAGCGCGCAACGCAGCCCGGAAGATCGGCATGGTGAAGCGCGGGTCGGTCGCGCCGAGCACTGCGTCGATGCGCTCCGCCTCGATCAGGGTCCCGATGGCGGCCTCGTCCGAGGCATCGACCTGCGCGGCGACGAACCGCGGGTCGGCCACCTCGGCGACCACGGCGTCGGCCGGCGACAGGTCGTAGTCGGCGACCACGACGTGCGTGGCGAACCGGCGGCGTGCGGTGATCCGGGCGGCGGCCGAACCGACGCCGCCGGCACCCAGAATCAGCAGCCGCATGCCCGGCCTGCGCACGTCAGTGGCGGATTCATCGGACGGCGATCGTGCGGCGTGTTCATGAGTCGAACCCCATTCCCAAGCGATCGAGCAGACGCAGCCAGGGGCCGCGCCGGCCCGCGTTGCGATCGGCGCGGGCCAGTTCTCGACGGGTGAGCTCGATGCCCGCCCAGCGCAGCGGCTCCGGGGGGAACGGCCACGGGCGTGACCGTATCGCGCGCAGGGCGCTGGCCTCACTCGCCCGACCGTCGAGCAGGTCGAGCATCACCCGGGCGCCGAAGCGGGCCGCTGCGACGCCGAGCCCGGTATAGCCCACGCTGTAGGCCACCCGGCCACCGAGGGCGCAGCGCTGGAAGGCGAAGAACCGGGTCGACGTGTCGATGGCCCCGCCCCACGTGTGGGTGAAGCGAAGTCCCTCGAGTTGCGGGAAGGTCGCGAAGAACTGCTGCGCCAGCAGAGTGAAGGTGGCCGGACGCTGGTCGAGCTCGTCGCGCAATCCGTTGCGCCAGTGGTAGATCGCGTCGTAGCCGCCCCACAGGATCCGGTTGTCGGCGGTGAGCCGGTAGTAGTGGAACTGGTTGGCGACGTCGCCGATCCCCTGCCGGTGCGGCCAGCCGATCGCGGCCAGCTGCTCGGCCGACAACGGCTCGGTGACCAGGACGTAGTCGTAGACCGGGACGGTGAAGGGACGCGTCCGGCGCAGCAGCCCGGGGAACGCGTTCGTGGCCAGTGCGACCTTGCGAGCGCGGACGTCGGCGGCGTCGGTCCGCAGCGCAACTCCTCCACCCTCGCGGCGCACCGACCGGACGGCGGTGTGCTCGGCCAGGCGCACCCCGACCCGCAGACACGCGGCCCGCAGCCCCCAGGCCAGCCGGGCCGGGTCGACGAGCGCGACGCGGTCGCGGTGCCAGGCGCCGGCGAGGTACGTCGGCGAGCGGACCTCGGCCGCGAGCTGGTCGCGGTCGAGAAATACTGCGTCGTGCCCGAAGCGCGTCGCGATCTGCACATCGTCGCGCACCCAGTCGACCTGGTGGGGCTCGGTGGCGACCTCGAGCTCACCGGTGCGTTCGAAGTCGCAGTCGATGCCGTGGTCGACGACCGCCTTCTCGAGCGCGTCGAGGTTCTCGACGCCGAGCCGCTCGAGCACCGCCATCTCGTCGGGGAAGCGAGCCAGGCCGTTGTCGAGCCCGTGGGTCAGGCTGGCGGCGCAGAAGCCGCCGTTGCGTCCGGACGCCGCCCAGCCGGCCGTGCGCGCGTCGAGAACGAGCACGTCGCGCGCCGGATCGGCCTCCTTGGCCAGCAGCGCGGTCCACAGCCCGGTGTAGCCCGCACCGACGACCACGAGGTCGGCCTCGGTTGCGTCCGCTAGTGGCGGCGCCGGTGGCGGCGCGTCGCCGCGGTCCAGCCAGAACGAGCGCGGCACGGCGTCCGCGAGCGCAGCCCGGACATCGCTCAGCACCGCTGGCGCCGGCTCGTGATGCCGGCGGTCTCGGCCGCATCCATGAAACTCCTTTCGGTGGCCGGACGATCGTCTCCCTCCGGACGCGTGCGGACCGTTCGTCAGCGCACTATATGTAGCCCGGACGCACGAAATCCATTCTCATGGATCGTTTACACGGCGGAAACTATTGCGGTGACCGGCTTGTGCTGCGATAAACGCACAGTCAACCTTGAGGGCGAGGAGCCACTTCGTGACCGCAACCATCGATCAGCCGGCACGATCCGCCGACGACGGGGGCAAGGGTCTCAAGACCGGTGCGCTCGGCCTGGCCTCCAGCGTCGTGATCGGCGTCGCGTCGACGGCGCCCGCCTACAGCCTGGCCGCCACGCTCGGCGGGATCGTCGCCCTGGTCGGCCTGCAGGCCCCCGCGATCGTCGTCCTGGCGTTCGTTCCGATCCTGTTCGTCTCGATCGGTTATCAGCAGTTGAACAAGCGCGAACCCGACTGCGGCACCACTTTCACGTGGGCGACGAAGGCCTTCGGACCCAAGACCGGCTGGATGGGTGGCTGGGGCATCATCGCCGCCGACATCCTGGTCATGGCCTCGCTGGCGCAGGTCGCCGGCCAGTACGTGTTCCTGCTGGTCGGCGCAGACGGCATCGGGTCGAACGCGGCCAGCGGCTGGGTACTCGTCGTCGGGCTGATTTGGATGGCCCTGATGACCTACATCTGTTACCGCGGCATCGAGATCTCCGCCCGCATCCAGCAGTTCCTGCTCGCGCTCGAAGTGGTCGTGCTGGTGATCTTCGCGGTCACCGCGCTCGTCAAGGCTCTCGGATCGGGGGCGCCGGCCACGTCGATCCACCCCTCACTGTCCTGGTTCAACCCGTTCCACATCGACTCGATCAACACCTTTGCCCAAGGCATCGTGCTGATGCTGTTCATCTACTGGGGCTGGGACTCGGCCGTCTCCGTGAACGAGGAGACGAAGGACCGGGAGAAGACACCGGGCCGGGCCGCCGTCATCTCGACGGTGCTGCTGCTGATCACCTACGTCATCGTCACGCTCGCGGCGCAGTCGTTCGCCGGCGTCGGCGAGAAGGGCATCGGACTGGCCAATCCCGACAACTCCGGCGACATCCTGAGCGTGGTCGGTAACGCGGCCTTCGGTGACTCGGGCTTCGGCACCGTAATGGGCAAGCTGCTGATCCTGCTCGTGCTCACCTCGGCCGCGGCGTGCACGCAGACGACGATCCTGCCGACCGCGCGTACCTCGCTGTCGATGGCCGCGTTCAAGTCCATCCCCACGATGTTCGCGCGGATCCACCCGAAGTACCTGACGCCCACCGCATCTACCGTGTGGATGGGCGCCATCTCGGCGGTGCTGTACCTGGCGATGAACTTCTACTCCGACGGCGGACTGATCGGCGACGCAGTGACGGCGATTGGCGTCATGATCGCCTTCTACTACGGCCTCACCGGGTTCGCCTGCACCTGGTACTACCGCAAGGAGTTGCGCGGGTTCCGCAACTTCTTCATGCGTGGGCTGATCCCGTTCCTCGGCGGGGTGATGCTGTTCGGCGGCATGATCCTGACGCTGATCCAGGACCTCAAACCCGACAACAGCTACGTGCCGTTCACCGTTCCCGGGACGCACGTGCGCACCGGTTGGGCATTTCTGTTGGCGGTCGGTGCGATCGTCGTCGGCCTGATCTTGATGGCGATCGCCACGCGGTTCTATAAAGCGTTCTTCTCCGGGCAGGCGCTGAACCGCGACACCCCGATCTTCCTGGCCGATGACGCGCCGATCACGTCGGGTCTGACGTTGCCGGATTCGCACGAGAGCCTCGTCCGGCCCCCTGACGAGCGATAACCGTCCACAACGATATTCGAAGCCTGATATGGTTCTTTCAACGAAATCCCTTGTCAGAGGAAGATCAGAAGGGTGACCCCGATATCACCGGGCGTCCCTGACGACGTCTCCCGAGCGATCATCGAGCAACTTCAGGAGGACGGCAGGCGCCCCTACGCAAGCATCGGCAAGGCGGTCGGCCTGTCCGAGGCTGCGGTCCGCCAGCGGGTGCAGAAGCTCGTCGACACCGGCGTCATGCAGATCGTGGCCGTGACCGATCCGCTGCAGACCGGCTTCGCCCGCCAGGCCATGATCGCAATTTCGGCCAGCGGCGACATCGAGGTCGTGGCCGACGAGCTGGCCACGATCGACGAGGTCGATTACATCGTCGTCACCGCCGGATCGTTCGACCTGCTGGCCGAAGCCGTGGTCGAGGACGACGAGCACCTGCTGCGGCTGGTGAACGGGCGGATCCGCACCATCCCCGGCGTCACCAAAACCGAGACCTTCGTCTACCTCAAGCTCGTCAAGCAGACCTACAACTGGGGCGCTCCATAAAGGACCGCACCGAACCGATGGAGCAGCAGTGACAACCACACCGATCGAGACGCAGCCCAGCCCGTACGACGTCGACAAGCTGTCGGCCCAAGCCCGCGAGCACCTGTGGATGCACTTCACCCGCATGTCGTCCTACGCCGACACCGGCGTGCCGACGATCGTGCGCGGCGAGGGCGCGCGGATCTTCGACTCGAAGGGGCGCAGCTACCTCGACGGCCTGGCCGGGCTGTTCGTGGTGCAGGCCGGCCACGGCCGCGAAGAACTCGCCCGCGCGGCGTACAACCAGGCCAAGGAGCTCGCGTTCTTCCCGCTGTGGTCCTACGCGCATCCGCCGGCGATCGAGCTGGCCGACCGCCTCGCGGCCTACGCCCCGGGCGATCTCAACAAGGTCTTCTTCACCACCGGCGGCGGCGAAGCCGTTGAAACCGCCTGGAAGCTGGCCAAGCAGTACTTCAAGCTCGTCGGCAAGCCGATGAAGCACAAGGTCATCAGCCGCTCGATCGCCTACCACGGCACGCCCCAGGGTGCGCTGTCGATCACCGGTATCCCCGACGCGAAGAAATACTTCGAGCCGCTCGTCCCCGGCGCGCACAAGGCCGCGAACACCAACTTCTACCGGGCGCCCGAACACGGCGACAACCTCGAGGACTTCGGCCGCTGGGCCGCCGACGAGATCGAACGCGCCATCCTGATGGAGGGTGCCGACACCGTCGCCGCCGTGTTCGTCGAGCCGGTGCAGAACTCCGGCG
>CAXTHY010000048.1:0-27056 GCA_964244175.1 uncultured Jatrophihabitans sp. | reverse complement strand
GCCCTTCTGACCCGGCGCACCCAACCCGCCCCGCTGCGTCCGGCGAGAGCCCAGACCCTGCTTGTCGACGCTTTGCTCTGCTCGGTGTCATCGAGCGCTCGATCACACCGAGCAGAGCAAAGCGTCCACGAACAGGCACCCCCACCCCGAGCACCCAGACGCCGCCTGATCTCGCTGAGACCTGACACGCCGTCCCGATCCCTTGGAATCACTCGTCTGTTCGGCTCGACCTCCCTCGGCTGGCCGCTGGCCGTCGGTCGCGCGCGGTCCCTGACACCGGAACCTCGGCCACTGCCCACCTCGTCTCTTCCGGCAGACAACCGGAAAGGACGGTCAGCCATGCGCAAGCCGATCTCGATATCCCTCGCGGCCGTGTTCGCGATGTTGGCGTTGGGCGCCTGTTCCAGCTCGAGCGACGGGGGATCCGTACAGAACGCGGCCGGCGATCGAGCGGCCGGCGGCGCCCGCGCCGCACTGTCGACGGAAGCGGCCGCACCGAGCAAGGTGGCCGCCGTCGGTGGCGGTGCCGCGGCCGCCGACGCCCCGCCGCTCAGCGCCGCGAAGATCCGCACCGCGGCGATCACGGTCGCCGTCCGCGGGGCCACGCACGTCGCCGAGCGGGCCGACCAGGCCGGCGACATCGCCACCCGCGTGGGCGGCGAGGTTGACTCCGACGACCGCACCAACGGCCGCCACGCGCAGGCGACGCTGCGGCTGCGGGTACCGCCCGACCAGCTGCGCTCGGTGCTCAGGTCGCTGAGCGCGCTGGGCACCGAGATCTCGCGCGAGTCGTCGACCACCGACGTCACCGAGCGCGTCGCCGACGTGACGTCCCGACTGGGCAGCGCTCGCGAATCGATCGCCCGGCTGCGCGCCCTCTATGACAGCGCCACCAAGGTCGCCGACGTGATAGCGATCGAGAGCGAGCTCAGCGGCCGGGAGGCCGATCTCGAGTCACTCGAGGCGCAGCAGCGCACCCTGTCCCGACAAACGTCGATGGCCAGCGTCACGCTCTACCTCGAGACCGCGGCCACGCACATCGCGCCGCCGGCGAAGAAGGCCGGCGGCTTCGTCGGCGGGCTGCAACGTGGCTGGGACGGATTCGTGTCGGCCGCGGGGTGGGTGGCCTCGGCCGTCGGGACGCTGCTGCCCTTCCTGGTGCTGCTCGCCGCGTTGGCCGTGGCCCTGCGGCTGTTGGGCGTGCGGCTGCCGGTTCGCGGCCGGCGGACGCCGCCGACGCCGGAGCCCAGCCCCGCCGAGTGAACGCTCAGCGCGGTGCGAGGTCGGCGGCCGCGGCCAGGAACTGGTCGTTCTCCTCCGGCGTGCCCACGGTGACCCGAACGCCGGCCCCGGCGAACCCCCGCACGATGACGCCGCGGGCCTCGACACCGGCCGCCCATTCGGTGGTGGCGTCGCCGAGCGGCAACCAGACGAAGTTGGCCTGGGTCGGGGACACCTCGTAGCCGTGCCCGAGCAGGGCGTCGCGCACCCGCACCCGCTCGGTGACGACCTCGGCGACCCGCTGGCGCAGCTGTTCCTCGGCCGGGCCTTCTAGCGAGGCGAGCGCGGCCGCCTGCGCGACCGACGTGACCGCGAAGGGCACCTGCGTCTGGCGCAGGGCGGCGGCAATCGCCGGATCGGCCGCGATCGCGTAGCCGACCCGCAGCCCGGCCAGCCCGTAGGCCTTCGAGAACGTGCGCAGCACGACGACGTTCGGGAACTCCGCGAGCAGGCTCAGCCCGTCCGGCACGTCCGGGTCGGTGACGAACTCGCGGTAGGCCTCGTCCAGCGCGACGACGACGTCGCTCGGGACGGACCGCAGGAACCGCACCAGCGCGTCGCGGCCGTTCGTCGTGCCCGTGGGGTTGTTCGGGTTGCAGACGAAGATCAGCCGGGTCTTGCCGGTGACCCGCTCGGCCATCGCGTCCAGATCGTGGACGTGTTGACGCAGCGGTACCTGGATCGACGACGCGCCGCTGACGGCCGCGATGATCGGGTAGGCCTCGAACGAGCGCCAGGCGTAGATCACCTCGTCGTCGGCGTCGGCGACGGCCTGGACGAGCTGGGTGCACAGCGACACCGATCCGCATCCGACGCGCACCTGCTCGGCCTCGACGCCGAGCTTGGCGGCGAGCGCGGCGGTGAGTTCGGTGGCGAAGTTGTCGGGGTAGCGGTTGGCGGCGCCGGCCGCAGCGGCGATGCGCTGCAGCACGTGCGGCAGCGGCGGGTAGGGCGTCTCGTTGCTGGCCAGCTTGGTCGCACCGGGAACGCTGCGGCCCGGGACGTAGGCGGGCAGCGCGCCGAGCATCGGCCGCAGGTTCGGGGTCATTTGTTCCTCGGTCGTTCAGCGGGCGGCTTGTACCGCTCGACGCGCGCCTTGCGGCCCTTGATCAGCGTGTTCTGCAGCGCGGTGATCACCTCGGAGGCGGCCGACGTGGGCACCTCGACCGTCGAGTATGTGTGGGTGATCTCGATCGCGCCGATCTGGCGTCCCGACAGGCTGCTCTCGTTCGCGATCGCGCCAACCAGATCCTGCGGACGGATCTTCGCCGCGTGGCCGAGGCTGACGAAGATCCGCAACGTCGGTCCGAGGTTGGGCCGGCCCTTGCCGCCGCCCGCAGGCGGCGGCGACGACCCGGCCGACGAGGGAGCGACAACCGGGATCTCGGCCTCGTCGTCGTCGGTCCCGCCGGCCTCGTGGACGAGACGGACGGCGGCGAGCGCGATCTCCATCAGGTCGTGCTCGTCGGTCAGGGTGTCGACGACGACGCGGTACTGCTCGTTGTCTTCGCTGCCCAGGGTGTCGGCCAGGGCTGCGCGGGTCAGCTCGAGCCGTCGGGTGCGCAGGTCGGCGACCGTCGGCAGGGTCTCGACCGAGATCTTCTGTTTCGTCGCCTTCTCGATCGTCTTCAGCAGCCGGTGCTGACGCGGCTCGACGAGGGTGATGGCGACGCCGTCGCGCCCGGCCCGGCCGACCCGGCCGATGCGGTGGACGTAGGCGTCCGGATCGGAGGGCAGGTCGTAGTTGATGACGTGGGTGAGGTGGTCGATGTCGAGACCGCGGGCGGCGACGTCGGTGGCGACCAGCAGCTCGGCGCTCTTGTTGCGCACGCGCGACATCACGCGGTCGCGCTGGTCCTGCGTCATGCCGCCGTGCAGGGCCTCGGCGCGGTAGCCGCGGGCGCCGAGCGTCTCGCCGAGCGTGTCGACCTCTTCGCGGGTGCGGCAGAACACGACGGCGGCGGTGGGGGCCTCGACGTCGAGGATGCGCCCGAGTGCCGACGCCTTGTGCTGGCGCTGCACCAGGTAGGCGACCTGCCGAACCCGCGCGGTCTCGGCCGCGGTGCGATCCCGCTGGATGCGGACCCTGACCGGATCGTTGAGGTAACGCCGGACCAGGCCGTCGATGCGGGCCGGCAGCGTGGCCGAGAACAGTACCGTCTGCCGCTCCCGCGGCACCTCGGCCATGATCGCCTCGATGTCCTCGGCGAAGCCCATGTCGAGCATCTCGTCGGCCTCGTCGAGCACGACCGTGCGCAGGTCGGCGAAGCTGACCGTGCGCCGGGTCAGGTGGTCGATCGCGCGGCCGGGGGTGGCGACGACGACGTCGACACCGGCTTCCAGCGCCCGGATCTGGCGCACGATGGGCTGGCCGCCGTAGACCGCGAGCACCCGCCCGCCGAGCTCGCGGCCGTAGCGGTGAATGGCCTCGGCGACCTGGATGGCGAGTTCACGCGTGGGGACGAGGACGAGGGCCTGCGGCGCGGTGCCCTTCGGGGTGAGGCGCTGCAGCAGCGGCAGCGCGAACGCCGCGGTCTTGCCGGTGCCGGTGGCGGCCTGGCCGACGAGGTCGTGGCCGGCGAGCAGGGCCGGGATGGACTCGCGTTGGATGGGCGTCGGCTCCTCGTAACCGAGGCGGTCGAGCGTCCGCTGCAGCTCCGGCCGCAACTCCAGCTCAGCAAAAGACGTCACCCGGCAAGCCTTTCACGATTCCAGAAGTGACAAAGACGCGAGGATCAAGCCCCGAGGAGCCCTTGGGCGACGAGCGGGCTTCGGTCCGAGCCCAGAGACCGGTCATATGTACAGACCGACCAGTCGAATGGCCTTCTCCGTCTACATATTGCTCAGTCGCGGATTGCCGCGACTGCGGCCAGCACGGCAAAGACGGTGAACAGCGCGCCGGCGATGCGGTGGATGAGGTGCAGCGGCACCTTTTTGACCACCAGCTTGCCGGCCACCACCGCCAGGGCGGCCACGACCACGAGCGCGACCCAGGCGCCGATGCCGGTGGCCACCGCGTGGGCCACGCCGCCGTGCCGGGCGACGAGACCGGCCGTCGCGATCTGGCTGGCGTCGCCCCACTCGGCCGCGAACAGCACCGCGAACGAGGTCGCGACGATCTTGCCGAACGACGCGTTCTCCCGCGCCTCGGCCAACTCGACATCGTCGTCACCGGCGTCGAAGGACTCCTTGATCAACAGGAAGGCGCCGATCGCGAACAGCACCGCGACGATGCCCTCGACCGCCCGGCGGGGAAGCAGAGTGATCACCCCACCGGCCGTCGCCGCGATGACGCACTGGACGGCGAACGCCGCGCCCACCCCGACCAGCACCGGCCGCGGCCGGTACCGGGTCGACAGCACGAGCGAGGCGACGAGCGTCTTGTCCGGCAACTCGACCAACAGCACAACCCCGAACGCGATCAAGGCAGCGGTGAAGGTGGACATCGGGTCGATCCTGCCGTGTCCTGTCGAGCGCGGGCCCCACCGGCCCCTAGCCTGGTGACCGGTGTCCACTTACGTCGCGGTCTTCGCGCTTGCCCTCGCTTACGTCGCCACAGTCGCGGCGTACTTTGCGCTGCGCACGCTTGCGAAGCTGCGCCGGGCCACCGCGTTGCTGGCCAAGGGCGCCCGCGGGCCCGAGGCGCACGCGTCGCTGATCGAGGCGACGCAGCGCAACACCGAGCGCACCGAGATCATCGCCGAGGAGATCGCCGACCTGCGGGCGCTCGTCGCCGACGAGCGCGGCTCGGTCGCCGGCGTCACGGCGCCGCCCGGTGGACTGCGCAACCTCGCGCTGGTTCGCTACGACGCGTTCGGCGAGATGTCCGGACGGATGTCGTTCTCGCTCGCGCTGCTCGACGAGCAGGGCGACGGCGTGACGATCAGCGCGATCGCCGGCCGCTCCGAC
Organism: uncultured Jatrophihabitans sp.; assembly: GCA_964244175.1. GTDB lineage: Bacteria > Actinomycetota > Actinomycetes > Mycobacteriales > Jatrophihabitantaceae > Jatrophihabitans. The sequence goes on along the minus strand of CAXTHY010000048.1, from coordinate 21,866 downwards.
ACCCGCGTCTACGCCAAAGGTGTGGCCGGCGGCAAGGGCGAGCACGACCTGTCGCCGGAAGAGGCGCAGGCGGTGGCGTCGGCGCTGGCGAAGAAGCGTGGCCTGCTGCGGCGCAAGTCCGCCTGATGACCACCATCGCGTTCCTCGGCCCCGAGGGGACGTTCGCCCACGCCGCGGTGCGCACCCTGCCGGTCGCGCACGGCGCCACGCTGCTGCCCCTGAGCAACGTGACACTGGCGATCGAGGCGGTGCGCAGCGGCGCGGCCGACGCCGCCCTCGTCCCCCTGGAGAACTCGGTCGAGGGTGCGGTGCCGGCCACGCTCGACGAGTTGGCCAACGGCGAGCCGCTGGTGATCGGCGAAGAGACGTACCTGACCGTCACCTTCGAGCTGATGGCCCGGCCGGGCATCGCCCTGGCCGACGTCACCTCGCTAGCCACCCACCCGCACGCGGAGGCCCAGGTGCGACGCTGGCTGATCGCCAATCTGCCGACGGCGCAGGTCACGCTGGTCGGGTCCACGGCCGGGGCGGCACAGGCGGTGGCTGCGGGCGAGTACGACGCCGCGGTCGGCGCGGCCGTGGCCGGCGAACTCTACGGACTCAACGTCCTCGCGCACGACATCGCCGACAGCGAGGGCGCGGTGACGCGTTTCGTGCTGCTCACCCGTCCCGTCCCACCGGCCGAGCCCACCGGCAACGACCGCACGACGCTCGTGGCGTACCTGCGCGCGGACCACTCCGGGGCGCTGCTCGAAATCCTGTCCGAGTTCGGCAACCGCGGCGTCAACCTCACCCGCATCGAGTCGCGGCCGACGAAGGGCCGCATCGGCCAGTACTGCTTCTCCATCGACTGCGAGGGGCACATCGCGGACGAGCGGGTGGGTGACGCCCTGGCCGCGCTGCACCGGGTCTGCGGCGACGTCCGCTACCTCGGTTCGTATGTGCGCCGCGACGGCGAGCAGGGCGCGATCCCGCTCGGCCGGCACGACCCCGATTTCGCCGGGGCGCGGGAGTGGTTGATGCGGGTCCGCGACACCGGCTCGTCGTGACCGAGCGGGGGCGCCCGGAACCGCCGGGCGCCGCTGACGAGCGAGCCACCCTCGTCGGGTTCCTCGACTTCCACCGGGCCACGTTGGCATGGAAGTGCCGCGGACTCTCGCCCGAGCAGCTCGCGCGCCGCTCGGTGCCACCGTCGGGGCTGTCCCTGCTCGGCCTCGTGCGCCATCTCGCCGACGTTGAGCGCAGTTGGTTCGACCGCGTCGCCGGCATCAAGCGCGCACCGCTGTTTTTCACCGAAGACGATCTCAATCTCGACTTCGACGGCGCGCACGGCGACGACGCGTCAGTGGCTGCGGCCTTTTCGGCCTGGCGGGTCTCGATCGCCGAGGCCCGCGAGGTGACGGCCGGCAGCGGGCTCGACGACACCTTCGAGCACCCGCGCAACGGCACGACGTCGCTGCGCTGGGTGCTCGTGCACCTGGTCGAGGAGTACGCGCGGCACAACGGCCACGCCGACCTGCTGCGCGAGACGATCGACGGCGCGACGGGCGAGTAGCGCGCTCGTTACAGGTAAAGCCCGGTGTTTTGATCGTTGCGCTGAGCGGCGACGGCGTGCAGGTCGCGCTCGCGCAGCAGCAGGTACTCGTCGCCCGCGATCTCGACCTCGAAGCGGTCGTCCGGGCTGAACAGCACGCGGTCGCCGGTCTCGACGGCGCGGACGTGGTTGCCGATGGCCAGGACCTCGGCCCAGATCAGCCGCTTCGACACCTGGGCGGTGGCCGGGATCAGGATGCCGCCGGACGAGCGCCGCTCGCCGTCGCCGTGCGGCTCACGCACCAGCACACGGTCGTGCAGCATCTTGATCGGTAACCGGTCGTCCACGGTTGCTCAGCCTACGGGCGTCACGTCGAGACCGTCGGTGTCGGCGACGGCGCCGATCAGTCCCATCGCCTGGGCCTGCGCGACGTCGGCGCAGCGGACTGGTCGCCCGTCCACGAGCAAGGGCCGGCGGATCGCCGCGAGCCCGACGTAGGCCAGTGGGTCGGCGATCAGTTCGCCGGTTTCGAGTTCGACGCGCGTCTTTGTCCAGAGAGCGGTCGCGAGTCGGCCAGCAATGAGACGGCACTTGTCGGAATCAGGCATCGCCGTCGGATCCCTGACCGGAAACTGGGTCCAGCCAATACGTCAGCTGTGTGAGCCGCTCAACTGACGGCGTCAGAGATCGGTGGCTCAGTCAGAGTGTCGGACGACGCGGTGCTCCGGGTCCGGGGGCGAGCCGCCGCCACGGACGGAATCGATAAGGAGACCCGGGTCAGCTTGCGTCAGCTCGGGGAAGCGCGGGCGGGTCCGACGGGGTTGCCTCGACAATGCCTACACCAGAATTAGGCTGCTGTTCCTGTCCGCGCTCATTGGTGGGCCAGCTCATTCCGTCGTTCCCGAGCCCTGGCGCGCAGCTGCTCGAGACCGCGCTTGTCACCCTCGGGACTGACCATCAGGTCTGGGTCGGCCGGGAACAACGACTCGATGTCGAGCGACTGCCCATCGTCGCGGACGCCACGGGCTGCCGTAGGAGCCGTAGTAGTCATCGTGGCCTCTCACCGCCGGATCCGGTCAATGATACCGCCGACTGCGATCAAGGCGGCCGATAGCAGCAGCAAGATGGCGGCGATCTTGAGCCGCAGCGCCTTGTCGAGAGGCCGCTTTTCATTGCGCTCGTGCAGCAGGATGCGGGTGTTCAGGACGAACAGCCGACTGGTGATTGCGTCGACCTGCAGGTACCGATCACGCAAGTTGCGTGTCCCGATCCCTTTGTCCAGGTGCCACCAACGACGACGCCGAGCGCCCCGACGCCGCCGCGTCGGCAGCCTCGTAGTTCAGCGCCGACTGCTTGAACATCGACGCCAGCCGGTAGCAGCCGTTCCCGACATCCTGACCGGCCCGCAGTGCCGCCCGCGCCGCCTCGGCGTAGGACACCGCCCAGCCCAGGCCCCCGAGTCGGACCCGGCGGTGATCTTGTGCAGTCGGCGGCGTCGGGGCGTCGCCCGCTGCACATGATTCGCGGGCCTCAGGTGATCTTGTGCAGTCGGCGGCGTCGCGGCGTCGCCCGCTGCACATGATTCGCGACCGCGCGGATCGGCGTCGTGCTGGTGCCGGTGAGCTTCATGCTCGGCCCGCACGACGCAGTCGGCGCCGCGATCCTGCACGCCCAGCGACAGGTGCGACGCCGATTGCGCGGCGTCGACGATGATCGAGCGACCCAGCTCGGCGGCCACCAGATTGCGCCGTCGAGCTTGGCTTTGAACACGGCGCGGCCGCCGAGGTCATCGGCCCCGCACCCATCCAACGCCGCGCTCTAACCCAGCACCGCCACCCGCGCCGGCTCAGCCACCCCGTCATACATCGACCCCGACGCCTCAGCGAAGTCGGCCGTCTCGACGTCAAGGGACGCGGTCACAGCGCGCACATCCGCCGGCTCGCCGCCACCACCGCACTCCCGGTCGACACTGATGCACTCCACGCGACCGTCCGCGTCCACGGCATCAGCGTGGGCCGGGAGTCGGGTCAATGTTCCGGATCCGGGACCAGCACGCTGCGTGCTTGCTTCACCGTCAGATCGGCGGCGCTCTGCGGGCCCGGCACCGCTCCCGGGATATCGATCGGTGCGCCGCCGTCAACCCGAAAGGTCGCGGTGTAGGACGCGGTGGCCGTGACGTGGACCCGGCCGGTGTGTCGATACTCGTGGGTGAAATAGCCGGCGCAATGCTTGGTCCGACACGGGTGATTCACCGCGTCGTACGCCTTGCCGGCCGGGCCGTCGCTGTCGCCCGCACCGTCACCGAAGGACCAGTTCACCTGGGCCACGGTGATGGCGATACTCACCTTCCGGCCAAGGATCGTGACCACCGGCAGGGTCTGCGCATGCGCGGCGACCCACATGATCGTGTCGATGTTGACGAGCGTGGTGGTGTGCGGAGCCAACCCGATCGCGGCCCCCGGGATCAGTCGCACCGCCTGCGCCCGCACCATCGCCGCCGTCACCCGCGGCCGAGCCGGGCGCACACAAGTAGCGCCAGTTACCGTCGATTTCGACTGGGTCTGCCGTCGCACGAGCAGTGCAGGAGCCTGACGGCCAAGCGCCGGATCTGGGTCGACTCCACACATCACCCCGGCCGTACTGCAGAGCGTTGAGTCGACCTGGGCATTATGATCTCCGAACGCTGCAAGTTGTTCAGCCGTCGCGAGTCCGCAGGCCAACGTACGCACGGTCGGGGTTCCGCTACGCCCACGCGGCGCATCAACATCCCGATCCGACCCAGTGTGCGACGCACTCACTTCGATCTTCCCCGGCCCGTTGGTGGAGTGGACTCCGGGGCAGGTGCCTTGGCAGCCAGGGGCTGCAGCGATCGCATACGTCGGGCGAATCCATCCCATCCCAACCGTGACCAAGATGGACAAGAGAACGAGGCGCCTCACGATGCCTCCTTGAAGGCGACGACGGCCCACTGCGCCCCAGATCGACCGAGCCAGACACGATACGTGATCGATGGGACTGCTGGAGACTTTCCTATTACTCGGCCGGCCTCTGTCACCTGCCTGATCGCAGTCACGCTGATGGTTACATCGACCGCGCGCTGCGCTCCATTGCGGTGATCGTTGTCAGCCAAAACTTCGCGACTAAACCGGAAGCGGCCGCCCAAGAAATGTTCGCTCTTCGCGCGCGCATCATCAAAGTTGGCCATGAACCGTGCACAGTCTGAGCATTTCGGCGAGTACAGCCTTCTGGGGAGTGTGGAATCGGTTGTTGCAAAGCCCCAATCGAGGGCTCTAACCCAAAACTGCGCGAAGACGAGCGCGCCAGCGGGGCTATCTGTGCGACCAAGCGCCGCTAGCGTCGGCGGCTTTTCCCCGGCTCGGACGTTCGGGCCGGTCGTCGCAACCGAAGGCATCAGCGTCGGCTCTCCACTTGTCGATGGAACACTCGACGTGGAGACGATTGAAATCGATGGACTGGGCGACCCAGAAGGCTTGCCGGGCGAGCCGGAAGTGCACGCGACAGCTACGAGTCCGATGGCCACAAATGTGACGGAACGCCGAAACCGCACCTTTGAAATTCTGCCATGCGATTTTGGTTCCGTCTCGTTATGCACAGGCAAGCCAGGTGCCCTGCAGTGCCGCGCGTCGGCGCGCGGGCAACCTCAGGAATCCGCGCTACCACCCAACCGAGCCATCAACGCCACTCGGTCGTGTCGCGACTGCATGCTCACGACGGCTAGGTAGGGCTCGTCGCCCGGATCCGACCATGCGTCCTCGGTGACGTCAGACGGCTTGGCGGCCGCCTCGAAATCCGGGTCGTCCCATCGCGACCACACCAGCTTCGCCGCCCCTAGCGCAATCAGGGCGTCGAGCGCCCCCCGGGCAACAGAAATCGAGTCCTCGTCAGGAATTGCGTCGCGGCCTCGCGAGTTCCAGCGGAATTCGTACAATCCGACCCGTCCAGCGTCGAAGAGCTCCAGCACCTCTCCGATCAAGTTGGACACCTGCTCTTCAGTCATCGCAGCGTCGGGTTTCCGGCGAGTGCGACCTTGGTCTTCTTTCCCGCCTGCGATACCACGACATAGGGACCGATTGTGAGGGGGTCGGGCCGCGTTCCATTCTTATATCCGGGCATCAGGCGGATCGATCGGCCCTTATTGCCCGGATCGATGTAGATGTCGCCACCACCACTGCTCGACCGTCTACGCGTCCAACTCTTCGGGATGCTGGCTCGCACGCGGGACATGGTCATGCCTTCCATGAGGAACGGATCGAACTTCTTCGGGTCCTCGATGTGTACCAAGATGCCGCCTCGAAAGCCTAGCGAGAGACGGAGTGCGGCAACCTGCTCCCCGATCGCACCCACAACCGGGTACCGCTTCGCGAGGGAGACGCTCGCTGCGGCAAGGCGCACGCTCAGGATCGCGCGCATGCGAGTCGCAACCTCGGACGCCCGTTCGACCAGGGCAGCGACGGTGTCGGCTAGCGCTTTCGCGGCGGCCACGAAGGTCCGGATCAGGTCGCCCACCCGCAGCGCGATAGCGGTGAGACGCCAGCCTTCGGCGGCCTGGGCCGGGACCTCGGCCAGGCCGAAGGTGAACAACCCGGCCACGAACCCGACACCCTCGATCGCGCCCGTCTGCCAGGTCAGCTCCCACAGCTCGGCCTCGACCGCGGCATGGACGGTGTCGATGTGACCGGCGAGCCCGCGGCACGCCGAGGCGAGCGCGCGGTACACCGACGCCAGCGAACGCAGATGCCCGTTCATGCCCTGACAGACGGTGATCATGTCGTCGGCTTCGGGCAGGCGATCACGGGCGAAGCAGATCGCGGCGTCGAACGCGTGACCGTCCAAGACGAACGCAGCCCGATCCCACCCCGAGGCCGCCGCGTGCAGCCGATCCTGATGACCGTTGGGCCATACGTAGCCGGCGAGATGCTCGATCAACCCCCACGCCGCCGGCGGATCGCCCGACCCGCCCGCCGCTGACGGCGGTGGACCGACCGCGAACGACGTGTCGAACGGCAGGTGGGCCACCAACGACGACGCCGAGCGCCCCGACGATGCCGCGTCAGCAGCCTCATAGTTCAACGCCGACTGCTTGAACAGCGACGCCAGCTGATAGCAGCCGTTGCCGACATCCTGACCGGCCCGCAGCGCCGCCCGCGCCGCTTCGTCGTACGACGCGGCCCAGGCCAAACCTCCTGGGTCGGACCCGGCCATCGCCCCCGAGCCGTCCAGCGCCGAACTGAGCGAGAACACGGCGGCCCGCAGCGGCTCAGCGACACCGTCATACATCGACCGCGACGCGTCAGCGAAGTCGGCCGTCTCGACGTCAAGGAACGCGGTCACAGCGCCCACATCCGCCGATTCGCCGCCATCGCGGCCGAATAGTTCGCGTGGGCGGTGAGCCCGATCGAGCGCAGTACCGCCAGCGTCTGCTGCAGCTCATCCGTCGCCATGGACCAGTGCCGCTGCGCCGCCGCCTGCTCGGCCGCCGCGCCGCCGGACCACGTCAGATGCAGGCCCGCGACGCGTCGTTCCACCTCCTGACGCGTCGTGGTCAGGTGGTCCTGGAAGCGCTGCATGCCCTCGACGAGCTCCGCGAGCGCAGCGAGGTCGACGGCGAGACGGGTCATGCCGATGACCGCGCCAGTGCGGTCTGCACGCCCGCGTCCGTGGCCGCGTACGCGCGCCCGGACGCGCCGATCGCGCGGCCCATCTCCTCCAGCGCACCGAGAAGGTCGTGGGCGCCCGCGTGCCACTCGTCCCAGCCGCGCCGGAACTCGGCCGCGGCCAGCCCCTGCCAGCGTGCGGCCAGCAGCGCGTGCGCCGACGTGCGCAGCACCTCGAGCGCCGAGCGCGCCTGCGCGCCGCACTCCACGAGCAGGTCGTCGACGCTCTGCAGCTGCTCCGGGTCGACCGCGTACGCCCCCATCACCACCCCTTTCATCGCCTCTGCGTACAGCAGCCTAGGCAGGATCGCGCAGCCGCGCGGGGGCCTGTGGACAACGTTCGGCCAAGCACTGAGCACCGCGTCAGTAACCTGGCCAGGTGATCGATCTCAAGCTCGTGCGCGACGACCCGGACACCGCCCGGGCCTCTCAACGCACCCGCGGCGCGGACGAATCGCTCGTCGACGCGCTGCTCGCCGCCGACGACGCGCGCCGGGCCGCGGTCGCCCGCGCCGACTCGCTGCGCGGGGAGCAGAAGACGCTCGGCCGCGAGATCGCCAAGGCGGCCAAGGACGACCGCTCGGCCCTACTGAGCAGAGCAAAGCAACTGGCAGAGGACGTCAAGGCGGCCGCAGCCGACGAGAACGAGGCCGACGACGCCCTGAAACTCGCGCACGTCGCCATCCCCAACATCGTCGAGGACGGTGTCCCGGCCGGCGGCGAGGCCGACTTCGTCACGCTCGAGACCGTCGGCACCCCGCCGCAGGTCGAGAACCCCAAGGACCACGTCGAACTCGGGGCCGCGCTGAAGGCCATCGACACCGAGCGCGGCGTCAAGGTGTCCGGGACCCGGTTCTACTTCCTCACCGGCATCGGCGCGCAGCTCGAGCTCGCGCTGGTGAACCTCGCCATGGCCCAGGCCGACGACGCCGGCTTCACGCCGGTGATCGCGCCGGCGCTCGTGAAGCCGGAGATCATGGAGGGCACCGGCTTCCTCGGCGCCCACGCGGCCGAGGTCTATCACCTCGACAAGGACGACGACCTCTACCTCGTCGGCACCTCCGAAGTCGCGCTCGCCGGCTACCACTCCAACGAGATCCTCGACGCCGCCGAACTGCCGTTGCGCTACGCCGGGTTCTCGAGCTGCTTTCGCCGCGAGGCCGGCAGCTACGGCAAGGACACCAAGGGCATCATCCGCGTCCACTGGTTCGACAAGGTGGAGATGTTCTCCTACGTCCCCCTCGACGAGGCGCGCGACGAGCACCGCCGCCTGCTCGCCTGGGAACGCGAGTTCATTGACAAGCTCGAGCTCGCCTACCGCGTCATCGACGTCGCCGCCGGCGATCTCGGCAGCAGCGCCAGCCGCAAGTTCGACATCGAGGCCTGGTTTCCGTCGCAGGGCACCTACCGCGAGCTGACGTCGACGTCGAACTGCACGACGTTCCAGGCCCGCCGGCTGAACATCCGCACCCGCGGCGAGAAGGGCAACGAGCCGGTCGCCACCCTGAACGGGACGTTGTGCGCAGTCAGCCGCACGATCGCCTGCCTGCTCGACCACCATCAGCAACCCGACGGCTCGGTGTACGTGCCGGTTGCGTTGCGGCCCTACCTCGGCGGTCGAGAGGTGCTGACCCCCGCGTGAGCGACCGCCCGCAGCGGCCCGTCCGGCTCGTCGCCACCGACTTGGACGGGACGCTGCTGCGCAGCGACAACACCGTCTCCGACCGCACCCGCCAGGCGCTGAAGGACGCGGCCGCGCAGGGCCTGCTGGTCGCCTTTGTCACCGGCCGGCCGCCGCGCTGGCTCGACGTCGTGGTGGACGAGACCGGGCACGTCGGCGTCGCGGTGGGCGCGAACGGCGCGGTGCTCTACGACATGGCGAGCGAGCAGGTGCTCGTCGCGCACACGCTGCAGCCCGAGCTGTTGACCGCACTGGGGCAACAGCTGCGCGCCGGCTTCCCCGAGGTCGCGTTCGCGGTCGAGTACGGGCACGGGTTCGCGGCCGAGCCCAGCTACGTCCACGACTGGCAGATCAACCCGAGCCACGACCGGCAGGGCCGGCGGATCGCGCCGCCCCGCATCGCCGACTTCGCCGAAATCATGACCGAGCCGGCCGTCAAGCTGCTGGTCAAGGACCGCGCGGCCGACGCCGACGAGTTCCTGGCCGCGGCCATGGCCGTGGTGGGTGAGCGCGCCACCGTCACGCACTCGTCGTCGTTCGGCCTGCTCGAGATCTCCGCACCCGGCATCACCAAGGCGTCCGGGCTGGCCGAACTCGCCGCCCGGCACGACATCGCCGCCGACGAGGTCGTGGCCATCGGCGACATGCCCAACGACGTGCCGATGCTGCTGTGGGCCGGGCGCTCGTACGCCGTCGCCGATGCCCACCCAGCCGTCATCGAGGCCGCCGACGAGACGGTCGGCCGCAACGACGACGACGCCGTCGCGCAGCTGATCGAGACGCTGCTGGCCTGACCGCCTACCCAACGCGATGATCTCGGGCTCAGCACGCGTATCTGCGTGCTCGCGCCGAGATCATCACGGAGAGGGTGGGGGAGAGAGGGCCGCGCGGTGGATCTTGCCCGACGTCGTCTTGGGCAGTTCGTCGACGAACCACACCCGCCGCGGGTACTTGTACGGCGCCGTCTCGGCGCGCACGAACGCCTGCAGCTCGGCGATCAGCTCGGCCGACTCGTCGAACCCGTCGCGCAACACCACCGCCGCACCGACCACCTGACCGCGAGACTCGTCGGCCACGCCCAGCACTGCGCACTCGCGCACGGCCGGGTGCCCCAGCAGCGTCGACTCGACCTCGGCCGGCCCGATCCGGTACCCCGAACTGATGATCACGTCATCGGTGCGGGCCTCGAAGAACAGCCAGCCCTCGTCGTCCTGTCGCACCTGATCACCCGTGCGCCACATACCCGAGGGTATGGACGCGCCGTCGTAACCGAGGAAGAACGTCGGGACGGTCGACGGGTCGACCACGAGTTCGCCCTCGACGATCGACGCCCGCACCCCCGGCAACGGCCGGCCCATCGACCCGAGTGGCGCCGACTCGCCCGGCCGTACCCCGGTCACCTGACCCGTCTCGGTCTGCCCGTAGCCGTCGGAGATCGCCAATCCCGTCTGCGCCTTCCAGGCTTGGAACGCCGGCACGCCCAGCGCCTCACCGGCCGTGATCGCGCGGCGCAGCGACGGCAGCTCGCCGATCGGCCCGGCCGCGGCGATGAGCCGGTACTCGGTCGGGGCCATGCAGAGCACGTTCACGCCCTCGGCCCGGATCGTCGCCAGCCGCCGCGCGGGCTCGAACCGCTCGTCCTTCAGCAGCGCTGCCGCCCCGCCGAGCCAGGGCGCGATAAACGAGTTGCGGGCCGACTTCGACCAGCCCGGCGCCGCCGTCGACCACACCAGTTCACCCGGCCGCGCCGCCATCCACTCGGTGGCCTGCAGCGACTGCCCGCTCACGTAGCGCTGCCCGTGCGTCACCAGCTTGGGCTCGCCGCTCGTACCCGACGTGAACAGGATGAACGCCGGATCGAGCGGCCCGAGTTCGGCGAACGGCGGCGCCGCGTGCTCGCGCAGCAGCGCGTCGTCCGGGATTGACAGCACCGGGCACGTCGGCGCGGCGGCGTCCACCACGGCCCGGTCGCGCTCGTCGCACAGGATCAGGGCCGGACGCGCACGGCGCAGCCGCAACGCGACGTCCTTGGGTCGCAGCTGCTCACTGCACGGCAGCGTGGCGACGCCGATCCGCAGCCCGGCCAGGATCGCGAGGACGTACTCGATGGTGTTGCCGACGAGCGTGAGCACCACGTCGCCGCGGGCTAGCCCCTGCGCCTCGTACGCGCCGGCCAGCGCACCACTGGCGGCCAGCAGCTCGCCGAACCGCCACTCCCGTCGCTCACCGGACGCCGCCAGCGCAACGACCGCCAGATCGTCGGCGGGTCGCTCCGCGACGACCTCGCGCACCCAGTTCATCCGGTGGCGATCAGCCAGCCTGAACTGTCAGGTTCGTCGTGATGAACGAGCAGGTGCCCGGCTTCGTCAGCACCGGGTCGGGCACTGGACCGGCCGGGGTCGGCTGCATGGCCGGCGCCGACACCGCGAACGACGCCTGGAACGTCGCGCCCTTGAGCAGCAGCGGCTTGCCGTTCTCGGTCTGCTTGCTGAGGTTCGCCGGCGTCACCATGATCGTCAGCGTCCCCATCCCGGGGGTGACGAACGGCGGTGACGTGTAGGGCATCGGTGCCTTCGTCGAGGGCGGCTGCTCGTCGCCCTGCAGGCAGATCGGGACGCCCCCGATCGTGACCTGCGCAGCGGTGCCGATCAACGGGATCGGCGCCGCCAGCATCGGCACGAGCGCCGGTGGGGTGATCGTTATCTGGATCATGTCGTTCGTCTTCATGATGAAGTCGCCCACGCCGGTGCCCTTTCCGTGTCAAGCCGTCCGACAGCCAGGTGTCCGCCACCGCGCATCGTAAATCCGCAGGCTGCGGCTGCGAACCGGGGCAGGGGCAGGTCTGCCCCTACAGGTACTGCCCGTGGCCCGGCGCCCCACCGTCGTCCTCGCCCGACGTCGGGGTGAGACGGACGCCCGGCGGCATGATCATCTGGCCGCCCGGGCCGACGATGACCTGGCCCTCAGGTCCGCCCGGCAGCGCCTTGCGACGGATCTCCTCCAACTGTTGCCGCGCGGCCATCTGCTGGGCGAACAAGGCGGTCTGGATGCCGTGGAACAACCCCTCGAGCCACCCGACGAGCTGGGCCTGCGCGATGCGCAGCTCGGCTTCGGAGGGCACCTCGCCGCCGAACGGCAGCGTCAGCCGGTCCAGCTCGTCACGCAGTTCCGGGGCCAGGCCCTGCTCGAGCTCGCGGATCGAGGACTCGTGGATCTCGCGCAGCCGGGCCCGCCCGGCCTCGTCGAGCGGAGCGGCCCGCACCTCTTCGAGCAGCTGCTTGATCATCGTGCCGATCCGCATGACCTTGGCCGGCTGCTCGACCTGCGCGGCGATCGAGTTGGTGTCGTCGCCGGCGCCGGGCTCGACTTCGGCCTCGGCCAGTTCGGCGCTCACGGGGGCCGACGGCGGGTCGCCGGCCGGCGGTGTCGGGGCCTCGTTGTGCTCAGTCACGGCGTCCAGTCTGCCTCGCGGCGCCCAGCGGCCCGTCAGCGCACCCGCAGCACGACCTTGCCGATGTGCTCGCTGGAGTCGACGAGCCGATGGGCCTCGGCCGCGTCGTCGAGGGTCAGGACGCGGTCGACGATCGGCCGGACGGTGCCCGCCTCGATCATCGGCCACACGGCCCCCTGCGTCTCGGACACGATGTCGGCTTTCTGGGCGGCTGGACGACCGCGCAGCCCGGCCGCGTGGACGGTGCCCCGCTTGACCAGTAACGAGCCGAGGTCGAGTTCACCCTTCGTCCCACCCTGCATGCCGAGCACGATCAGCCGGCCGCCGGTGGCCAGGGCCGAGACGTTGCGGGGCAGATAGCTCGCGCCCATGTTGTCGAGGATGACGTCGACCCCACCGCGGCCGGTGTGCTCGGCGAGGACGTCCTCGAAGTCGTCCTCCTTGTAGTTGATCGCGAGGTCGGCCCCGAGCTCGCGACAGAATGTGATCTTTCGTTCGGTGCCGGCGGTGGCGAAGACCTCGGCGCCGCGGCCGTGCGCGATCTGGATCGCCATCGTGCCGATGCCGCTCGTCCCGCCGTGGACCAGGAACCGTTCGCCCGGCTGGAGACGGCCGGACTGTGGCCCGAAGACCATCGACCACACCGTGCACGTCGCCTCCGGCAGCGCCGCCGCGTCCACGAGCGACACACCCTCGGGCACGGACATCAGCTGACCGACCGGGACAGCCACCTTCTCGGCGTAACCGCCACCGGCCAGCAGCGCGCAGACCTCGTCGCCGACGCTCCACCCCGCGACGGTGTCGCCGAGCACGGCAATACGCCCCGAGCACTCCATGCCCAGATACTGCGACGCGCCCTTGGGCGGCGGATAATTCCCCTGCCGCTGCAGCAGATCGGCGCGGTTGATCGCCGTCGCCGTGACGTCGATGATCACCTCGTCGTCCCTGGGTTGCGGGTCGGGAACCTCCTGCACCTGCAGGACCTCGGGGGCGCCGGGCTCGGTGATGACTACGGCACGCATCATTCGACCGTAGCGGCAGTGCCCCTGGCACAGTGAACCGATGCAACGCATCACCGTCGGACCCGGCCCGCTCACCGAGGCCGAGGTCGTCGCCGTCGCCCGCGGCGGGGCCGGCGTCGAACTCGACGCCGCCGCCGTCGCTGCGATCACCGCGTCGCGGGCGGTCGTCGAGAGCCTGGCCGACGACGTCGAAGCGCACTACGGCATCTCTACGGGCTTCGGCGCGCTGGCCACCAAGCACATCCCGCTCGAGCAACGCGCTCAGCTGCAGCGCTCGCTCATCCGCTCGCACGCCGCCGGGAGCGGCCCAGAGGTCGAACGCGAGGTCGTGCGGGCGATGATGCTGTTGCGCCTGTCGACCCTGGCCACCGGCCACACCGGCGTCCGCCCCGGCACCGCCCGCGCACTGGCCGCGCTGCTCGACAACGGCATCACCCCGGTCGTGCCCGAGTTCGGCTCGCTCGGCTGCTCCGGCGACCTCGCCCCCCTCGCCCACGTCGCGCTCGCGTTGCTCGGAGAGGGCACGGTCCGCGACGCCGCCGGCGCGCGGCGACCCACGGCCGACGCCCTCCGGGCCGCCGGTCTCGAGCCCGTCGCCCTCGCCGAGAAGGAGGGCCTGGCCCTCATCAACGGCACCGACGGCATGCTCGGCCAACTGCTGCTCGCCTGCACCGACCTCGACCTGCTGCTGCGCACCGCCGACATCACCGCGGCCATGAGCGTCGAGGCCATGCTCGGCACGGCCCGGGTCTTCGCCGCCGACCTGCAGGCCCTGCGCCCGCAGCCCGGGCAGGCGGTCGCGGCCGCCAACATGCGCGCGCTGCTGGCCGACTCGCCGATCGTCGCCTCGCATGCCGGACCGGACTGCGTCTACGTGCAGGACGCGTACTCGATGCGCTGCGCCCCGCAGGTCGCCGGCGCGGCCCGCGACACCCTCGCCCACGCGCGCATGGTGGCCGGCTACGAGCTCGCCGCCGCCGTCGACAACCCGGTCGTGCTGTTCTCGACCGACGAGGTTGAGGCCCGCGTCCAGTCCAACGGGAACTTCCACGGCGCCCCGGTGGCCTACGTCCTGGACTTCCTGGCCATCCCGGCCGCCGACGTCGCCAGCATCAGCGAGCGGCGCACCGACCGCATGCTCGACGTGTCGCGTTCCCGCGGCCTGCCGCCGTTCCTGGCCGACGATCCGGGGGTCGACTCTGGGCACATGATCGCGCAGTACACCCAGGCCGCCCTGGTGTCCGAGCTGAAGCGGCTGGCGGTGCCGGCCAGCGTCGACTCGATCCCGTCCAGCGCCATGCAAGAGGACCACGTCTCGATGGGCTGGTCAGCCGCCCGCAAGCTGCGCCGCTCGGTCGACGCACTCACTCGCGTCCTGGCGATCGAGCTGCTCACCGCCGCACGCGCCCTCGACCTGCGGGCACCGCTGTCGCCGGGCCCGGCCACCGGCGCCGTTGTCGCCGCGCTGCGCACCGACGTCGAGGGTCCGGGCGCCGACCGGTTCCTCGCGCCCGAGATCGAGGCCGCCGTCGAACTCGTCCGCAGCGGTGGCGCGCTCGCCGCGGCCGAGTCCGGTCTCGGCGCCCCCCTCGGCTGAGCCGCGGCGGACCTGCCACCACAGCGCGACGTCAGACCAGCACACGGCGCCGAACTCCGATCGTCTCCATGACACTCCTTCGTGTCCGGACGTCGTCCCGGTTCACGTGAGGTGGTCGAGGACGGACGGCAGCAGCACGCGGTCGACGGGCAGCCAGTCGACCTCACCGAGCGTGGCGGCGTCCAGCCAGCGCAGCTCGTCGTGATCGGCCCCGGCCCGCGGTTCGCCTCGACGCAGCGTCGCGACGTGCAGGACGAGATGGACGTCGCCTTCGCTGGCCTCGCCGAGCAGTCGGCGCACGCGCACCTTGACGCCGAGCTCCTCGCCGATCTCGCGGGTCAGCGCGTCGACGTCCGACTCACCGTCCTCGACCTTGCCGCCCGGGAACTCCCAGCCGCCGGCCAGCTCGGCCGGACGCGAACGCCGCGCCGCCAGTACCTGCCCGTGGCGCACGATGGCCGCGGCCACGACCCTCATGGCGCCCTCGATCCGCGGTTCGACTCCTGCTCGAGCAGCGGGTCGAGATCGCGCCGCCCGCCGAGGAACAAGCGCCGCGTCATCACCTGATCATGCTTCCCCGATGTGGCGCGGTCAGACAGACGCGCCTTGCGCGTGGTGGGATGACGGCATGCACCTGGCTACGACCGACGCCGGCAACAAGCTGCTGGCCCGCGACCCGCTCGCCTTGTTGATCGGCATGCTGCTCGACCAGCAGATCCCGATGGAGAAGGCCTTCACCTCCCCCGAGGTGCTGCGCGAGCGCCTCGGTGGATCCCTCGACGCACACACGATTGCCGGCTACGACCCGGACGAGTTCGAGACGATCCTCCGGACCCCGCCGGCGCTGCACCGCTTCCCCGCCGCGATGGCCAAGCGGGTGCAGGCCCTGGCCGCGGTGCTCGTCGAGCACTACGACGGCAGTGCGGCCGCAGTCTGGGACGGAGTCGACTCCGGCGACGGGCTCGTCGCCCGCGTCGCCAGCCTGCCCGGCTTCGGCGCCCAGAAGGCCAAGATCTTCACCGCGCTGCTCGGCAAGCAGTTCGACGTCCGACCCGACGGGTGGCGCGAAGCGGCCGGCGACTACGGCGACCACGGGTCGTTCCGCTCGATTGCCGATGTGGTCGACAACGACTCCCGCAAGAAGGTCCGCGCGTTCAAACAGCAGATGAAAGCCGAAGCCAAGGCGAAATCCGGCTGACGGGTCTGGCCGCACCGCGTGCTGCCTACACCGCGACGTAGGCGCCAAACACGAGCACGGCGGCGATCGTCGCCGCCCCGAGCCCAACCGCTCGATCGCTCCAGGACCGGCCGAGCGTGACGGCCACGACCCCGACAGCGCTGACGGCGAGGCCGAGTTCGGTCCATCCCTGGGTCGGGTGGGCCAGCCGAACGAGTGCGTAGGCACCCTCGCCGGCAACTATGCCGCAAACGGCCGCCGCCGCCGCGACCCGTTGCCGCGGTTGACCGCGGCGTGCATAGAACGCTGCGACACCCGCGATCGGCCCGACCACGAATGCCGCTACGACCCAGAGCATCCGCTCCGTGGACGAGGTTGGGATGTGCCGAAGCGGGCCGGCGATCGCGTAGTAACCGAGCACCTCACCCAGGAGACCGAGCAAGCCCGCAGCCGCACCCACCCGCAACGCTGTAGCCGCACTCAAGGCGAGCAGAAAGGTGATCACCGTCCAGACGGCGCCCGAGTTCGCGAGAAAGTTCGCTGAGTCCGGCAAGACACCCTGCAGGTAAGACGTGGCAACGCCCACGCCAAGTCCGACGACAGCGATGATGATCAACGGCAGAGCGGGGACCGCACGGGCTGGCGCTCGGTCAGCGGTCATGCTGCTCATTGAACCTCACGAGCGCACCCAGCCGGCCGCCACAGGTTTGTCCGCTGACGGCTTGATCGGGCCTGTCCTGGCATCCCGACCTCCTTCGCGCCGAGCGAGGCGGCGGCCGGTCGGGTGTCAGCGAGGTGCCTAGGAAAAGAAATTCCGACGATGCGCTGCGGGCGACGATTTCTGTCAGACCCACTTCTTAGAATCAAACTTATGATCGAGGCGCAACCGGGCGGCCCCAGCGGATCTTGTGCAGACTCGCAGGTCATAGCGCGCGTGTCTGCACAAGATCGGCGCGGCCTTCGCTGGCCTCGCCGCGCAGCTCACCCGATCAGGCTGCCCCACTCGGCCGTGACCACTCCGGCTACTGAGGGCCAGCAGATCGCAGATGAAAGCGGCGCAGTCCTGACGCTCCGGGTGTGTGAACCCTCGCGCCACCGTGTATGTTCTATGTTAAGCGGGGCGGGAGGAGTCTGTCTTGCCTGCGCTCGCCGAACCCGGGTCACCACCTGCGGCATCCCCGCTCGGGGCTTCGATGTCTGCCCCCGCAAGGACAGCTCATCGGCGCAGCCGGGCGTTGATCACCCTGCTCGGGACGCTGCTCGTCGTCGGCGCGGAGTTCGCTCTGCTGCGCGCGGTCTATACCCGGGCCGCACCGACCCGAGCGCAGGTCGTGGTGGCCGCGCAACTGCACGGCGAATCCCTCGCGGCCCGCACCGCGGGGCCGGCACTGGGTCGCGACGCCGCCGCCGCGCTCGACCAGCTCGCCGGCCGCGGCGTGCCCGCTGGCTACTTGCGCCCGGCCCGCGCCGCCGTCGCCTCGCTTCAGGCCGACCGCGTTACCCAGGACGCCGCCCTGGCCCGGCTGCGCGCCGCGACGGCCCACCTGCAGTCCCGGCTGGCATCGGACGTGGAGTCCATCGACTCGCAGGCCGACCTCATCTACGTGGGATTACTGCTGCTGGCCTCCGTGGGCTGGATGGTCTGGTTCCGGCGGCTCGTCGCCCGCCATCGCGCGTTGGAACGCGCCGTCACCGAGCAGGCCTCGCTCGTGCTCAGCGAGCAGCGGCTCGCGGCCCTGGTACGCAACGCGGCCGACGTGGTCCTGCTCTGCGACCTCGACGCGCGCGTGACGTTCGTGACGCCCTCGGTGCAATCGGTACTCGGCCTGTCCCCCGAGGGCGTGCTGCACACCCGATGCACCGACCTCGTGCACGACGGCGACCTCGAGTCGTTCGTCGCGACCCTCACGACGGTCCGCGCCGGCGAGGACGGGGTGGTCGCGGTCCGCATGCGGCACGCGGACGGCCGCGTGCTCAACGTCGAAGGCACGGTGACCAACCTCGTCGCCGACTCGGCCGTCGGCGGGCTCGTCGTCACCATCCGCGACGTCACCGCGCGGGTCACGCTGGAGACCGAGCTCACCCACCAGGCGTTCCACGACTCGCTCACCGGTCTGGCCAATCGCCAGCTCTTCTCCGACCGCCTGGGGCACGCACTCCAGGTGCGGTCGGGCGCGCAGCGTCCCCTCGTGGTGCTCTTCTGCGACCTGGACGAGTTCAAGAACGTCAACGACAGCCTCGGCCACGGAATCGGTGACCAGGTGCTGGCCGAGATCGCCCGCCGCGCCGACTCGGTCGTTCGCGCCGGCGACACCGTTGCCCGGCTCGGCGGCGACGAATTCGCGATCCTGCTCGAGGACACCGATCTTGAGCACGCGCACGCCGTCGCCGCGCAGATCCAGCAGCAGCTCCGCGACCCGGTGGTCGTTGACGGACACCCCCTCGTCGTGCGCGCCAGCATCGGGCTCGCGGCCGCCGTCCCGGGCGAGCACACGGCCGAGGAAGTTCTGCGCAACGCCGACGTGGCCATGTACCTCGCCAAAGGCCGGGAGAAGGGCACCATCGCCGTCTACGACAGCGCAGTGCACGCCGAGGCGTTGGCCCGGTTGGCCTTGCGGGCCGAGCTTCAACGAGCCCTGCGCGGGCCCGAGCTGGTCGCGTACTACCAGCCCACCATCGACCTGCGCACCAGCGAGATCGTCGGCTTCGAGGCACTGGCGCGGTGGATCCATCCGACCCGCGGCCTGGTCCCGCCTCTGGAGTTCATCCCGATCGCCGAGCAGACCGGCCTGATCCACGCATTGGGCGCCAAGATGCTGCGCACCGCCTGCCGCGCCGCGGTCGACTTCAGCGCCGCGGCCGGGCGTCCGTTGTCGATGTCGGTGAACGTCACGGCCCAGCAACTCGCGCGGGCGGACTTCGTCGACGAGGTGTTCGGTGTGCTCGTCGAGACCGGGCTGCCGGCCGGCCAACTCACCCTGGAGATCACCGAGAGCGCGCTGCTGCAGGGGGTCGAACTGGTCAGCGACCGCCTGCGGGCGCTGCGCGAGCGCGGTGTCCGCATCGCCGTGGACGACTTCGGGACCGGCTACAGCTCGCTGGCTTACCTGCGTGACCTGCCGCTGGACATCCTCAAGGTCGACAAAGCGTTCGTCGACCACGTGGCGACGGACACGAACGACGCCGCCCTCACCGATGCGATCGTGGCGATGAGCCGATCGATGAACCTGACCACGGTCGCCGAGGGTGTCGAGGACCAGGCGCAGGCCAGCTGGCTCACCGCGGCGCAGTGCGACTTCGGTCAGGGCTACTTCTGGTCCCGGCCGGTGCCGATCGACGACGCCCGGTCGCTGCTGGTCGCGGCCGACCGCGGCACCGTCCTGCTCAGTGCGTGAGCGTCGGCCCTCATACGCCGGCGAACGCGGCGGCGCGCAACGTCTCGACCTCGGCGCCGAGCAGGGCCACGACGTCGTGATCGACGTCCGCGCCGCACACCCGCAGCCAGTTCGCCACCATGTGATGCCCGCCTTGCGTCAGCACCGATTCGGGGTGGAACTGCACCCCCTCGATCGGCAGTGACGTGTGCCGTAGCGACATCACCACGCCCGACGGCGTGCGGCCGGTGACCACGATTTCGGGCGGCAGCGACTCGCCGGCCACCGCCAGCGAGTGATACCGCGTGGCGGTGAACGGGCTCGGCAGCCCCGCGAGCACTCCTGACCCGTCGTGCTCGACCGCGCTGGTCTTGCCGTGCAGCAGTTCCGGCGCGCGCAGCACGGGCGCACCGAACACGGCGCCGATCGCCTGATGGCCCAGGCAGACGCCGAACAGCGGCAGCTCGCGGGCCGCGCACTCGGACACGAACGCCATCGACTCACCGGCGTCCTGCGGCATGCCCGGCCCGGGCGAGATCAGCACCCCGTCCACCTCGAGTTCGTCGAGGTCGGCCGGATGCACCGAGTCGTTGCGGCGCACGATCACGTCCGCGCCCAGCTGCCCCAGGTACTGCACGAGGTTGTAGACGAAGCTGTCGTAGTTGTCGACGACCAAAATTCGGGTCATTTGGACGGCACCGTCACCTGGCTGATCGGCAGGTGGGGCTCAATCCACGGGAACACCACGAACAGCAGCAGCGCCGACACCGCCGCGACCAGCAGCAGCACCTGGGCGAGGCGCAGGGCCAGCGGGCCGGGCAGATGACGCCAGATCCACACGTACATCAGGACTTCACCTCGTCGTAGAGCGCCGAGATCGCCGCGGGCATCGCCGTCCCGGTGCGAGCGACCTTCGAGTCGAACAACGAGTAAACGATCATGCGGTGCGACGCGGTGAACTTCGGGTGGCAGGTCGTCATGGTCATCAGCCGCTCAGTCGGGCGCGCGCCCGGATGGTCCGGGACGGGCGCCAGCACCTCGCCCTGTGACGGCGTGACGATCTCGCGCCCGGGGATGCCGTCGGCGTCCTTCTTGGTCAGGCCGTGCTCGGTGCCCTTGACGCGATAGACGTACCAGTAGGACTTCGTCTCGACGACGACTGCGTCGCCGGCGCGCAGCTTGTCGATGTTCAGAAACGGCTCGCCCTTGCCGACGCGGTGGCCGGCCACCGCGAAGTTGCCGACGGCGCCGGGCAACGCGGTGCCCGGGTAGTGCCCGGGGCCGATGGCCAGGTCGTCCTGGTCCGTGCCCTCGACGATGGCGAAGTGGTAGTCGCGGCCGAGGCGCGGAATGAAGATGTCGCCGATGCCGGAGCCGAGCTTGAGCTGCGGGGCCTTGCCGCCCGGCAGGGGCAGCAGCGGGTCGACGGTGTCGGTCTGCCACTCCTTCGCGATCTTCGCGGCCAGGTTGCGGTTGGCCCGTTCAGAGAACAGGTTCGTGATCCAGACCTCGTAGACGACGAAGAGCAGCACGACCAGACCCAGCGTGATCAGCGTCTGCCCGATGCCGCGCAGGGCAAAACGCACCTTGTCGCTGGTACTCATCCCCGAACGACGGCGTGCGCCGCGGCGCTCAGGGTCCGGCGCCGGGCCCACCGTCGCGGTGTCGGTCATCGGCTGTCCTCATCTGCTTGCGGGCCGGGCGTCACTGGGTCGCGCGTGCGTAGCCCAAGGTAATCGAGCCCCGGTAAGCGGGAATGTCGAGACGTCCGGCCGTCTCGATGGTGTAGCCGAGCCCAAAGTATTCCGCGGCATCCCGGAAGAGTTTGACTCCTGGGGAGGTATTCAGTTTCTCCTGCATCGTGTCGGACGGGCCGACGGCGGCAACCCGGAACGGCGGCGAATAGACCTCACCGTTGAGCAGCAGCGTGTTGCCGACACAGCGGACGGCCGACGTCGCGATCACCCGCTGCCCGGCGATGGACATCGCCTCGGCCCCGCCGGCCCACAGTGCGTTCACCACCGCCTGCAGGTCGGATTGGTGGACGACGAGTTGGTTCGGGTCGACCGTCGTGCCTGTTGGCGCGGCGCTGCTGGACTGCGCGTCGTCGAGGATCACCTCGAGACCCGGCCCGTGCACCTTCGTCAGCCCGGCCGGCGCCAGCAGCGGGGTGACCCGGGCCTGGTCGGCCGCGACCACCGAGTTGTCCTGCCCCGCGCGCTTCTCGGCGTTGGTCAGCTGCGCCTGCAGCGCGCGGACCTGCGCCGACCACAGCGCGAAGCCGACCAGACAGCCCGTCCACCCCGACGCGGCCAGCGCCGGGCTGAACGCAGCGCCCACGGTGGCGGCAACGAC
>CAXTHY010000047.1:7503-27086 GCA_964244175.1 uncultured Jatrophihabitans sp. | reverse complement strand
CGCCGGCCGCCGCGACGATCAGCTGCACGACATGCGTCTTGTAGTTGGCCCCGCTCTGGAAGACCTGCGGTGGGTCCAGTGGCGCGAGCACCGACAGTTCGCTGATCGGTCGCGCGAGCTGTTGCCATTGTCGTGACGCGATGGCATCAGCCACGGCAGCGTCGAGCCTCTTGCTGTGCACCGGCCAGTCGACCAGCAGTGCCGGGATGTCGACGGCGTCGGCGTCCAGATCGATGAGCGGCACGGTCTCGGCGCCAACGACGACGCCGCAGAATTCGCCGTCCCGGCACGTCCGGAATCGACCCAGTGCATAGGGCGTGGTGTTCGGCATCGGTGATCCCGTCGCTGGACAACTGTGTCAATCGGAACCCTAGGCAGCGCACGCGCACCGGGGAACGACGCGTTGGCGATGACCGTCATCGACGGCTTCGATAGCGGCGTCAGAGATTCGCGCCCAGCGTGGCCACGCACTCGCGCAGCCAGTAGTGCGCCGGGTCGTTGTGGAACACCGGATGCCAGTACATCGTCTCGTGGATCGGCCGCAGCGGGATGTCGCAGTCGACGACCCGAAGTTCGCGACGCACCGACGTCGCCCGCAGCAGCCGTTCGTGCACGAAGCCGAACAGCGATGTTCGGGGCAGCAGCCAGGGCACCAGCGTGAAGCTCTGCGTCGACAGTGCGACCTCAGTGGTGATGCCGAGGTTCGCGAGCTGAGTGTCGATGAAGGCGCCGCCGCCGCTCGGCGCGTAGTAACGCACGTAGCGCAGCCGTTGCAGTTGCTCCCGGTCGATGCGGTCGCCGACCTCGCGATGATGGGTCCAAACGGCGGCCACGTACCGGTCGGTGAACAGGCTGCGGCTCGGGAACCGGCGCATGCCGGCGGTCTCAAGCTCACGCGGCATGATCACCAGATCTACCTGTGAACGGTCCAATTCGACCTCGGTGGTGCCGCTTACCGGAATCACATTGACCGCGACCCGCGGCGCCTCGTCGTACAGCCGCTCGAGCAATGGCCGCAGCAGGATGAGCGTCACGTAGTCGCTGGCGACGACGGTGAAGGTGCGTTCGTCGGCCTTGGGGTCGAAATGCGGCTTCGTGGCGAGAAGCTGCTCCATCGAGATCAGGGCTGCGCGCACCGGTTCGACGAGTGACTGACCCATCGGGGTCAGCTCGTGCACGCGCCCGTTGCGAACCAGCAGCGGGTCGTCGAAGAGCCGGCGCACCCGGGCGAGCGCGGCACTCATGGCCGACTGCCCGATGCCCACCGCGTCGGCCGCCTTCGTGACGTGGCGGTGCTCGAGCAGTGCGTCCAGCGGAACGAGGAGGTTGAGGTCCACTCGGCGCAACGCGACGGACAGCTCCATGAGCGCTCATTCTAGTGAGCGCCGACCGGGAATATCGATGCCATCGTTGGTGGGCATCCTGAGTTGGCTCTGTCGAAAACGTCACCGTCGTGGATACGTTGCCTGCCTGCGAGGCGTTCAGTGCAACGGTGCAGCGGAGGTAGTCATGAAGATTTTGGTTGTCGGCGCGGGGATCGGCGGCCTCGCCGCCGCCACTGCACTGCGGCAGCGTAATCACGAGGTCGACGTCATCGAGGTGAAGCCCGACTTCACGGTCTACGGCGTCGGCATCAACCAGCCCGCGAACAGCCTGCGGGCGCTGCGTTCACTCGGCGTGCTCGAGGAGATCATTGCCGTGGGCTACCAGTACGACGTGACCGGCTTCTACGACGCACAGGGCGGGCACATCGTCGACGTGCCGAGTGCCCTCGGCGGCGACGACGTCCCGGCGAACAACGCGCTGTCGCGGCTCGACCTGCACCACATCCTCGTCGGTGCCGCTGAGAAGCACGAGGTGAAGGTTGCCTACGGCACGACGATGGACTCATTCACCGACACTGGCAGTGCGGTGGACGTCCAGTTCAGCGACGGCCGCAGCGAGTCCTACGATCTGGTCGTCGCGTTCGACGGCATCAAGTCGACGACCCGGCGCACGCTGTTCGGCCCTGCGCACGACGCGGTGTACTCAGGCTTCGGCGTGTTCCGGGTCACGCTGCCGCGTCCGTCCTACGTCACCGGCGTGCGCGTCTACCTAGCGCTCGGCGTCAAGGTCGGCTTCATCCCGCTCAGTGCAGCCACGATGTACATGTTCGTCGTGACTCCCGACCCGCCGGGCGTCGTGCACGAGCGGGCCCGGTTCGCGGAGATCCTGCGCGAGCGGATGGCGCCGTGCGGCGCGCTGCCCGGCGAGGTGCGCGAGGCGCTCTCATCCGACGACGACATCGTCTTCAGCCCGATCTCGGACGTCATGCTTCCCCTGCCGTGGTTCTCCGGCCGGGTCGGCATCCTCGGCGATGCCGCGCACGCCTGCGCACCGCACATCACGCAGGGCGCCGGGATGGCCCTCGAGGACGCCGTCGTGCTCGCGGAATGTCTCGACGGCGACGGCTCGCTCGACGAGCGGTTGCGCACGTTCGAGCAGCGCCGCTACCCGCGGGCGAAGCTCGTGCAGGACGTCTCGCACGGCATCCTCGCCGCCGAGATGGGCATCACGGCCGAGAACTGGAACGACGCGGTAGCCGGCATGCGCGCCCACCTGCCCGAGCAGATGCGCGGCGTCGATGCGCTACTGGATGCGCCCGCCTGACTAATGCGCGCATTGCCGCGCTACCAACGTCGCGGCGAAACGTGCTGCGCACCTCGTCCTGCCCAGTAATTGCCTGGTAATTGCCTAGTAAGGGAAACCCAAGATGACCACTTACCTCGATGCGACCGCTCTCGAGTCGGCCACGCCGCCACCGCCGCGCGGCGGACCGCCGCTGCCGCCGGCGGTGCCGAGGGGCGCGGTCGCGCCGTCGCAAATCGCGCAACGATCTCCGATCACCCATGCGCGCTACGTTGCGTTGTCGACGTCCGACTTCGCCGAGACGTTGGCGTTCTATGAGGGCGTGTGGGGGCTGTACCAGGTCGCGGGCGACAGCGAGGTCGCGTTCCTCGGCACGGTGGGTAGCCCGGAACCGTTCGTCTTGCGCATCCGCCGAGCGGACGAGCGGCGTACCGACCTGATCGCCTTCGCGGCGACCGACCGCGCTGCCGTCGACGCGCTCGCGGTGCGGCTCGGCACCGACGGCGTGCGGATTGTCGCCGAGCCGGGACCGCTGTCGACGCCGGGCGGCGGCTACGGTCTGCGCTTCTTCGATCCGGACGGTCGGCTCATCGAGGTGTCCAGCGAGGTGGCCGCCAAGCCCTTCCGCGAGGTGACGCCCGGTGAGTCGGTGCCGCGCAAGCTGAGCCATATTGTGATCAACAGCCCTCGGGTCGCCGAGCTGGTGCTCTTCTACGAGGCCTACCTCGGACTGCGTCTGTCGGACTGGCTCGAAGATCGCATGTGCTTCCTGCGTTGCTCGGACGATCACCACAGCCTGGCCATCGCGGCCGCGCCGGTCGCCGGACTCAACCACGTGTCGTTCGAGATGCGCGACATCGACGAGTACATGCGCGGTACCGGCCGGATGGTGCGCGACGGACGGGCGCCGCTGTGGGGGCCGGGCCGGCACAGTTCGGGCGACAACGTCTATTCCTACTTCGCCGGGCCGGACGACTTCGTCATCGAATACACCACTGCGCTCGAGAAGATCGCCGACGAGGACGCCTGGGTGCCTCGGATCTGGCCGGCCACGTCAGAGTATGCCGACCGGTGGGGAACGGCCGGGCCGGGCGAGGATCTGTTCGCCCTATGGCACCGCACCCCGCCCGAGGCCGGGCTCTGGGTGCCCGCACCAATCTGATCGAGGAGAATGGCCTGCGTGAGCGCCAGCAAGCACGACCACCCCGAACTAGGACCGGCCGAACTCGTCGAGGTCGCCGATGGCGTGTTCGCCTACATCCAGCCCGACGGATCCTGGTACATCAACAACACCGGCTTCGTCGTCGGGTCGTCCTCGGTCATCAGCATCGACGCCTGCTCAACCGAGAAGCGCACCCGCGCCTTTGTCGACAGCATCGCCTCGGTCACGCCGGCGCCGGTCGGCATGCTGATCAACACCCATCACCATGGTGATCACACCTACGGCAACTCGATCATGGGTACGGGCACGATCATCGCCCACGAGAAGTGCCGCACCGAACTGCTCGCGTACGGTCTTCCCGGCAATCTCGGAATCTGGGAGCCGGTCGAATGGGGCGAGCTGACAGTGGCGCCCCCGACGATCACGTTCGCCGACCGCGTGCGACTGTGGTCAGACGACCGCGCGATCGACGTGAGCTACGTGGGGCAACCGGCGCACACCAACAACGACAGTCTGGTCTGGCTGCCCGAGGAACGCGTCCTGTTCTGCGGCGATCTGCTGTTCAACGGTGGCACACCGTTCCTGCTGATGGGTTCGGTCGTCGGAGCGATCGAGGTGCTCACCAACGTCATCGCGCCGATCCCGGCGACAACGATCGTGCCTGGTCACGGCGCCCCCTGCGATCACGCCTTGATCGACACGATCGTCGGCTACCTCGAGTTCGTGCTCGCCACGGCGAAGGCCGGCCGGACGGCCGGACTGACGCCGCTCGAGACCGCGCGTGACACCGACCTCGGCGATTACGCCGGCTGGCTCGACGCGGAGCGCATCGTCGGCAACCTGCACCGGGCCTACGCCGATCTCTCCGACGCGAACGAGCCGCCCGACCTCATGGCCGCGCTACAGGACATGATCGCCTACAACGGCGGTAAGCCGCTGTCGTGCTACGCCTAGACCGGTTAGTTAGCTGAGGAGTACCGCAATGTCGCTGCATCGCCTCACCCAAATCACGATGGGTGTCCCGGACGTCGCCGCCACCGCCGAGTACTACACCGACTTCGGTCTCAGGCCGACTACCGCGTCAACCGACGACGGGGCCGCGTTCACCACCGCCGACGGTGGTGAGCAGATGCGTCTGGTGACGGCCGCACGTCGCCGGCTCGTCGAGCTACGCATCGGCGCCGACGACCCGGACGACATCGCCCGGATCGCGTCGTCGCTGAAGGGCCTGGACATTGCGGTCGAGCAGACTCAGACGACGCTCTGCGCCTACGACCCTGGCACCGAGGTCAACGTGGTCGTCGAAACAGCCGCGCCACTGCACCAGCTCGATACCCCGCCTCCCCCGTACAACACCCCTGGCCATGTCGAACGTCCGAACCTCCGAGCGGCCGGCGTGCTGCGCGAGAACCAGGTGCAGCCGCGCCGCCTCGGGCACGTCGTGCTCGGGTCCACCGATCAGGCGCGCTCGCAGCGGTTCTTCGTCGAGGGCCTCGGGTTCAAGATCAGCGACTCGGTGACGGGGCTGGCCGCGTTCCTGCGCTGCTCCAGCGATCACCACAACGTCCTCGTCCAGCAGGCGCCGTTGGCTTTCCTGCACCACACGTCCTGGCAGGTCAACGACGTCGACGAGATCGGCCGCGGCGCTACCGCCATGCTCGAGAAGGACCCGGGGCGGCACGTATGGGGCCTGGGTCGACACCACATCGGGTCGAACTTCTTTTGGTACCTGCGCGATCCCGCTGGCAACTTCTCCGAGTACTACTCCGATCTCGACTGCATCGTCGACGATGAGCTTTGGACGCCGCAAACCTGGGAAGGCATGCGCGGTCTCTACAACTGGGGTCCGCCCCCGCCGCCATCGTTCCTCGCCCCTGATGACCTCGCCGCCCTCATGGCCGGCGCCCATGCACCGCGCTGATAAACGCGGCGCTCACGCTCGCGTCGGGCCGTCACGGCCGTAGCGACACGAACGCCGACACACCGCATGGCGCGCGACTGCGGGTTCCTGCGCGCGCCAAACCCTGACCCGGCCCATCTGGGGCAAGGTGGCGCAACGACTGACGACGCCGAACGACTGACGACGCCGTTGTGCTGGCTCAGACCCTCGCCCGGCCCTATTGTCACTGGGCCGATCAATCCCGCAAGCAGGAGTAGAGCGATGACGAGTTCACAGGAGCACGACCTGATCGATCTGGTGGAGCAGTCCGGCGACAGCGTGTACACCGAGCACGATTGGCGCGCAACGCCGGCGGAGTCTGACCCGTCGTGGGGCTGGGCGGCCGGGGAGCCCACCTCGATGGACGCCGGCAGCATATTCGTCTTCGCGGCCGGTCGGGTCAAGGAGTGGGCCGACTATGGTTGAGCCCGACCAAGGCCCTGTCGTTCCCACGCCTCTTCGACCCGCGGGCAGAGGGTCGGGTGTGATTGATCTGCACGCGCACCTGCTGACCGACACCTATCGCGACGCGTGCCTGGCCGCGGGCCACGACCGGCCTGACGGGACACCGGAGCTGCCCACTTGGTCAGCCGACGAGGCGGTGACCCTGATGGACAACGTCGGCATCGACGCCGCCGTGCTCTCGGTGTCATCACCTGGCGTCTACTTCGGTGACATCGACGCCACCATCTCACTGTGCTCGACAATCAACGACCAGGCCGCGCAGGTGGTGCAGGATCGACCCGACCGGTTCGGGTTCGCGGCCAGTCTGCCGCTGCCAGATGTCGACGCCGCGATCCGGGAGGTCCACCGCAGCTACCGTGACCTCACCGCGGACGCGATCTCGTTGCACACCAACTACGGCGGCCTCTACCTCGGCGATCCTGCCGTCGACCCGCTGCTCGAGGTACTCGACTCGCTCAGCGCGGTGGTCCTAGTCCATCCGACCTCACCGCCGTGCTGGGAGCAGCTCTCCTTCGCGCGGCCGCGCCCAATGGTCGAGTTCCTGTTCGACACCACCCGGGCCATCGTCAATCTCGCCTTGACCGGTGCGTTGCACCGCTACCCGAGTATCCGCTGGGTGGTCCCGCACACCGGCGGCGCACTTCCCGTGATGGCCGACCGCGTGCATCAGTTCGCGCTGGCCTGGGCTGCGTCGGCTGAGGACCGGGTCGACGTGCTCGGTGCCCTGCAAAGGCTGTATTACGACGTCGCCGGGGTGCCGACCCCACGCGCGCTCCCGGCTCTGCTGAAGCTCGTCACCGCGGGCCAGATCGTCTTCGGCAGCGATTATCCGTTCACCAGCGCTCCCCTTGTCGACCGGTTCGCACGGGAACTGGTCGACGCCGAGGTGCCCGAGCTGCTGCCGTTGAGCCAGACGCTGCGTAGGAACGCTGAGAAGCTGTTCCCGCGCTTCGCGGCGACCGGACCGACGGGCGGGGAGCCGCGATGAAGTTGGGGTGATGGGCGCTGCGCACCCCTGGTGGCCGATGAAGGTGCGGCTCAGGCCGGGGCGTCGCTCACGCTGTCGGCGAGTTTGCGGCGCATGATCTTGCCGGTCGACGTGGCCGGCAACGAGGGGACGAAGACGATGCTGCGTGGCCGCTTGTAGGCGGCGAGCTTGTCGCGGGTGTAGTCGATGAGCTCGTCGGCCGTGACCTCGGCGCCGTCGTTGATCACGACGTAGGCGCGTGCGAGTTCGCCCTTCACCTCGTCCTTGATTGGGCCGACCGCGACCATTGAGACGGCCGGGTGGCCGGCCATCACCCGCTCGATTTCGGCGGGATAGATGTTGTAGCCGCCGGTGATGATGAGGTCCTTGCGGCGGTCGACGACGAAGTAGTGGCCGGTGTCATCGACGGTGGCGATGTCACCAGTGTGCAACCACCCGTCGGGCTCGATCGTCTTGGCGGTCTCTTCGGGGTTGTTGTAGTAGCCCATCATCACGATCGGCCCGCGCACCATCAGCTCGCCGGGTGTCCCGGGTTCGGCGTCACGGGAGACGTCCTCGAGGTCGGCGACGCGCAGCGCGACGCCGGGCAGCGAGACGCCGATCGACCCGGGCACCGGTGGCGCGAGGACGGCGTGCGTGCTGCCCAGGCCGGCGATCTCGGTCATTCCCCACAGCTCGAGCAGCGGTGCACCGGTGCGGTCCTGCCATCCCTGGATGGTCGACAGCGAGATGGTCTGGCCACCGACGGTCGAGACCCGGATCGAGCTGAGGTCGGCGTCGGCGAGCGCGGCGGACGACAGCAGCATCGAGTACATGGCCGGGACACCCTCGAACATCGTTGCCCGGTGCTCGGTGATCAGGGCCACGGCTTGTTCTGGCTGGAAGCGCTCCATCAAGACGACCGTGCCGCCGGCCAGCAGCGTGCCGTTGATGGCGACGTTGCCGTAGACGTGCGGGGCCGGCAGCGCGGTCACGACGACGTCGGCGGCAGTGCGCCCGTGCATGGTCGCGGTCAGCGCGCAGTTCAACAGCACGGCCTGCTGGGATTGCATTGCGCCCTTGGGATGCCCGGTGGTGCCGGAGGTGTAGCCGATCGTCGACAGCCCGGCGGGGTCGACATCGCCCGCCGGGCCGAGCGGTTCGGATGCGAAGAGGGTCGCGAAGCCGGTGTCGCCGTCACGGTCGAGCCTGAGGACTAGCTCGACGCTGTCGATGTCGGCGGCCAGACCCTGCAGGACGTCGAACTGGGCGTCGGAGGTGAGGACGGCGACGGATTGGCAGTCGCGCAGAACGTAGGCGACCTCAGGCGGGGTCAGCATGACGTTGATCGGGTTCACGACGGCGCCGGCCCGCAGCACCGCGTGGTAGGCGACGACCCACTGCCAGGTGTTGGACCCGTAGAGCGACACCGTGGCACCGGGCTGGACGCCGCGCGCCCGCAACCCGTTCGCGGCGCGAGCCGACAGGTCGTCGAGCTCGGCGAACGTAAGCGTTCGGGTCGCGGTGATCAGTGCGATCTTGTCCGGGTGGTTGGCCGCGGCGGACGGGATGATGTCACCGGGGCCGCGCAGCCCGAGCCGGTGGGCCGTAGCGGAATCGGTGGTGTCGCTCATCGCGGTCTCCCTGCGGTCAGTGCGTCGGATGCGGGCCGCAACCCTGGGCCAAGCAGACACCGCCGGCGGGGCTTTGTCACCCGCCGGCGTTGCCCGCGTTTGATCTGGCTCAGACCGGTCTGACGGCCGGTCGGCTGTCCAACCCGGCTTCGGTCCGGATGGGTGTTAGCCGGCAAGCTGGTTCACGGCCAACGAGAACAGCCGTGGCGCGCGCGCGGCCAGCGGGACGATCCGGTGGGCCGTAATCGGCTGGGTCCGCGCCCAGAGCAGTCCTTCGGTGATCCAGCGCGATCGTCGCGACACCCGCGTCCAGGCTCGCTCGTACCCTTCGGGGTGATCGTCGACGAGGCAAGTAACGAGTTCGGCCGCGGCGGCGAACGACAGGGCCAGGCCTTCACCGGTCAGCGCGTCGACGTACCCGGCGGCGTCGCCGACGAGCAGGACCCGTCCAGCGACTCGTCCGCAGACGCGCTGGCGCAGTGGCCCGGCGCCGCGGACGTCCGAGACGGCCTCGCAGTGTCGCAGGCGGTCCGCCAACTCGGGGAAGGCAGCCAGCTGGCGGTCGAATCCGCCTCGGGCGCCGGACAGGATGGCGACGCCGATGGTGTCGTCGGCGACCGGAGTTATGTACGCCTCGGCGTCCTCGGCCCAGGTGACCTCGACGCGATCACTCGCTGGTGGCGTCGCGAAGTGCCGGCGAAGTCCCCAGCGCGGCGCGCAACGATCACGGGTCGACAGTCCGACCTCGGCCCGGATGCTCGAGTGCAGCCCGTCGGCCGCGACCAGGTAACGCGCGCACTGACCGGCCGCCTCGACGTGGTCGGGGTATTGCTGGAGGTCTGTGATTGCGCCCGGACGGATCGCGATGCCGTGCGCGGCCGCGGCCGCGCGCAACGCGTCGTGCAGGACGGTGCGCCTGACGCCCCGCCCCGGCCCGGTGCGGAAATTCGCGTCGGCGACGACACCCTGCTGCCGGTAGGAGATGCCGGTGATGTCGTGCCCGGGTGGGTCGACGCCGAGTTCCTGCAAGGCACGCAGCGCCCCCGGCATCAGCCCTTCGCCGCAGGCCTTGTCGACGACGCCGGGTCGCTTCTCCCAAACCACGACGCTCATGCCGGCGCGGGCCGCGCCGATCGCGACCGCGAGGCCGGCCGGGCCGCCGCCGGCCACGAGGAGGTCATGCATAAGCGCTGCGCAACGCGTGGTTCTCTGCCCGGATGCGGACGGTGAGCAGAGCCGCGTTGGCGATGGTGAAAACGATGGCGGTGATCCAGGCCGTGTGGACCAGGGGCAGGGCGAATCCTTCGACGACGACAGCGACGTAGTTGGGATGGGCAAAAATCCGGTACGGCCCGCCGGTGACGCGGGCAAGGCCTGGGACGACGACGATGCGGGTGTTCCACTGATGCCCGAGAGTGCGGATGCACCACCACCGCAGCGCTTGGGAACCGACGAGAAGAGCAAGCATCGGCCAGCCGAGCGCCGGCAGAAAGCGCCGATCGCCCAGCCAGACTTCGAGCAGGCAGCCGGCCAGCAGCCCCGTGTGCAGGGCCACCATGAACGGGTAGTGCGCGAACCCCGATTCGCGACCGCCGGCCTTGAGGCTCCATGCGAGGTTGCGTTTGGCGACGACGAGCTCGGCCACCCTCTCGAGAGCGACCAGCCCGACCAGCGTGGTGTAGAGCGCCTCGCTCAGCACCGGAACGTCACCATCGCAACAGCACAAGTTCGGCGCAGAAACCCGGGCCCATGGCCATCAGCACGCCCCAGTCACCTGGCCCGGCCGGCCGCTGCGCCAACGTGTCGGCGAAGACGTGCAGCACCGACGCCGAGGACAGGTTGCCGATCATGTTCAGCGACTGCCAGGTCATGGCGAGATCGTCCTGGTCGAGACCCAGCGTCGACTGGATGGCTTCGATGACCTTCGGGCCACCGGGGTGGGAGATCCAGCGCGCGATGTCGCTTCGCTCGAGACCCTGCTCGGACAGCAGTCGGTCGACGTCTTCGGCGAGGTACTCCTCGACCAGCTCCGGCACCTCGGCACCCAACACGATCCGCATGCCGGTGCTTCCGACGTCCCACCCCATCGCTCGCTCGGTGTCCGGATAGAGATGGCTCAGCGTGCTGATGATCCGGGGCCCGTTCGTCGCGCTGGGGTGGTCGGAGCCGACAGCCACCACGGCTGCGGCGCCGTCACCGAACAGCCCGGACGCGACCATGTTCGCCGCGCTCGGGTCTTCGCGCTGCACGGTCAGCGAACAGAGCTCGACCGCGACGAGTACCGCGACCGATGTCGGGGAGCCGTTCAGGAAGTCGTGCACGCGGGCAACCCCGGCCGCGCCGGCCAGGCACCCCAACCCGTACATCGGGATCCGCTTGACGTCCGGACGCAGGCCGATCCGAGCCGCGATCCGGGCGTCGATGGACGGCACGGCCAGGCCCGTGACGGTCGTGAACATGATCATGTCCACGTCGGCCGGCTCGAGGCCAGAATCGGCAAGGGCACCGACGAGCGCCGCGCTGCCGAGATCGACCGCCACCGGGATGAACGCGTCGTTGTGCGCGGTGAAGCCGACGAGTTCGGGGTAGCGCTCGATCGGCAGCGCAAGATGGCGGGTCGCGACCCGAGCGCTGCTGTGCAGACGGCGGACCAGCGCGCCGGAATCGGTACCGGGCAGGCACAACTTCGCGAACAGCTCGGTCAACTGCTTCTGGGGATAGCGGTACGCGGGAAGAGCCCCACGGACCGCGACGACAGTCGTCACCCTTCCGAACGTACGGACTCGCCCTACGCTGCGCAGATGACCGGCCCCGCAAGACCGCTCCCGGCGCGGCCGTATCCGGTGTGGCGCGGGCTGGTCCTGGCCTGCCATCCGGTGCCGACCCTGGCGGTCACGACGGTCGCGGTGGTGCTCGCCGCCGGGGTCGGGCTCTCAGTCCTGCGGGTGGTCGTCGTCGGTGCCGCGGTCCTGACGGGCCAGCTCTCGATCGGCTGGTCGAACGACGGGATCGACGCCACGCGCGACACCAACAGCGGTCGTTCGGACAAGCCGCTGGCGACCGGCGGCGTGCCGCGCACAGCCGTGGCCGGCGCGGCCGGGCTCGCGCTGCTGGCAACGATCGTGCTGTCCGGGCTCCTGGGCGTTCGCCCGGCGGCAGCTGCGCTCACCCTGGTGGCTGCCGGGTGGGCGTACAACCTCGGCCTGAAGAGCACTGTGCTGTCGGGGGTCACCTACCTCATCGGGTTCGGTGCCCTGCCGGTAGTGCCCTACCTCGCCTTGCCGTCCTCGGTCTGGCCGCCGTGGTGGGTACCGGTCACCGGGGCGCTACTTGGTCTCGGTGCGCACTTCGCCAACGTCCTCCCGGACCTGCGCGCCGACGCCGCCGCCGGCGTTCGTGGACTGCCACAACGACTAGGCCCCCGCGCCGGGGTGGTGGTCATGGCGATTACTCTCGCCGCCGCCGCCATCGTCCTCGGCTTCGGTCCCTCCTCCGCGTCAACCGTGTTCGCGGTGATCGCATCCACGATCGGAATCCTCGCGGCCGGCACGGTCGCCATCCTCGCGCTGCGAGCACCGGGAAGTGCCGCGGCCTTCCGGATGACGCTCGCCATCGCCGTGCTCGACGTCAGCCTGCTGCTCGTTGTCGCAACCGGCCGACCCTGATTGCCGACAAGGACTACTACGGCCGCATCGATCGATCAACGACACCGTCAAAGGCCAACTCGACCGCTCTATGCCGGAGTCGGACTCGGCGTGCCGCTGGCGTTCATCTCAGCGTCCGCAGATCCGAAACAAGAGGTCGCGAATCCGTCACTCGTTGGCCGCAGATCCGCGGGTAACGCGTCCCTCCGAACCCCAACCCCACGCTGCGGCAATCGAAGGAACTGCCTTCTACGCGCTGCGGTTCCTTCGCCGAATTACGTCTCGTGACCTTCGTGATTTGAGACGATGTGCATATGAGTGGGGAGGTGCGCGTCGCTGGCCGAGATCCTGAGACGATCCGCACTCCGCGTCTCGCCTTGGTACCAATGCCATGCCCGCTTGTGCTCGCAATTTTGCGCAAGGATTGGGTGGCGGTTTGGCGTTTGCTCGGGGCACCGTTCCCGCACGAGTGGCGCGCCGACGGCTGGCAGTGGCTCGAACCGCAAGCCACTAACGGCGAGAATGACGATCGTTTCGTGATCTGGGGAACCCGATTGGCGTTGCCGGTACTGCACGACGCCTGCCCGGACAGCGGTCCGGTGCTCGCCGAAGTCGGATTCCATGGCCCGCCGGACATCGATGGCTGGGTCGAGATCGGCTACCGGGTAGTCGCACAGCATCGTCGCCAAGGACTGGCCGAGGAGGCGACCTCAGCCTTGCTGGCGTGGGCCACCGTGCACGGCGCAACGGGTGTCAAGGCATCGGTCAGCCCGGATAACACGGCTTCGCTCGCCTTGCTGCACAAGCTGAAATTTACTGCCGCCGGCTCGTATCGGCACCGCGTGCTCGGCGAGCAGCTGATTTACCACCACGCTGCCGACGCTCTGGCCTGACTTGTTGAACACATGCCTCGGCAGTGCTTGACGGATCCTCTCAGCCGATACATGCTTCATCTATGTCATTAGGTAAACCAGTTGATGGCTCACTGACGTTCCGTCTTGATCATGCTTCTGGCGTTCCTACTTATCTGCAGCTGGTTCGCCAGGTGGAGGATGCGCTGCGTCTTGGGCGCCTCGTCCCCGGCGACCAGCTGCCGACGGTCAAGGAGGTGGTACAGGCGCTGGCAATCAACCCGAACACGGTGCTAAAGGCCTATCGGGAGCTGGAACACAAGGGCATCGCGGCCGGTCATCCCGGTCTCGGGACGTTCATCAACACGACGCTTCAATTCTCGCCGCTCAAGGACGTGCGGGAGCTGCGCAAACGCCTGGACCGATGGCTCACCGACGCACTGGCGGCCGGGCTGGATCCCGACGACATCAGTGCCCTGTTCAACGGGGGGTTGCACGACGTGATGCGCCGTGGGTCGGAAGCCGCGTCGTGAACGTCATCGAGGCCCGCGGTCTGGGCAAGCGCTACGGCCGCACCTGGGCGCTTCGCGACCTCAGCATAGCTATCCCAGAAGGTCGCGTCACCGCTCTGGTCGGCCCGAATGGTGCTGGAAAGACCACCTTTCTGCACGTCGCCGTCGGTTTGACTATTCCCACGACCGGCAAGGTGGCCGTCCTCGGCGACCATTCGCCCGGAGATCCCGAAGCGCTCGCCGACATCGCCTTTGTAGCCCAGAACGCCCCGCTGTACCCGAACCTCAGCGTCACTGACACTCTCCATCTCGCATCAAGCATGAACGACCGGTTCGACGCCGACACAGCCCGCAAACGCATCGCCGACCTCGACATCCCGCCGCGGCGACGTATTGGCAAACTGTCCGGTGGCCAGCACGCTCAGGTCGCGCTCGCCATCACTCTTGCCCGCAAACCCAAGCTGCTCATCCTCGACGAGCCCGTCGCCAGCCTGGACCCCCTCGCCCGCCATGCCGTCATGGCAACGCTGATGGCGGTCGTCGCCGAGGAAGGTATATCGGTCGTGCTGTCCTCACACGTCGTCGCTGAACTCGAACGGGTATGCGACTACCTCGTCATCCTCGCCGCCGGCGGCGTGCAGGTCGCCGGTGACGTGGACGCCCTCGTAGCCGAACATCACGTGGTTACTGGCACACCGGCGGCCGCAGAAGCGCTCGCCCGAGGTCACGTCGTCGCCCGCCGTTGGCAGAGCGACCGGCAGGCGACCCTTCTTCTGCGCGGGCCGGTTCCCAGACAACTCCCGCCGGGCATCGACGTCGCGTCGACGAGCATGGAGGAAATCGTCCTGGCCTACCTACGCGACCCACACCTCAACGCACTCCCCGGACCGCAGGGCACCAACGAACGGATCAGCGCTTGACCATCACCGCGTCCGCGCCGCCCGCGAACGCTACCGCCGTGCGTTGGAAGCATGTCCGCGGTCTGAGCTGGATGACCTGGCGGCAACAACGCACTGCCTACGTCACTACCGCGGTCGTCCTCGGCGCGCTCGCCGTTTTCCTGCTGATCAACGGCACCGCCATGCACAGCAATTACCACGACGTCGGGTTGTCGTCGTGCGGACCGCTCGCCGGCAACCGCTGCCAGATTCCGCTCGGCCTGTTCGACCAGAACTACGAGAAATGGGCCCAGTACCTCCCCCGGTTCGTCCTGTTCGTGCCCGGCCTTCTCGCCGCCTTCGTTGCCGCACCGATCGTCGCCCGCGAACTCGAATCCGGCACCTACCGGTTCGCGTGGACCCAGAGCCGCAGCCGCACCAGTTGGCTCACTGCGAAGGTCGTGCTGGTGATCGTTCCGATCACAACCGCGGCGATCGCGTTCTCGGCGTTGTTCGCCTGGTGGTACGAACCCTTCGAACCACTGATGGGCCGGATGTCGAGTGGACAGGCCTACGAAGTGAGCGGCACCGTGTTCGCAGCGCGGACCGCATTCGGGCTCGCGCTAGGGCTGTCCGTCGGCGCGGTGCTACGCCGTGTCGTCGCCGCAATGGCCGCCACCCTCGCCCTGTGGGTGGCGACGACCTGGGTGATGATCGTGTACATACGGCCCACGATCGAACAACCCTTGACCGTGCCCGCCAACTCGTCGCTGATCACCAGCGGAGGCTGGACGGTCAGCGAGTACTTCGGCCGCCCCGGCGGCGTGCACATCACGAACAAGGGCAGCGCGTTCAGCCACCTCTACGCTCAGGCCCAGCACGAGGGCGTCACCGACAGCAAAGCGTTCGAAGGATGGCTCGGTCGACACGGATACGTCCACTACGCGACCTACGAGCCGGAAAACCGGTTCTGGCACTTCCAGCTCATCGAGTCCGTCGGTTATCTCGCCGTGCTCCTCGTCCTCGTCGCCGCCCTGTTCTGGTGGGTACGCAAGCGCATCAGCTGACCATCCTCTCCGCGATGTTCACCTCGGACTTAGGAAATCTTGACCTCGAGACGCTTGTATCCGCGCAATCCGTTGTTGATCATTGGCTCCTCGGTGACGATCTCGAAGCGGGCGACCCGATCAGCGAGACGTTCGAGCAGAGTCGACATCTCCAGACGGGCAAGGTGTATCCCGACGCAGACGTGCTCGCCTCGACCGAACGCGAGGTGGTCGGACGGTTTGCGGGTGATGTCGAAGCGGTCCGGGTCGGGGTACTTGCGTTCGTCCCGGTTGGCCGACCCGTACAGCAGCGCCACGCGACTGCCCTTCGACAGGGCGACGCCGTCGATCTCGTGGTCCTCGGTGAGGACGCGGGTGAACTGCGGCACCGGCGTCTCCAGACGCAGCGACTCGTTGATGGCGTGCGGGATCAGCGATCGATCGCGCCGGAGAAGTTCCCACTGGTCCGGGTGCCGGGCGAAGAGCGCGATCGTCGAGGTGATGGCCAGGATCGTGGTGTCGAGGCTGGGGGCAACGTAGTCGAGCATCATCACCGGGCACTTGTCGTGCGGCATCTCGCCGCGGTCCGCGGCCTCGTAGAGATGCGCCGCCCAGCCAGCGGGATCGATCTGACCTGGCACGGCGTCGTTCTGCGCGAACGCCAGGAACTCCTCCACCTGCGGCATCGCATCCTGGAATCTCTGGTTGGCCGGCCCCTGGACATCCCAGATGGCCTCGGCCCAGGTCAGCATGTGGCTGCTGTGCTGTTCACCCAGGCCCACGAGCTTGGAGACCACCGCCAGCGGCAGGTGCTGCGCCAGTTCGGTGGCGGCGTCAAACCGACCCGCCGCGACGACGCGATCGACGACGAGGTCGGCCTCGGCTTCGATGGCCGGCGTGATCTCTCGCATCCGGTCCGGGCGCAGTGGACGCCCCAGGACGTTGCGCATCATCGTGTGGTCCGGCGGATCGGAGCAGAGCGTGATGCCCTCGAGGTTCGCGTTGATCTGCTCGTCAACGAACACACTCTTCGCCGAGGAGAACGTGCGCCAGTCCGACAGCGCAGCCCGGACGTCGGCATAGCGCGGCAGCGCATAGTGACCGTGCCGGCCCATGTAGACGACCGGGCCCTGTGCACGAAGCTCCGCGTAGAACGGGTACGGATCGATGCGGGCGTGATAGTCGAACAGGTCGACGTCACTGACGGGGATGTCGCTGCTCTTTGTGGCAGACATGGCGGCCTCCGGATCGTGTGGACGCCGGGTGATGCCGGCGTCCCGGTGAAGTGCGGTGATCAAGTACAGAGCGGCAATCCGCCCAAGGTCGTAGCTTGCGCCAAGATCGGCCGCCATGTCGAGGTCGGCCGCCCTGGCCCGCGTCAGATGAACCGAGCCCGGGCCCGCCGCGCGCGAAAGAACCGTCGAGGTACTGCACTTCCAGCCGAGATCGACACTTGGCCCCACGAGAGCGCGGTTCAATCCGGATTCCGGGCGCGCGGACGTGGGGCCAAGCTGTGCGGGTTGGGGTCGGGCGTAGAAGTAGCCCTGGATGAGTAGGCGAGAGTAGGGCCGGGGGGGACGTTCGCGTCCAGGTGGTTGCGTGCCCGCACTGATGTGCCGAGTTTCCGAGCGCGGCACCCTGGGGTGCATGAAGATGACTGTGTTGATCGCCGCGGGGGCCGCGGTCGCGATCACTCTCGCCGGATGCGGCGCCGTCACGAAGAAGGGCACGCCGGCGCAGACCGTCAAGGTGTTGCGGATCGGGGCGGCGGATCCCGTCGACCCGGAGCTGGCCTATTTCGTTAAGGCTGTGGACCGGATCTCGCGGTACCGGGTGCGGGTCGAGGTCGACAAGACCACTTACTACACCGACATCCCGGGCGCCGAGGCGAAACTGGCCGGTGACGTGCGGGCAGGGAAGGTGTCGCTGGCCTATGTGCCGTCCCGCGACTGGGCCGCCGTCGGCGACCCGGACGTCGAGGCGATGCAGGCTCCGTTCGCCGTCACGACCGCCGAGGCCACCGACCAGCTGGCGAACGGCCCGATCGGGCAACAGTTGCTGGCGGGCCTGACCCGATACGGAACGGTCGGTTTGGCGGTCGTGCCCAACGAGGTTCGCCAGCTGCTCTCGCGCAAGCCGATCCTGAGCGTCGACGACCTCGAGGGCCTGAAGATCCGGATCAACGCCAGCGACCAGACCGCCCGGCTGGTCTCTGCGCTCGGATCCACGCCGGTTCCGGGGCTCACGGCGGAGCAGACCGGGTCGGATCTGGTGCAGAACACCCTGGACGGCGTGGAGACGTCGCCCAGTTACGCCAGCCACGACCACTACGGCGGGTCCGCGCCCTACCTGACCTCATTCGGGCTGTTCCCCAAGGTCCAGCTGCTGATGGCCAACTCGGCTGCCTGGACGAAGCTGAGCAAGGCCG
The DNA here is from genome assembly GCA_964244175.1 of uncultured Jatrophihabitans sp. GTDB lineage: Bacteria > Actinomycetota > Actinomycetes > Mycobacteriales > Jatrophihabitantaceae > Jatrophihabitans. The sequence goes on along the minus strand of CAXTHY010000047.1, from coordinate 8,932 downwards.
ACCGGCAGGCACTGACGGCCGCGGCCGCCGACACCCGGACTCATGCCCTCAGCGACGTCCAGGCGCAGGAGCAGGCTGAGCTGACGAACCTGTGCCGCACCGGCACGGTGATCGTGCGGCCGAGCGCAACGGCCCTGAAGGCGATCGCGACCCGGGCGGCGTCCGACACCCCGCAGGACGCCGCGGCGCAGCAGGCGGCGCGCCAGCTCTCCACCCGGATCAACGGCGCCGGGGTGCAGCCGATGGCCGTCCCGGCGCCGGCCGGCTGCGAGGTGGCCACCACGGCTGCTCAGGCCCAAGCGATCCACAAGGAGCCGAGCGGAAAGTCCAGCAGTCAGGCCGGCAGCGCGTTCCCGGCGGGCATCTTCGTCGTCACGCTGACCCCGCAGGAGTTTGCCGCACAGGGCCTCACCGGGCCCGATTGGAACCAAACCGTCACCTACACCTGGACCTTCACCGCCGACGGGAAGCTGAAGGAAACCCAGAAGCCGGACTACCCCGACCAGGGGGTGGCGATCGGCACCTGGAAGGCCGAGGGTGACGAGCTGACCCTGATCTACACCATTGGCGGCACCCCGCCGCCCTTCAACGAGGTGACTCGGTGGAGCTACTACAAGGGAGAGCTGCGCTTCAAGATTGTGTCGGTCGCGGACCAGGGCTCCATGGCGCTCTACGCCTACCCCTGGCGCAAGGTCTCGTGACCCGTAGGCCCTTGCGTCGTCAACGGGACGGCGGCCCGCACCGACGTCGGGCCGCCGTCCGGACTGGACACCTCGAACGTGCCACCCGCCGCGCCCACCCGGTCCGCCAGACCCCGTAGCCCGCGACTGGCCGCCACGGACGCGCCGCCGCACCCGTCGTCCCAAACCTCGACCACGAGAACGCCTGTCTCGACGCGCGATTCGACCAGGCAGCGAGCGCTGCTCGCCCGAGCGTGGCGGACCGTGTTGGTGAGGCACTCGGAGACCAGGAAGTAAGCCAGCGCCGCCATCTCTTCCGGCAGTCGCGCCAGCTCGCCCGTCACCGATAGGGCCACGGGCAGCGGGCTATCCGTGGCCACCCGACGCAGGACCGCCTCGAGCTGGCCCTCGGTGACGACGACCGGGTTCAGACCCGCGGCCAGCCGGTGCAGCTCAGCGACGACGGCGCGCAGTTCTTCCCGGACTGGCGCCAGGTTCGGCTCGCCGCGAGCCGCAAGGGCTTCGCTGAGGCGCTCCAGGCGAGCGATCGGGCCAGCCTCGAGTCGCCGGGCCAGCGCTGTTCGCTCGCGGTCGTCGACCCCGAGCAGCCGCAGCGTCGAGCGCCGGACGTCGTCCGCCCGGGTGCGTACCTCGGTCTCGACCTGCACCCGCTCCAGGACCAGGGCGGCAGCCGCGGCGGCGGCCCGGGACAAGCCGGTACCCGCGGCGCCCGGACTGCCGTGCACCAG
>CAXTHY010000047.1:0-7493 GCA_964244175.1 uncultured Jatrophihabitans sp. | reverse complement strand
GATCGCGATCGTCGAATGAGCGCGTTCGAGGCGGCACTGGCCGATCGGTCGACGGTCTTCGGTGGCTGGGTCGTCGGCCCGACCGTCATCGGGCCGGAGGCGGTGGCCTCGCCACCGGTCCCCGCGGCGCCCGGGCTGCCGTGCACCAGGACGACACGCCCGCCGGCCGGTGTCTCCACGGCGGTGAGCTGACCCGCGATCGCGGTGGGATCGGCGACCGGGCGACCGATCTCGTCGCGCCAGCCGGTGTCCGGCGCGAACACCCGAATCCGTAGTTCCGGGTCCGACAGCGCGCCGGCCAATGACGCCGAGACGGGGTACTGCGGACCGTCCCTCGGACCCAGCTCGAGCACGAGGTTGTCGATGGCCGAGGCCAGGGCGCCATCCTGGGCCGAGCGGGACAAGTAGGCCGCGGTGACGATGGCGGCCACCGCGGTCAGTCCCTCGGCCGCTGGAGTGGGCGCCAGACCGGTCACCGCCACGGCCCACGAGACGGCGAGCAGGATGGCGACCTGTGCCGCCCGCCGGGCGGTTGCCCACAGCAGTATCGCGAGAACCCCTGCAGCGAGAACCGTTCCGGCCACGGCGCCGGTGGTGCCAACCAGAGCAGTCACATACCCGCAGCCGAGGACTGCCCTGGTGACCCACGTACGCCTCCGGCCCCGGGTTCGGTCCCCGGGCTGCCCCGGGGCATTGGGCGAGGAGTTGGGCGAGGAGTTGGGCGAGGAGTGGACGAGCAGCCAGTGCAACAGCGGGCCGCGGTAGGCGAGGGTGACCACCTCCAGGGGGCGCTGCCACCCCGTGGGCAGGTTCGCGGAGGACGCGGCCGTGGCCACGAACCAGAGCGTGGCGGTGGCCAGGCCCAGGAGCACTGCGCGCGGGTCGACCGGGTGGTCCAGACTCCGTGCCGTCATCGGGTGCAAACAGGCGACGACGAACGCCGCGCCCACGACCCAATCCGTAAGCGTCGCCGGGGCCGATTCGCGGGCGTACACCTCGGCCAGCACGCCACCCAGCAGGACGATGGCGCCTGCGATGTACGCGACGCCGGGCACGACGCCCGACATCGGGCGTTGATTCGCCATGGCCTGGAGTAGACCACCTCGGGCCTGCGACGATTCCGGGATGGGGCCGATTCCGCGATGGGGGCCTGGATGAGCTGGTCGATGAACTGGTCCGCCATGCCGGACGGGGTGGCCGCGCTGTCGGCGGCCGTCGCCGGCGTGGCCCTGCTCGTTCGCGGCGTGGCCCGGGTCAGCGGCTGGCTGCTGCTGGCAGCAGCGGCGGCGATCCCGTTCGTGGATGTCGAGCAGCCGTCGTCCGCGCTCGTCCTCACTGCGTCCCTGCTGCTCGGCGGGCTCGCCCCCCTCCTCGCCGCGACCGCCGGGGTGAGCTGGCCGCTCGTCAGGTCTCATCGGGTCGAGACGGTGGCGATCACGACTGTGCTCGTGGGCGTGGTCGTGGTCGGCGGGCTGCTGCCGGCAATGCTCTTCGACCCGGTCCGGGCCGGCTGCTACGCCTGCCCGGCGAACCTGGTCGAGGTGCACGCCGCCGACGGAGCAGCCGAGGCGCTGCAGCGGGCGGGGCAGGTGTTGACCCTGGTCTGGGCGGCCGTCGCCGTGGGGGTGGGATTAGCTCGCTGGCGGCGTGCGTCCCGGCTGGCCCGGCGGCTCTCGTGGCCGCAGCTGGCGGCCGGCGCCGGGATCGCCGCGCTGAGCTTCGTGGGTGCGGTGCACGGATTAGGCCTCCCGCTCGGTGAGGCGGATCCCGAGCTGCACGGGATCTGGCTGGTCCAGGCCGGTTTCGTGACGCTGCTGGCTGCTGGGGCGCTGTTCGCGTTGTACCTGCAGGCCACGGCCGGACGGCGGATGGCCCGGATCGTGCTGCGTGCCGTTCCCGACCCGGCCGAGGTGCTGGGGTCGCTGCGGAACGCGGTGGCGGACCCGGGCCTGGCGGTCGCCTTCGTCCGGGCCGACGGCTCGCTCGTGGACCTGGACGGCGGCCCCGCCGTCCCGCCGGCCGACCGGACGTCGCTCCTGTTGAGCCGCGAGGGGGTGGTGTTCGCCGACGTCCGCTACGAGCCGCGGCTGGCCACGTCTGCCCGGTTGGTCAGGTCGTCGTCGGCCGCGGCCGGTCTGGCTCTGGAGTACCTGGCCGCCCGGGCGCGGTTGCGGGCCGAGCTGCGGACGGCCGCCGCCGTCCGTGCTCGGATCGTGGCCGACGGCGACACCGAGCGGCGCCGTCTCGAGCGGAACCTGCACGACGGCGCGCAACAGCGTCTGATCGCGCTCGGCATGTCGCTGGCCGTCTCGTCGGCTGCGACCGGAGTTGTGCTCGAGGCCGAGCACGCGGAGCTGGACGCGGCCCTCGACGAGCTGCGCGACGTCGCCCACGGACTGTTCCCGGCCAGCCTCCAAGACGGAGGGGTGGGCGCCGCGCTGCGGGAGCTCGGGGACAGCACCCCGTGCCCGCTGGTCGTGTCCGACCGGTTGGCGGGCGCCGTCCCGGCCGCTTTCGGGATGGCCGCCTACACCCTGGTCGGCGAGGTCGTTCAACTACACCCCGCCAACGCCGTCCTCGCGGTCCGGCTGGACGGTGGTGGGTCGCTACCCGCTCGCGTCACGCTCACCACTGCACTGACGGACGCCGCCGACCTCCAGGCCCGCGTGGTGCACGTCGGCGACCGGTTCGTCGCCTCGGGCGGTGACCTCAACGTTCTCACCGGGGTGGCAGGTGACGCAGGCACCGGTGCGGCCGGAGTGGTCGTGGAGGGGTGGGCACCGTGCGGGTCGTGATCGCGGAGGACATGGTGCTGCTGCGGGCCGGGCTGGCGCAGCTGCTGACCGCCCAAGGCGTCGACGTGGTCGCCGAGACCGGTGACGCCGCAAGCCTTCTCGCGGCGGTGGCGACGATCGAGCCGGACGCCGCACTGGTCGACATCAAAATGCCACCGACGCATACCGACGAGGGGCTGCGGGCCGCGCTGCAGATCCGGTCGCAGCACCCCGACTGCGCCGTCCTGCTGCTGTCCAGCTACCTGGACGCGCGGTACGCGTCGACGCTGCTCGAGTCCTCGCCGGGTGGGTGCGGTTACCTGCTCAAGGACCGGGTCGCGCACCCCGCCGTGCTGGTGGACGCGCTGCGCCGGGTGGTGGCCGGGGAGTGCGTGCTCGACCCGGCCGTGGTCACGAAGCTGATGAACCGCAGCCGGGCGAAGGGGCCTCTGGACGACCTGACCGAGCGAGAGCGAGAGATCCTCGCGCTGATGGCCGAAGGGCACTCGAACGGTTACATCGGCGAGCTGCTGAACCTCAGCCAGCGAACCGTGGAGTCGCACGTTCGAAGCATCTTCCTTCACCTGGGGCTGACCGAGTCCGCGGACAGCAGCCGTCGCGTGCGAGCGGTGCTCGCCTACATCCGTGGCTAGCGGCATGTCATAGAGCCCTGCGACTTCTCGGTGCCTGCACTGACGCGAACCCGCGCGGGCACTGATGTGCGCAGCCGTCGACGAAACCTAACGTGGCCAAGGGTTTCGACGACGACGGAGGAAGATCATGAAGCGAATCGGGTTGGTGGTCCTGACCGCGGCCGCGGCAGCGACCTTGGCGACGCCCGTGGCACTTCCGGCCGTGGCAGTTGCGGCCCAGGCCGGCAGCGATCCGTGCGTGGGCGGTCCCGGCTGCTACGCCACGCTGGCGCAGGCGATCGCCGCGGCCCCGCCCGGATCGACGGTGCACCTGAACGCGGGGGTCTTCGCAGGCGGGGTGATCATCAAGAAAGACCTGAAGCTGGTCGGCGAAGGAGCGAGCCGCTCAATCGTGAAGGGCGGCGGTCCGGCGATCGAGATCGTGTCACCGAAGACCGGCACGCCGACCGTTGCCGTCCAGGGGTTGACCGTGACCGGCGGCGTCACGACCGGCGACGAGAACGGTTTGGGCGGCGGCATCTACATCCCGCGCACCGACACCGGTGAGACCGGGGCGACCGTCACGCTGCGCGATGTCGTGGTGGCCGGGAACAAGGTCATGCCCGGAAAGACGGTTCCGTCGAATGACGGCAGCGCATGCCCCGGCGGCCCCTGCCCCTACGCAGGCGCCTACGGCGGCGGAATCGAGAACGAGGGGAACCTGACCCTCGACCACGTCACCGTGGCGGGCAACGCGGCCACCGGCCACGCCAGCGAGTCCGACGGCGGCGGCGTTTTCAGCGGGTATGGCCTGCTCACGGTCGAGAACAGCACCATCACCGGCAACATCGCCAAGCCTTTCGACATCGGCCGGTCCTCCGAAGGCGGCGGCATCGGAGTGTTCAGCGGCGGCCTGGTAATTCGCGACAGCCGGGTGGACGGCAACCTCGCCGCTCTCACCACGTCCTATCCGGCGAAGGTCGACGGCACGGTGCTCGACCTGCACGCCAGCGCCGGAGGCATCCACATCGGCGACGATGTCAGCCCGGCTGTCCTCGAACGGACCGACATCTCCGGCAACGTAGTGACGGCAGACGACATCAACGGCGAGATCTACGGTTTCGACGGCGCGATGCAGGTCCGGAACAGCCAGGCCACGATGAAAGACATCACCGTGGCTCACAACGTCATCACCGTGCGGGCGTCCGACTCGACCGACGCGGGCCCAAGCGGGACGGCGATGGAGTTCGACGGGCCGGGCACGCTCACGAACAGCCGGATCGTCGACAACATCGCGACCATCACGGCGGGCTTCTCGAAGGACACCGTCGCGTCGGTGACTGAGGGCCTCGCGGTCTACGACTTCTTCGGCGACCCGCGGCAGGTCACGGTCAGCGGGACGACGATCAGCGGCAACAGGGCCTACGCCTACAGCCCGAAGGGCCAGGCTCTCGTCGTCGGCGTCGGCGTCTTCAACAACAGCCTGCTCACGATGAAAGACGATGTCGTGCAGAACAACTCGGGTGCGGCCGCTGGGCCGAAGGCTGACGCTCAGGGCGGTGGCATCTGGGACGGGGTGTTCCTCTCGGGGCCGCCCGTGCAGCTCAGCCTCACCGGGGTGAAGGTGACCCGCAACTCCCTCGCCGTCCACGGCGACGGCAAGGCGCTCGGCGGCGGGCTGTACGCCTCCGAGAAGGTGACGGCGAAGGATACGACGATCAGCGGCAACCACCCCGACCAGTGCTACGGCACCGGCTGCCCCTGACGATCGGCGCGGGTGGGCGGTGGGCGGAGGCCGGAGGCCGGATTATGTCAGCGGCAAAGCCCGGTGAGCCGCGGTGCACCTCGACCTGCACGGACGGCAACGCCGCGCCGGCACATACCCCAGCAACCACCTGACGACCGCCCGACCGGCCATACCGCGGCGGTATGCTGCCGGTATGACAGTTCAGATGACTATCCGAGTGGACGACGAGCTCGCGGCATTCGTGGATCAGGCAGCGCAAGCCGGCGAGGGCAGCCGGGCCGACGTGATCAACCGCGCGATCAAGCGAGAAGTCAGGCGCCGTGCCGCACAGCAAGATGCGCAGATCTACGCCGCCGTCGCTGATCCCGACCTGGACTCCGACGCCTACGCATCATGGACGCTACGCAACGTTGGCGAGGGCTGGTCCGAGCTTGACTGATGCATCCGATTTGGCTCGTTCGCCTCGACAAGACGCGGCCCGTTCTAGTGCTCACTCGCGAAGAGGTAAGAGCTGCGCGGACGCTGGTTACGGTCGCACCGGTCACCAGCACGATACGCGGTTTACGCAGCGAGATCAGCGTGGGACAACGCAATGGACTCGATCATGACTCGGTCGTCAATCTCGACATGATCGCCACGGTCCCGCGTAGCGCACTCATCCGTCCGATCGGCGCTCTGCTCCAAGATCAAGAGCAAGCCTTGACCAGGGCCTTCCACGAAGCGTTCGACCTCGACGACTGAGCCCACACGAATGCGATTGGGACAGGCAACCGCGCGCAATGCCAAGGCAGGCGCTGTTGCGTTGGCGCTGCTCCTCGACCCGGGACACTGATCTGACGATCAGTTCAGGGTCCATGTCGTCCGCGACGTCGGGGAGCTGCGTCCGCGTCCACGCCCTCCGCCACGCCCACGCCTGCCGGTTTCGCCGGCGGCGCCGACATTCAAACCGTCAAAGACATCGATCTGGAGGCACTCGACGAAAGAGTAGATCGGAGCGATAAGAGCGAGCCGAGAGGCGGCGGTGCTGAGCTGGCCTTCGTTGATAGTGGGCGGCGGCGTGGCGCTAGCCTGCCGTGATGGAGTTTCGGACGCTTGGCCGAACCGGTGTCCGGGTGTCTCGGGTGATTCTCGGGTGCGGCTCGATCGGGGGCATCGGCTCTCCTGCCTCTACCCGCGGTCGTGGGCTCACGCCGGATCAGGGTCGGGCCCAGATCGACGCGGCGATCGAATTGGGTGTGAGAACTCTCGATACTGCTAACTCCTACGGTGGTGGCACCAGCGAGCAGGTCGTCGGAGGCTGGCTGGCTGAGCACCCTGACCTCGATGTGGTGGTTGCGACGAAGGTCGGCAACCTGGTTCACCCCGATCAGGCCGACATCGACCTGACGCCCGAGCACATCGCCGAGCAGGTGCAGATCAGCCGCTCGCGGCTCGGCCGCATCGACCTCTATCTCGCCCACGCCCCGGACGATCGCACGCCGATCGAGCAGACTCTCGAGGCCTTCGCTGCCGTGCTCGAGGCCGGGTTCGCCACCGCGATCGGCGGATGCAATCTGGACGCACGACAACTCGAGCACACCCTCGACACCGCTGACCGGCTCGGTCTGCCCGGCTACGGCTGGGTCCAGAACGAGTACAGCCTGCTGGCTCGTGAGGATGAGGACGACGTGCTGCCGATCGTGCACGAACGCGGTCTCGGATATACGCCGTTCAGTCCCTTGGCTGGCGGTGTCCTTGCCGGCCGCTACCGACGCGGCGAGCCGCCACCCACCGACTCCCGGGCCGCCATCGCGCCCGAATTCATTCGCCCCATCGACGACCAAACGTGGAGCGGGCTGGACAGCTTCAGCGCCGCAGCCCGGCGGCGCGATGTTTCGATCCCGGCACTGGCACTGGCCTGGGTGCTCAGCCACCCTGACATCACCGCCCCACTCGTCGCGCCAAAGGACGCCGACCAGTTCGACGACGTGGCAACGGCCCTGGCACTACGCCTCGCACCCGACGAGCGCGACGAACTTGCCGCGCCATTCCAACCATGATCCACCGGCCGACCCGGTCCGGCGACGACTCCCACACCACGATGTATTCAGCCCACCGGCTCCGTCGATGTCGATCCATAGCTCGCGGTGTGTCTTGAGACCGGCAAGTCCCACCTGGAGGTGCGCGCGGTCGCGGCGAGTGAGCTGGCCCGCGAGGTCGTCGGCGCGGCGCATCATCGCGGCCAGCACAGCCAGGTCGGGGATGTGTGGTTGCGGAACGGGTCGGCGGTGACGCCGTAAGCGGCGGCCTTCACCACGAGCGCACCGTGCAGAGATGGCCTCGGGATCCGACCTCGCACAC
>CAXTHY010000046.1:0-27317 GCA_964244175.1 uncultured Jatrophihabitans sp. | reverse complement strand
CGGATGCGCTCGAGGTGGGAGTAGACCGTTGCGACGGCGATGAACAGTTGCTTGGCGATGTCGCGATCGGTCTCGCCGGCCGCGACCAGGGCCAGGATCTCCAGTTCGCGGGGGCTGAGCTGGTCCTGCAGCCCTGGGGTCCGCTGCCGGTTCGCGTTGATCAGGTACGAGGCCAGCGTCGGTGAGACGTAGGTCTGGCCGTTCGCGACCGCGCGGACGGCCCGGCGGATGTCGTCGGCGTCGGCGTCCTTCGTCAGGTAGCCCACTGCACCGGCCGCAACCGCGTCGATGACGTCGTCGGCGGCCCCGGCGGCAGAGACGACGATGACGCGGTAGCCGTTGGCGCACACGTGCGCGACGCCTTCGGCGCCGTCGATGCCCGGCAGATGCAGGTCGAGCAGGACGACCTCGGCCACGGGCGCGACCGCGTCGAAGCGTTCGATCGATTCGGCCGCGGCCACGAGATCGAGGTCATCGGAGTCGGTGACCGCGCTCGACAGCCCCTGCCGGTACAGCGGGTGGTCGTCGACGATCGCGACCGTGATCACGCCGGCCCGCTCAACGTCACCCGAGTGCCGGTGGCTGGGGCGGACTCGACTACGACCGCGCCGCCCACGTCGTGCATGCGCCGGCGGATGGACTCGTTCATGCCGAACCCCCCGTGGCTCGCGTGCGGGTCGAAACCCGCTCCCTGATCGGCGATGGTAACCGCGACGCGGCCGTGGTGGATGCCGGCCGAGACCGCGGCGTGCATCGTCTCGGCGTGCTTGCCGACGTTGGTCAAGGCTTCGCCGGTTGCCCCGCACAGCGCGTCGCAGAGAGCGGGGTCGACGTCGAGCGCACCCGGGCAGTCCACGTCGACGACCAGACCCCGGGCGGTGTGCTCGGCGACGACCAGGGTGAGCGCGTTGAGCAACGATCGGCCGGAGCGGTGGCGCTGGTCGAGGTCACGTTCCAGCTGGGCGGCCTCGGCCGCCGCGCGTTGCCGGACCGACTCGAGATCGGTGAAGCGGCCACCGGCAATCGTCTCGAGGGTCTGCACCGCGTGATCGTGCAGCAGCCGGAGCTGCACCGCTTGCTCGTGGGCCTCGGCCAGCTTCCGGCCCTCGTCGACCGCAGCCGCCCGGGCCTGCTCGAGGCGCACCGCGCCGGTGCGGATCTGGGTCGCGAACGACAGCGCGCCGACGAAGAACCCGCCCAAGGCGGCCGAGTTCGCCACCGCGTCACCGGGCCGCGGCCCTTGGGCGGCATAGGTACCGATCACCGTCGCGGCGCCGAGGGCGGCCGTAGCGGGTCGGGCCACGCCCATCGCCTGGCCGGAGACCACGTTCGCGGCGAAGCTCCACGGCGCCCAGTTGATCCACGTGGCGCGGTCGGCCGCGGGGACGTTCCACTGGCCCAGCGCGAGCACGCCGATCGCGGTGGCAGCGTCGACGCGGGCGGCGGTGGAATCCGACCACCGCGCGCGGCCAAGCGCGCGGGCGGCGAACCACAGCGACTCGCCGCTGGCCAGCACGAGCTGGAGCAGTGCCACCCGCCGGTTGCGGTAGCGCGCACCGCCGGCGATGAGTGCGACCGCACCCGTCGTCAGACCGGTGACCCGCCAGGTCAACAACGCCGCGAGCAGCGTCCGATCGGCGAGACGCGTCTGCGCCGGGGGCAGCTGGGCGAAGGTGATGTCGGCGCGCACGATCCCGCGCTTCGTCAGGCCGGCCAACGGCGCGTCGGCTACCGGCGCGTCACCACGGTGCGACTGTGCGCCGACCTCGACGACCCCGACGGCGGTGGACGCGGTGGATGCGGTCGCCGTGAGTGGCACGGTCAGCCCGACGCGGACACCCTCGCCCGGCTCGGACCAGATCGACAGCGCGCCGCCGCACTGGGCGATGGGCGCCCCGATCGCCAGCAGCATGGTCTCGTAGGCGTCGCCCGAGTCGGGCGCGAAGCCGACTCCGTGATCGCGGACGGTGACGCTGATGCCCTCATCGGTGCTCAGCGCCCGCACCACCGCGCGCGGGGCGCCGCCGAGTTCGCGCGCGAGCTGCAGCGCCCGGCGCGTCGCGTCGCGCAGCACCGCGCCGACCTCGGGATCAGGGTGGCTTGTCAGCTCCGCGGTCACCAGTTCGGCCCGCAGGCCCAGGCCGGCCGCCTCCTGCGCCAGGTCGGCGAGCGCCCGGTCGAACCCCTCGGCCACCCGTCCGCCGGTCCGCAACGCGAAGCGCAACCGGGCCGCCTCGGCGCGGGCGATCGCGACCGCACCGGCGAGATCGGCACTGGCGGCGATCCGGCCGAAGACGCCGATCGTGACCCGGTGCAGCAACTCGTGTTGCCGGCTGCGTTCGGCCTCGGCGGCGGTCGCCTGAGCGCGCTCGACGGCGAGCTCGACGGCCTGGTCGCGGAAGCGGGCGTAGCGGCGATGAGCCGTGAGATAGACGCGGGTGGCCACGTGCATGCCGGCCCAGCTGACTGCGTCGTTCGCGGCCAACGCCACGCCCGCGACGTGCGCGTCGCGGCCACCGGCACGTACACCGGTGGCCATCGCGGCCGCGCACAGCATGGTCATCGCGCCGACCGACTCGCCCATCCTGCGGGCGGTGGCCGCGCCGGCGGCTGCGCCGATCGCGACGTTCTTCGCCCACGGCGCCACCGCGTCACTGCCGAGACCGCGCTGCGACACGATCAACGCCGCCGCCGTGCTCGCGGTGTCGAGCCACATGCCGCGCCGGTCGTCGTAGCGCTGCGCCCGCAGGATTCGGCGCCCTAGCCAGCCGGACTCGAGGGCAACCCCGGCGAGGATGCCGGCCTGCAGCACCGGGCGGGCGTAGCGGCGCCGGTCGTTGACGAACATCAGCGTCGAGAAGACGAGCTGGCCCCCGCGCGAGACGAGAAAGACGAACGACGCGATCCGCTCGGCCTGCTGCTCAGCCCCCGCGCCCGGTGGTTTGGCGCCCGGTGGTTTGGCGCCCGGTGGTTTGGCGCCCGGTGGTTTGGCGCGCTCGCGCATGGGGCCGAGCGTAGCGAGGCAAGCTCACGCGGGCCGCTCGCCGCGAGAGCGCGCCCGGCCGAACGTGTCCTTGGCGATCGCCCGGGCCCGCGGGTGCAGCAGGGTCGCTACTGCTCCGGCGGCGAGGGCAGCGCCACCGGTCGCGATCAGCCAGGAGTCGTCACTGTCGAACGCGTCGGTGCGCAACGGGTCGGCCCCGAACGCGAACGGCTCGTGGTAGGCATCCGCGACGGGGGTCACGGTGACGTCGGTGGGCAGCGGCTCGGCCGAGGGCGCCAGCCCCGGGCCGGGGACATTGGTCGGGTCGGTCGTGGGCGCCAACGCGCCGCCGTCGGTGGTGACCATCGCGTGCTGGCTGGTCGCCCACGCCTGCTCGAACACTGAGATCGGCACGGCCTCGGCCGCGCCGTTCGGCACACCCGTGTCGTTCAGGTAGACCAGACCGTTGTCGGCGTCGACCCCGGTGACCACGACGGCGTGATCGGCGCTGCCGCTGTCGGGCTGGCTGGCGATGCCCAGCGAGTTCCAGATCGTCTCGGCGTCCACCGAGGCGATAACCTGGTGGCCGGAGGCGAGCTGGGTCTCGAGCGCGTCCATGCCGGTCGGCTCCCCGCCGGACTGGACGGTCGAGTCGTCGGTGAACGTGCTGGCCACCCCGTAGTCGGCCAGCAGGGCCGGGGTGTCATGGAAATCGGTGCCGGCTCCCGGCGTGTAGAGCTGCATCGGCTGCCCGGTGAGCGGGTCGGTGGCCACCGTGCTCTGCATCTGCTCGGCGTGGGCGGTGATGTCGGCCTCGCTCACGTCGACTCCCGTCACCTGGGCGATCAGGTCGTCGGCGGACATCTCGACGCAGTCCTCGGACTGGGTCTGGGTGACGTAGTAGTCGGCCTGGTGGGTCGGGTCGCCGTAGAGCGTCCCGTCGTTGCTGGCGTCCATCGTGTGCTCCTCGTGTTCGGTTTCCCGGGGCGCTCCCGGTTGCTTGTCACTCTGGAGCGCGGGCCGGGCCGCGGTAAGCGGGATTTCGAGCCACAGGAGGTGGGCGGTAATCGGGTGCGGCGTGTGGATCGAAATACGGATGCCCGAACGCGGGCCGACGCTCCTAGGCTCGGCAGCGACCACCCGCCGGCAAATTGGAGAGTCCGATGTCAGCAGCGAACGCGAGCGGCTGCGCGCAGCGCACCGCCGAGTTGCTGCGCTCGTTCGGCCGCCCGGAGCTCGCCGCCGAACTCGAGCGGCACGCCGCCCGGCCGGACGTTGAGCAGCCCTCCGTCGTCGTTGTCGGCGAGACGAAGCGCGGGAAGAGCAGCCTCGTCAACGCCCTGCTCGGTCGGCCCGACCTGTCGCCGGTCGATGTGGACGTCGCCACCTGCGTGCACCTCGTGTTCCGGTTCGCGCCGGTCGACTACGCCCGGGTGACGCTCGCGGGTGCCGCCGACCCGTTCGACATCGACCTCGGGGAGCTGGCCGACTGGGCGGCCGATACCGGCAACCCGGGCAACGCCAAGGGCGTCACCGGCATCGAGGTCGGGCTTGCGGTCGAACTACTGCGCGGGCTGACCCTGGTCGACACCCCCGGTGTCGGTGGCCTGGAACTTGGCCACGCCGATCTGACGTTGCAGGCGCTCGGCCGGGCCGACGCCCTCGTCTTCGTGATCGACGCCGGCGCGCCGATCACCCAGACCGAACTGACGTTCCTGAGCCGGGCCGCCGAGCGCATCGACACCGTCACATTCGTCCTGACGAAGATCGACCTCTTCCCGGGGTGGCGCCGCATCCACGCCGACAACCTCGAGCTGCTGCGCCGGCACGCGCCCCGCTTCGCGTCCGCACCGATGATGCCGATGAGCAGCGTCAACGCCCAGCGTGCACTCGCGTTCGGTGATCGTCCGGAGGCGTTGGCCGAGCGGCGCCGGGCCGGTCTGGACGGCGTCGAGGCCGTGCTGCGCGGCTTCGTCACCGACCGGGCGCGGTTGCTCAGCGGGGCCAACACGGTGCGCTTGTGCCTGCGGGCGATCGCCGAGCTGCGCGATCAGGCGCGTGGCCAGCTGGCCGCCGCAGCCGGCGACCCGGCCCGCGAACGCCAGCTCGAGGCCGAGCAGCAGCGCCTGGCCGAACTGGTTCCGCGCGAGGCGCAGTGGCGTCGGGCGTTGGACGCGGATGTCAGCAAGCTCGTGCTGGCCCGCGACGGCGCGCTGCGGTCCGGGCTCGAGCAGCTGCAGCACGACTACCTGGCCGTGGCCAAGAAGAGCAAGACGCCGGCCGAGCTGCAGGCGCTGTCCGGGCAGTTCGTGTCGGCCGTCGACGCGACGACCCGCCGGCTGGCAGAAGAGACCACGGGGGAGTTGCTGGCGGCCGTCACCGCCGTGATCGACGTCCTGGCTGACGACCCGTTGTTGCGGGAGAGCGTGGCCCGGCTGTCGACGGGCGCCGAGCGGTCCGGCCGTGAGTACGGCGCGCCCGACCAGAAGCGGTTGACCGGCCTGGAGCTGTTCACCGCGGTCACTCCGGTGCTGAGCATCGACCGGTTGATCACTGTCGTCCCGTCGGCGCTCGGTGTCGGAGTCGTCGCCACGGGGCCGATCGGCATCGGCATCGGGGTAGCGGCCATCGCGCTCGGATCGGGCGCCGCCGTGATGCTGGCCAAGGAACGCAAGAAGATCGCCGCGCAGGGCTCGTTCGCCGCCTGGGTACGCGAGTACACCGCTGCCGTCCGCGACGCCGAGCAGCGCGCGTTCGCCACCGCCATGATCGACACCCGGCGAGATCTCGCCACGGCGCTCGAGCAGGCGATGGTGCGGCGCACGGCGGAGCTGGCCCGTGACCGCGCCCAAGCCGCCGCAGCTCGCACCGCCACTGTCGCGCAACGCGAGCAGGCGATCCGCGCCGCGACGGTGACGTTGGCCCGGGTCGAGACCCTCAACCGTCATGCCCAGACCGTGCTGCAGGATCTGCAGCGGGCGCGGGGCGGGTCGTCCCCGCAACGCGACCCGGCACCGCGGGCGGCCGAGTGAGCGGACTCGCGCTGCGCGCCGACGCCATCGCGGCGCTGGCCCAGCACGACGTCGACGCCGCGACGGCTGCGGCGCTGGCCGGTATCCGCGCGCGCTTGACCGAGCCGCTGCGGGTGGCCGTCGCCGGGCGGGTGAAGGCCGGGAAGTCCACGATGGTCAACGCGCTGCTCGGCCAACGTGTGGCGCCGACCGATGTCAGCGAGTGCACGCAGGTCGTCACCGAATTCCGCTACGGCAGGCCGCAGCGGGCCGAACTCGTCCTGCGTGACGGCACCGTTGGTCCGCTGGCCCTGGGTCGTGGTGGTCGACTGCCCAGCGAGCTCGGCGTGCCGGCAGACGAGGTCGAGCTGCTGCGGGTCTGGCTGAGCAATGACGCGCTGCAGGCCATGACGCTCATCGACACGCCGGGCCTCAACTCGGCCAACGCCGAAGCCAGCGCCCGGACCGAGGAGCTGCTGCGGATCGACGCCGGCGCGCGCACCGCCGCCAGCGCCGCCGACGTCGTCATCTTCGTCGTGAACGCGGCGCTCAACGCCGGTGAGCTCGCGGCCCTGCGCGAGCACTACGGCACCGCCACCGGCGCCGGTGGCTCAGCGCTCACGGCGCTGGGTGTGCTGACCAAGGCCGACCAGGTCGGCGGGCTCGACGATCCGTGGCCGCAGGCCGTGGCCCTGGCCGCCGGCCAGAGCCGCCGCCTGCTCGCCGAGGTGGCTACAGTCGTGCCGGTGCTCGGGTTGCTGGCCGAGACGGCCGAGACCTACGAACTCAACGAGATCGCTGCGGCCGACATCGCCGCATTGGCCGACCTGGGGGCCGATGCCCCACCGACCATGCTGTGGGGAGCCGACCACTTCATGGCGGCGTCGCTGCCGGTACCGCGCGAACGTCGGGCGGCGTTGCTCGCCATGCTCGA
Source organism: uncultured Jatrophihabitans sp. (assembly GCA_964244175.1). Classification (GTDB taxonomy): domain Bacteria; phylum Actinomycetota; class Actinomycetes; order Mycobacteriales; family Jatrophihabitantaceae; genus Jatrophihabitans. The sequence goes on along the minus strand of CAXTHY010000046.1, from coordinate 20,389 downwards.
CGTCTACGGCGTGCGGGTCGCGATCGAATTGGCGGGCGACGGCATCCGCGGCGCATCGGCCCTGGGCCGGGCGCTGGGCGAACGCTCCGGGCTCGGGGCGGTGCGCGGCCTGCTCGAGCAGACGTTCACCCGGCGCGCCGACGCGCTGAAGACGTTCGACGCGCTCACCCGGATGGACGTGCTCAGCTACCGCGGCGGACCCGGGTCCGGGGCCACCCTCGCGCGGCTACGGGCCGACATCGAACGGCTCCGCGACGATCCCGATATGCACGAGGTGGTCGAACTCGGCGCCCTGCACGACTGCCTGACCGGCGCGGTCGAGCTGCCGTCGCCCCAGTTCGACGATGTCCTGCGGTTGGCGCGCTCGACGGCCCCGACCCAGCGCTGCGGTGTGGCCCCCGACGCCACGCCCCCGGAAGTCCAACGCGCCGCGGCCGCCGCCGCGTCGGCCTGGAAGGGTTTCGCCAACAGCGGCGTGAGCACGCAGGCTCAGGCCGTCGCCCGCGTGGCGATCCGGACCTACTCGCTGATCTACGAGCGGGCTCAACGGGACGTTCCGGGCGGGGATGCGCGGGGGGCGTAGGCGGAAATACCCACAGCGGATTGGCTCGAATCGCCGATGTGCGCGCCCCCGGCGCGACCTAGCGTTTCCCTCAACAGCAGCAGGCCGATGAGGGAGACGCGATGTCGATCAACACGCCCGGTCCGACGGTGACCACCACCGTCATCAGTGTCGTGCCGGCACCGCACCCGGCCAGTCAGCACAGCACCGCGCCCTCGACCGCGGTGCTCTTTGCCGGCGCGCTGGTCATCGCGCTGATCGGTGTGGCGCTGGGCCGGGTCAGCGCTGGCCGCGCCGCCACCCACGCCGCCAAGTCCAAGCCGTCCTCGCCGCCTGCGCCGCCTGCGCCGCCTGCACCGGTCCCGCCGCCGGCGTCGTCGCCGTCAGCGTCGACCCGCCCGAGCGTGCGATCCGACGTCGACCGGCTCGCGTTGTGCTGCCTGCAGATCGCCGACGCGGTGAGCAGCCCGGCCCTGCGCCACGACGTCGACGAGGCGCTGCGCGAGGTGGGCTACGAGGTGCTCGACCCGACCGGTCAGCTGTTCGATCCAGGCCGTCACGAGGCCGTCGAGCGCAGGTCGACCCCCGATGCGGGTGCGCACAACCTGGTCGCCGCCACCTACCGGCCCGGCTGTGCCGGACACGGACGCCTACTGCGCACGCCTGAGGTCGCCGTCTTCCGCTTCGACGCGGGGCGGTGACCGGCGATGCTGGTTCTCGACCACGCCACCGCCCCGACGGCGGATCAGCACCGGGGCGCCGCGCCCACCGACCCGCGGCGCGCCGGGTGGACCCTGTCGATCGACTTCGGCACGACCTACACGGTTGCCGCGGTCGTCTCGGCCGACGGCTCGACGCGGCTGATCGACATAGAGGGTGACGGGTCGTCGAAGATGCCGTCCTCTGTGGTGCTCACCGACGACGGCGCGCTGGTCGTGGGCCGCGCGGCCGTGCGGCAGTCGGTGCTGTACCCGGCCAACTTCGAACCGACCCCCAAGCGCCTGATCGGCCAAGGCAGCGTCCTGCTCGGCGAACGGCTCGTGCCCGTAGTCGACCTCATCGCCGCCGTCCTGGCGCTGGCGGCCGACGAAGCTCGCCGGCAGCAGGGCGGCACCGAGCCCGATCGCGTCTGCCTCACCCATCCGGCCAAGTGGGCGCAGTCGCGCCTCGACGTCCTGCGGGCCGCCGCGGCGGCAGCCGGGCTCGTCGACGTCGAACTGGTGCCGGAGCCCGTCGCCGCGGCCTCACGGATCGGCGCCGCCGTCGTTGCGGTCGGTCAGCAGATCGCCGTCTACGACTTCGGTGGCGGCACGTTCGATGCCGCGGTGCTGGTGCGGACGCCCGACGGTTTCCAGGTCGCGGGTGACCCTGGTGGCCGCGATCCGCTCGGCGGCGAGGACATCGACGAGCGGATCCTGGCCTACCTCGGCGAGGGACCCTTGGGCGAGCGACCGGAATGGGGGTCGCTGCTGACCTCACCCGAACCGCAGTGGCGCCGGCACCGCGCCGAGCTGCGCCGACGCGTGCGCGAGGCCAAGGAGGGGCTGGCCAAGTCGCTCGCCCACACGCTCTGGATCCCGGGCCTGGAATGCGACTACCAACTGAGCCGGCGCGAGCTGGACCGCCTGATCGAAGCCGACGTCCAGCGCACGCTCGACGAACTGGCCCTGACGATCGCGGCCGCCGATGTCGACGCGGCGTCGCTCGCCGGGATCTACCTGGTCGGCGGCTCCAGCCGGATCTGCCTGGTCAGCGAGCTGATCCGCGCCCGCTTCGGCATCGAGCCCGGCCACTTCGAGGACCCGAAGGCGATCGTCGCGCTCGGCGGTGCAAGCGGACGCCCGGTGAGCCGGCGCGGCCCGGCTCCGTTCGCGGCGAACGCCTGCCGGCTGGGCGTGCACCCGCCCCAGCGGCCGGGGCAGTACCGGCAGGTGGATCACTGGATCACGACCGACGCCGGTCGGGTCTGCGTGCACTCGGTCCCCAATCGCTGGGCTTCGCTCGACGCGTACGTCGCCGACGAGTTGCACCAGGCCCATGCCCGCGGACTGTCCGTCGACGAACCGCAGTGGGGTGAGGGCCTGAGTGGCGGCGCGGTGCTGTGCACCAGCGCCGGCGCGGACGGCGAGAGCGCGGCATCGAGCTACCAGCTGGTCGGCCCGTGGGCCGTGCACGCCCGCCGGCCCAGCACAGCGCCCGCTGGGCTCGACAACCTCGGCGCCGGACAGGACCCCGCGCAGTGGTCCCTGCATCGGCCGCCGATCACCAGCGTGGACGGCAACCGGGACAACCTCGACGAGACCGTGACCGTCCAGACGCTGCTCGGCGGCCTGCCCGTCACCGTCACCGGCCGCACTCACCGGATCGCGACCGGCGACGGCGAGCACTGGTCGGAGCTCTATCTGGCCCGGTTGATCGGCCAGCGCCCAGGCGTGCGGGCCGAGACCCGCGACGGGGGCCGGTTCAGCACGGGGCACTCGTGCCGGCTGGCGCGGCTCAAGGGCCGGACGGTGCGGGAATGGTGCTGGTACGGCGTCGTCGACGGTCTCGGTATCAGCATCACGGTCGAGGCCCCCGTGCCGCTGACTACCGGTGCCGCGACCCGCCTGCGCGACCTGATCGCCCTGTTCGTCTGATCGCCCTGTTCGTCGATCGCCCTGTTCGGCTGAGCGATCCGGCCCGGCCGCTCAGCCTGCGGCGGCGATTGCGGCGAGCAGCTGGTCGGCGAGGTCGGGACGGCAGATCAGCAGGTCCGGCAGGTACGGGTGGGGCTGGTTGTACTCCAGCGGGCTGCCGTCGATGCGGCTCGCGTGCAGCCCGGCCGCGAGCGCGACGCCGACCGGCGCGGCCGAGTCCCACTCCCACTGCCCGCCGGCGTGCAGGTAGGCGTCGGCGTCGCCGCGTACGACCGCCATGCCCTTGGCGCCGGCCGACCCCATCGTGGCCAGCTCGGCACCGAGCGTCGCGGCCACCGAGTCCGCGAAGGCCGGCGGCCGGCTGTCGCTGACCAGGAACCGCGGCCGCGGCCGGGGCTGGACGCTCGCCCGCACGTCGTCGCTGGCGTAGACCGCGTTCAACGCCGGTTGGGCCACGGCGGCCGCGGTGACGCCGAAGCCGGCCTCCCACAGTGCGACGTGCACGGCCCAGTCGTCGCGTCGGGCCATCCCGTACTCGCGGGTGCCGTCGAGCGGATCGATGATCCACACGCGCGGGGCCGACAGCCGCGCCGGCGAATCGGCCGACTCCTCCGACAGCACGGCGTCGCCCGGGCGAGCCCGGGCGAGTTCGTCGAGCAGCAACCCGTTGGCATCAGCGTCGCCGCGCTGGCCGAGTTCCTTGCCCTCGAGCCCGCTGAACGCGCGCAGGGTCAGCAGCAGTTCACCGGCGTGCTCGGCGAGCGCGGCGGCCAGGCGGGCGTCGCTGGTCATCCGGAATTGCGCTCGATGAGATCCAGCACCAGGGCGGCCTGGGCCGCGGCGTCGCCGTCCTCGGGCCGTAGCCGCAGGTGGGGAGAGGCCGGTGCTTCGTACGGATCGTCGATGCCGGTGAAGTGCTTGATCTCCCCGGCCCGCGCCTTCGCGTACATGCCCTTGGGGTCGCGCTGCTCGCACAGCGCCAGCGGCGTGTCGACGAAGATCTCGACGAAGGGCACCGACCCGGCGGTGTGCGACTCGCGCACCTTCTGCCGATCGGCGGCGTACGGGCTGACCAGCGAGACGATGGCGACGAGGCCGGCGTCGGCCATGAGCTTCGCGACCTCGCCGACCCGGCGGACGTTCTCGGCCCGGTCGTCGGCCGAGAACCCCAGCCCGGCGTTCAAGCCGTGCCGCAGATTGTCGCCGTCGAGCAGATAGGCCGGGCGGCCGGACGCAACCAGACGCCGTTCGAGTTCGGCCGCGACCGTCGACTTGCCCGACCCCGACAGACCGGTGAGCCAGACCGTCATGCCGTGCGTCGCGCGATCGGCACGCTGCACCGACCCGCTGTGCCATACGACGTGCGACGCACGCAGGCTCGGTCCGGTGATCATGCCGGCGGCGACGGTGTTGTTGGTGGCCTCGTCGATCAGCACGAAGCTGCCGGTGTCGCGGCTACGGCGGTAGGCGTCGAACAGCAGCGGCTGCTGGGTGCGCAGCTGCACGCGGCCGATCTCGTTCAGCGACAGGCCGTCGGCCGACTCGTCGCGGTGCAGGGTGTTGATGTCCAGGCGGTAGTCGAGCTCGCGCACGACGGCGCGGGTCGAGCGGGTGGTGTGCTGGATCGTGTACCGCGCGCCGGGCGTCAGCCTGGACTCCGACGACATCCACGAGATCATTGCGTCGATGTCCTGCCCGACGTGCGGGCGATTGTGCGGGCGGCAGATCATGTCGCCGCGGCTGATATCGATGTCATCGCCCAGCTCGAGGGTCACCGCCCGACCGGCGAAGGCCTCGTCCAGCTCGCGACCGCCCGGCGCCCACACCTTCGACACCGTGGTCGTGAAGCCCGACGGCAGCACCGTGACCTCGTCGCCGGGCCGGATGACGCCGCCGGCCACGGTGCCGCCGTAGCCGCGGAAGTCGTGCAGCTGCGCGTGCGACGACTGGTGCGGGCGGATCACGTACTGCACCGGGAAGCGCACGTCGATCAGGTTGCGGTCGGACGCGACGTGCACCTCTTCGAGATGGTGCAGCAGCGACGAGCCCTCGTACCAAGGCATGGTTTGGCTGCGCTGTACGACGTTGTCGCCGGTGAGCGCGGAGACCGGGATGAACGACAGGTCGGTGATCTCCAGCTTCATGGCGAACCGCCGGAAGTCCTCGCGGATCTCGGCGAACCGGTCGCAGGAGTAGTCGACGAGGTCCATCTTGTTGATGCACACGACGAGGTGCGGGATACCGAGCAGGCTGGCGAGGAACGCGTGCCGGCGCGACTGTTCGAGGACGCCGTTGCGGGCATCGATGAGCACCAGGGCGAGATCGGCGGTGGACGCACCGGTGACCATGTTGCGTGTGTACTGGATGTGCCCAGGGGTGTCGGCGATGATGAACTTGCGCTTGGGCGTCGCGAAGTAGCGGTAGGCGACGTCGATGGTGATGCCCTGCTCGCGCTCGGCGCGCAGGCCGTCGGTGAGCAGAGCGAGGTCGGGCGTGTCCTGCCCGCGGCCGCGGCTGGTCACCTCGACGGCGTTGAGCTGGTCCTCGAAGATCGCCTTGGAGTCATAGAGCAGCCGGCCGATGAGCGTGGACTTGCCGTCGTCCACCGATCCAGCCGTCGCGATCCGCAACAGGGCCGCCATTAGAAGTAACCCTCTTTCTTGCGGTCTTCCATGCCGGCCTCGGAGATGCGGTCGTCGGCGCGGGTGGCACCGCGCTCGGTGAGCCGGGCGGACGCCACCTCGATCACGACGTCGTCGGGCGTGGCCGCGCTGGATTCGACGCAGCCGGTGCAGGTCGCGTCGCCGATCGTGCGGAAGCGCACCGTTGCCTGGTACGCGGTCTCGTCGTCCATGGGCTGGATGAAGCGGTTGACCGCCAGCAGCATGCCGTCGCGTTCGACGACCTCGCGGGTGTGCGCGTAGTACAGCTGCGGCAGCTCGATGCCCTCGTCGCGGATGTAGGACCAGATGTCGAGTTCGGTCCAGTTGCTGAGCGGGAAGACCCGCATGTTCTCGCCCTTGCGGTGCCGGCCGTTGTAGAGATTCCACACCTCGGGGCGCTGGTTACGCGGGTCCCACTGCCCGAACTCGTCGCGGAAGCTGAAAACGCGCTCCTTGGCCCGCGCCTTCTCCTCGTCGCGCCGCGCGCCACCGAAGACCGCACCGAACTTGTTCTCGATGATGCCGCGCAGCAGGGTGACCGTCTGCAGGCGGTTGCGGGTGGCCCGCGGGCCGACGTCCTCGACCGAGCGGCCGGCGTCGATGTCGTCCTGAACGCTGGCGACGATGAGCCGCAGTCCGTACTTCTCGACCGTGCGATCGCGGAACTCGATGACCTCGTCGAAGTTCTCACCGGTGTCGACGTGCATGACCGGGAACGGGACGGGGGCGGGCCAGAATGCCTTTACCGCGAGGTGCAGCATCACGACCGAGTCCTTGCCGCCGGAGAACAGCAGGGCCGGCTTCTCGATCGTCGCCGCGACCTCGCGGAAGATGTACACCGCTTCGGACTCGAGGTTGTCGAGATGCGTCAGCTCGTACGCCACGCTCATCTAGTTCCCTTTCCTGCGTGACCCGCTCAGGCGCCATCTCTTCGACGAGGCTGCGCACCTCGTCAGGAAGATCATATGCGGGGACGCCCGTCATCAGCGTAGGCAACTGTTCGCCCGGAGCGGTCAGACCCTCGCCCAGGTAGCCCCGGAGATTGGGCGACAGGTATCCGGGGCAGGCTCGTTCGGTGAGCGACGAGAAGCCGGCCGACGACGGCAACGAGGCGGAGAGCTCTCTCACCGTCCTGCTCGCGCTGGCCGCGAACGTCGGTGTCGGCCTGCTCAAGCTCGTCGCCGGCCTGATCAGCGGCTCGTCCGCCCTGCTGTCAGAGGCCGCGCACTCGGCCGGCGACAGCACCACCGAGCTCCTGCTGCTCGTGGCGCAGCGCCGGTCCAAGAAGCCGGCCGACCGTTCGCACCCCTTCGGCTACGGCAAGGAGCGCTACTTCTGGTCGCTGATCGCCGCCGTCGCGATCTTCGTTTCCGGTGCGATGTTCTCCGCCTACGAAGGCATCGAGACGATGCTCGGCCACGGCGGTGAGGCGGGGATGCTGTGGATCAACTACCCGGTGCTTGTCTTCGCGGCGATCCTCGAGGGCGCCTCGCTGCGTCAGGCCGCCAAGCAGATGCGGCAGGAGACGACCCGGGCGCGACGTACCCTGGTGTCCTACGTTCGCAATCCGCGCGATCCCACCGTCAACAGCGTGCTGCTCGAGGACTCGGCCGCCATCGTCGGCCTGGTCATCGCCGGACTCGGCGTGAGCCTGCACCAGCTCACCGGCTCGCCGTTCTGGGACGGCCTGGCGTCGGTGCTCATTGCGGTGCTGCTGCTCTCGGTCACCCTGGTGTTGGCGCGGGCCTGCGAAGGCCTGCTGATCGGCAGGCAGGCCGACCCGCGCATGCTGCGCCAGATCGAGACGTGGCTCGAGGAGCAGGAAGAGGTCGACGACGTCGTCGACGTGCTGACGATGATCACCGGCTCGGAAAGCATCCTGCTCTGCACCCGCGTCGATTTCGTGAACTCGTTCTCGGCCGCCGATCTCGAGCAGGCCTGTGTGCGCATCGATCACGACCTGCACGAGAAGTTCGCGGGGCTCGGCGAGGTGTTCATCCAACCCGCGTCGCGCAAGGACACCGACCTGCGACTCAAGGTCGAGGAACGCTACGGCCGCGCTATGGCCGAGGAGTAGTTCGGGCACCATGGACGGGTGACCGCCACCCGCCCAGCGCTCGACTCGAGGCTGCGTGAACTCGTCGCGGCCGGCGGCGTCGTGGTGCTCTCCGGCGCCGGCCTGTCGACCGAATCAGGCATCCCCGACTACCGCGGGCCGACGGGCGCGCTGCGTCGGCACGCGCCGATGACCTATCAGGCCTTCATCGGCTCGCCCGAGGCCCGGCACCGCTACTGGGCCCGCAGCTATCTCGGCTGGCGGCAGATCGCCGACGCCCGGCCGAATGCCGGGCATCGTGCCGTGGCCGCGCTGCAGTCGGGCGGGGTGCTCGACGGCATCATCACGCAGAACGTCGACGGGCTGCACCAGGCGGCGGGGGCCCGCGATGTCATCGAGCTGCACGGCGGGCTGGATCTGGTGGTCTGCCTGGCCTGCGACCGGCGCGAACCCCGCACCGCCCTCGACGAGCGGCTGCGCGCCGCCAACCACGAATTCGTCGCGGCCAGCACCCGCATCAACCCCGACGGCGATGCCGAGCTCTCCGACGCCGACCTCGGCGGCTTCGTCCAGGTCGGCTGCCGGTCCTGCTCATCGGACCTGATCAAGCCCGACGTGGTGTTCTTCGGTGAGAACGTCCCGCGTCCACGCGTGGACGCCTGTTACGCGCTGGTCGAGGCGGCGTCGTCGCTGTTGGTCCTGGGCTCCTCCTTGACCGTGATGTCCGGGCTGCGGTTCGTGCGCCGGGCGGCCGCGCTCGGCACGCCGGTCGCGATCGTCAACCAGGGTGAGACGCGGGGCGACCCACTGGCCGAGGTGAAGGTCGGGGCCCCCCTCGGGCTGGTGCTCACCGCGCTCGTGGACTACTTGCCGACCTCTGGATAGACGTCCGGGTCGGACACGCGGCTTCACTGGCGTAACACGGGCCTCGCCTGCCACAATGGGTCAACACCCCTCCGACGAGGGACGGACCGCTGGGGAAGGCGTCGCCGTCGAGTCACGGAGGTGTGCGATGACCAGCGCCCGCACCGGTGGAACCGGAGCCAGCCGCGCCGTGCCCGGCACGCGCGGCGTCGTCTACGTGCATTGCTGCCCATCGGCGATCGCACCCCACGTCGAATGGGCCCTCGCCGGGGTGCTCAGCACGCCCGCACGCATGCAGTGGGCGGCCCAACCGGCCGCGCCGGCGCAGCTGCGCGCCGAGGCGGCCTGGAGCGGTCCGGTGGGCACGGCGGCCAAGCTGTCCGCGGCGCTGCGGGCCTGGCCGATGCTCGTCTTCGAGGTCACCGAACAGGGCACCTCGGCCAGCGACGGTGAGCGGCTGGCCTATGTCCCGGGCCGTGGTTTCCACCGCAGCGCCGTAGCCGCCAACGGGGACGTGGTCGTGGGCGAGGAACGGTTGCGGGGGCTGATGAACCGCGCCCGCTCGGCCGACGACTTCCGGCACGGCCTGGCTGAGCTCCTGGGCACGGCCTGGGACGCCGAGCTCGAGCCGTACCGCCAAGGCGGCGACGGCGCCCCCGTCACCCTTCTCCACCAGGTCGTCTGATCGCCCCGGCGGACCGCCGCGCGAGCCGCGTTGCGCTGGGAAGCGATGGCAACAGCGCAAGTGGAGATGGTGCTGGGATCGCGACGACAACAGTTAGGGCGGGGAGGCGGTCAGAGCGGGATATTTCCGTGTGCGCCTCGACCGGCCGGTGCCGCGGCGAGCGTCTCGGCCAGCGAGCGTCGGGTCGCGCTCGGCTCGATGAGCTCATCCACGACGCCGATGTCCATCGCCCGGGCGACGCCGCCAGCCAGCTTCTCGTGCTCGATCGCCAGCTGCGCGTGCAGGGCCTCGCGCTCGCCCGGCTGCGCCGCCGCGAGCTTCTTGCGGTGCAGGATGCCGACCGCGGCCGACGCGCCCATCACCGCGACCTCGGCCCCCGGCCACGCGAACACCCGCGTCGCGCCGAGGGAGCGCGAGTTCATCGCGATGTACGCGCCGCCATAGGTCTTGCGGGTCACCAGCGTCACGCGCGGCACCACCGACTCGCCGAATGCGTGCAGCAGCTTGGCGCCGCGGCGCACGATGCCGTCCCACTCCTGACCGACGCCGGGCAGGTACCCCGGCACGTCGACGAGCACGACCAGCGGCACGCCGAATGCGTCGCACATGCGCACGAAGCGAGCGGCCTTCTCGGCCGACGGCGAGTCGAGGCAGCCGCCCAGGCGCAGCGGGTTGTTGGCGATCACGCCGACCGTGCGGCCGGTGAGCCGGCCCAGGCCGGTGACGATGTTGGGCGCCCACTTGGCGTGCAGCTCCAGGAAGCCGCCTTCGTCGAGGATCGACGTGACGAGCGGGTGCACGTCATACGCCCGCTTCGGGTTCTCCGGCAGCAACGAGCTGACGTCGTGGTCGGGGCCGAGCTGCGACAGGTCGAACGTGCCCTGGCGGGCCAGCAGTGACGTGACGCCCTGCGCCGCGGCCAGCGCGGAGTCCTCGTCGTCGGTGACCACGTGCACGACGCCGCTGCGCCGGCCGTGCGTGTCGGGCCCGCCCAGGGACTCCATGTCGACGTTCTCGCCGGTGACCGAACGGACGACGTCGGGGCCGGTGACGAAGACCCGGCCGCCGGTCGCCATGATCACGACGTCGGTGAGGGCCGGACCGTAGGCCGCACCGCCGGCGGCCGGCCCGAGCACGACCGACACCTGCGGTACCCGCCCGGACGCGCGGATCATCGCCTGGAAGACGAGACCGACCGCGTGCAACGCCACGACGCCCTCGGCCAGCCGAGCGCCGCCGGAGTGCCAGAGCCCGATCACCGGGACGCGCTCGCGCACCGCCAGGTCGATGGTGTCGACGATGTGCCGGCAACCGGCCGAGCCCATGGCACCGCCCATCACCGTGGCGTCGGTGCAGAACGACGTCGCCGGCGTGCCGTTGATCCGCCCGCGCGCGGCCACCACGCCGCTGTCATCACGCGGACGCAGTAACTCCATCGAGCCGGCGTCGAACAGCTTCGCCAACCGCAGCACCGGGTCGCGGGGGTCGATTTCTACAGGTGCGGCTAGGGCGGTCATGGGGGTTTCTCCTAAGCCTTGCGGAAGAGCAGTGACACGTTGTGTCCGCCGAAGCCGAACGAGTCGTTGAGGGCCGCCGGGATCGGCATCTCCCGTGCCTTGTCCGGGATGTCGACGCGGACGTCGTCGTCGGGGTTGTCGAGGTTGATCGTCGGCGGCACGATGTCGTGGTTGACGGAGAGCACGGTCGCGATCGCCTCGATCGCGCCGGCGGCCCCGAGCAGGTGGCCGGTCATCGACTTCGTCGCGGTGACCACGGTCTGCTCGCCGAGCAGGTCGGCGATCCATCGTGCCTCGGCGCCGTCACCGGTCGGCGTCGACGTCGCGTGGGCGTTGACGTGCACGACGTCTGAGGCATCGAGGCCCGAACGGCGCAACGCCGAGTTCGCCGCCCGCCGCTGGCCGTTGCCCTCGGGGTCGGGGGCGACGATGTCGTAGGAGTCGGACGTGATGCCGGCCCCGGCCAGCACCGCATACGGCGTGCGCCCACGCGCGGCGGCCGACGACGCGCGCTCGATGACGAGCACTCCCGCGCCTTCGCCCAGCACGAACCCGTCGCGGGCCTTGTCGAAGGGACGGGACGCGAGTTCGGGCTCGTCGTTTCGCGTCGACATCGCACGCATCTGGGCGAAGCCGGCGATGTTGAGGCGGTGGATACAGGCCTCGGTGCCGCCGACGACAACGACGTCGGCCCGCCCGAGTTGGATCAGGTCCAGGCCGTGCGCGACCGCCTCGGCGCCGGACGCGCAGGCACTGACCGTGGTGTGGACGCCGGCGCGAGCGCCGACCTCGAGGCCGACGTAGGCGGCCGAGCCGTTGGGCATGTTCATCGGGATCAGCAGCGGCGACACCCGGCCGGGGCCCTTGGCGTTGAGGATGTCGTACTGGGTGAGCAACGACGTGACGCCGCCGATGCCCGTGCCGATGACGACGGCGACCCGAGTCGGGTCGAGACCGTTCTCGTCGGAGCGGCCGGTGAACCCGGCGTCGGCCCAGGCTTCGCGGGCGGCCACGATCGCGGCCTGCTCACTGCGGTCGAGGCGGCGTGCCTGCACGCGCGAGAGCACCTCGGTCGGGTCGACGGCCATCGGCGCCGCGATGCGCACGGACAGGTCGGCGGCCCAATCCTGGGTCAGCGCGACGACACCGGAGCGCCCCTCGAGCAGACCGGACCAGTACGTCGCGACGTCACCGCCGAGCGGTGTCGTCGCGCCGAGGCCGGTGACGACGACGTCGTCACCGCTGCGCGTGTCGGACGCTGCGGTCACGAGCTGGCGTGCTGCTCGATGTAGCTCACCGCGTCACCGACGGTCTTGAGCTCGGAGAGCTTGTCGTCCGGAATGGATGCGCCGAACTTCTCTTCGACGGCCATGGCGACCTCGACCATCGACAGCGAGTCGACATCGAGGTCGTCGACGAAGCTCTTCTCGGGCGTGACGTCCTCGGGCTTGACGTCGGCGACCTCGTTGAGGATGGCGGCCAGCTGTTCGAGGATGGTGTCGGGCACTGGGTTTCCTTTCCGATCGGTGAACCGGCGGCCCGGTCGGGCGCCGCGACATGACGGTTACGGGGCAAGGACGACTTGGGCGGCGTAAGCCAGCCCCGAGCCGAAGCCGAGGAGCAGGACCGGCGCGCCGGAGGCGATTTCGCCGGCCTCGACCATGCGGGAGAGCGCGAGCGGGATCGTCGCGGCCGAGGTGTTGCCCGACGTCACGATGTCGCGAGCCACGACGGCGTTCGGCAGCCCGATGCGACGCGCCAGCGCGTCGATGATGCGCAGGTTGGCCTGGTGCGGGACGAACGCCGCGATGTCCTGCGCCGCCACTCCGGCGCGCTCGCAGGCCTGGAGGGCGACGGGGGCCATCTGACCAGTGGCCCAGCGGTAGACCGTCTGGCCCTCTTGCCGGAACACGCGACGTTCCTCATCGATGGCGACGGTGTCGTACTGCTCTCCGTCGCTGCCCCACACGACCGGCCCCAGGCGCGGGATGTCGGAGGGCCCGATCACGGCCGCCCCCGCGCCGTCACCGAGGATGATGCAGGTGCTGCGGTCGGACATGTCGAGCCAGCCGGAGAACCGCTCGCTGGCGACCACCAGGACGTTGCGGGCCTGGCCGGTCTGCACGGCGGCCGATGCGGCGTTCAGGGCGTAGACGAAGCCCGAGCAGCCGGAGTTCACGTCGTACGCACCCGGCGCGACGATACCCAGCCGGCTGGCGAGGTTCGGCGCTGCGGCCGGCACCGGGGTCGGCATGGTGCAGGTCGCGACGAGCACGAGGTCGACCTCGGCGGTCGAGACGCCGCTGGCGGCCAGCGCCTTGCTGCCGGCCTGCTCAGCCATGTCGACGACCGTCTCGTCGGCGTCGGCCCAGCGGCGTTCGGCGATCCCGACGCGGGACTTGACCCACTCGTCGTCGGTGTCGACGCCCCGGGCGATGAGGTCGTGATTGGTGATGACGTTCGCCGGGCGGTAGTGCCCGAGGCCCAGGATGCGCGTGCCCACCGGACCGGACGAGACGGCGAGTTCCACTGTCACTGCGATGCTCCGATCACTCGACGGTTCCGGACGACAGCCGGGCGACCGGCAGCCCGGCGGCGACGATGTCGCCGTCGTTGCGCAGCCACTCGGCCAACACGCCGCCGATCGGGGCGATCACCGGGTGCTCGTCGCGATTGGTGCTGACTGTCCCGATGCGGGTGCCGCGCGCGATCTCGAAACCCTCGTCCATCGACTCGGCGCGGACGAACACGCCCTTGGCCGGTGTGACGACGACGAGGACGTCGGGCGTGTGCTCGCCCTGCGAGTGCTGCGGGCGGCTGGCGATCAGCGTGCGGGCGGCGTCGAGGTCGTTGGGGGTCTTGACCGCGACGATCTCGGCGTTGGGCAGCTCGCGCTTGGCGATGCCGGCGAGCACGCCGCCCGGCGCGAGCTCGATGACAGCGGTGACGCCGAGGTCGCGGCACGAGCCCAGGCAGAGGTCCCAGCGCACCGGCAGCGTCACCTGGCGCACGAGGCGGGTGAGCAGATCGCGACCCTCGACGACGGAGGCGCCGTCGGCATTGGACAGCAGAATCGGCCGCGGGTCGCCCACCTGCAGCGCGGCGGCGTACTCGGTGAGGGCCTCCTCGGCCGGCGCCATGTAGTTGGTGTGGAACGCACCGGCGACCAGCAACGGACGCACCCGCGCACCACCGGGCTTCTCGACCGCGAGCTTCTCGAGATCGTCCAGGGAGCCGGCGGCCACGATCTGTCCAGCGCCGTTGCGGTTGGCGGCGGTTAGCCCGATCGCCTCGATGCCGGCCACGACCTCGGCCTCGTCGCCGCCGAGCACCGCGGCCATCCCGGTCGGCGTGAGCGCACAGGCGGCGGCCATCTCGGCGCCGCGCCGAGCGGCGAAGCCCACCGCCGCGGCCGGTGACAACGCTCCGGAGACAGCGGCCGCGGTCAGTTCGCCGACGCTGTGGCCGGCGACCACGCGTTCACTAGCGGCTTCCAGACCGAGGTAGCGGGCGCTGAGCACGCCCATCGTCACGAGCAGCGGCTGGGTGACCGCGGTGTCCTTGATCTCGTCGGCGTCGGCCGTCGTGCCGAGGCGGGTCAGGTCGAGTCCGGTGAGCTCGCTGAACTCGGCCACCTGCTCGGCGGCACCGGGCAGGTCCAGCCACGCAGCGAGCATGCCGGGGGACTGGGCGCCCTGCCCGGGAGCGAAAACGGCGATCACCCCTCCACGATGACTCCTCGCACCCCCTACTGGCGACGACGACACGGACAGCGTTCTGCACCGGCCTTTGTAGGTATCCGCCAATTATGACGCGGGTATTGCCCCGAAGTCGCCCGTGTCAGTTGTCGGTTAACTCACTGTTCCAGCCGGCCGAGCATCAACGCCACCCGTAGGGTCAGCGCTCCGCGAGCATCTGTGGGCGTCTCGCCGCACACTTCCGCCGCGCGCCGCAACCGGTACCGCACGGTGTTGGCATGCACGAACAGGGCGCGGGCGGTCGACTCCAGGGCCCCGCCGGCGTCGAGGAACGCGGCCACCGTCTCGACGAGGACATCGCCGGCATCGACCAGCGGTCGGTACACCTCGGCCACCAGTTGCGCGCGGGCCGCGCCGTCCCCGGCCAGGGCCCGCTCGGGCAGCAGGGCGTCGGCGCTGATCGGCCGCGGGGCCGCGGGCCAGGCCGGCGCTGCGCGCAAACCGCTCAACGCGGCCTGCGTGACGGCGCCGGCCTCGGCGACGTCGGCCGCGACCGGGCCGACCACCACGGCCCCGTCGGCGAACATGGGCAGCAGCTTGGTCGCGACCTCCAGCGGGTCGCCGAGCCCGCCGACGACGATCACCAGCCGGTCGGCGTGCATGCCCACCATCGCGTCGAGCCCCAGCCGGCGCACCTGGGTGTGGACATCCGCGAGCACCGCCTCGCGCTCGCCGGCCGGTGCGCTGCCGACCACGGCGGCGATCGGCCCGATGTCACCCCAGCCGAGCGCGGCCAGCTGGCTGGGCAGCGGGTCGCCGACCACCGAGCCGCTGACCAGATTGTCGATGACCAGCGCCTCCAGCCGCGCGTCCCACGAGCCGCGGTTCTCGGCGGCGCTCGCGTACACGCGGGCAGCGGCGAACGCGATCTCCCGGCTGAAGCGCAGCAACTCCTCTCGCACGACGTCGGCGTCGGTGCCGGCCAGCAGGGGCAGGTTGTCCTCGGCGACGGCGATCGTCTGCCGGATGAGCTCGACGGTCTGCTGCAACGTCACCGACCGGGCCATGGCCTGCGGAGCCGCGGCGAAGGCCTCGCCGGTCAGCCGCAGCACGTCGTCGTGGGTGCGCAGCCAGTCGACGTAGGACTGCAGGCCGGCCTGGGCCACCAGCGTCACCCAGGACCGCTGGGCGGACGGCAGCTCGCGAAACCACGGCAGCTCGTCGTCCATCCGCGCGACACTCTGGGTGGCGAGCCGGCCGGTCGCCTGCTCGATACGGCGGATGGTCTCGTCGCGCAGCCGCGGCCGCTGCACGTCCGTAGATCCCACGCTCACACCAGCCAGCCTGCCACGACTCGCTACCGTTGCCTCGTGTCCGATCCCCGCGACCCGGCGGCCGACCTGCGGCAGATCGCCTTCTTGATGGAGCGGGCGCACGAGCCGACGTTCAAGGTGAAGGCGTTCCGCACCGCCGCAGGAGTGCTCGACGACCTGCCGGCCGACGACATCGCCAGCCGGGTCGAGGCCGGCACGCTGCAGAAGCTGACCGGCGTCGGCAAGTCCACCGCGCAGTGCATCGCCGAGTCGGTGCGCGGAACCGAGCCGGCCCGGTTGCAGAAGCTGGCCGCCGTCGAGGAGGCTCCGCTCGACCCGGCGGCCGCGGCGATTCGGGCCGCGCTGCGCGGGGACCTGCACACCCACTCGGACTGGTCCGACGGCGGGTCGCCCATTCGCGAGATGGCGCAGACCGCCCGGGCCCTCGGGCACGACTACTACGTCCTCACCGACCACTCGCCGCGGCTGACGGTCGCCAACGGGCTCACGGCCGAGCGGTTGGCCCGCCAGCTGGACATCGTGGCCGACCTGAACGACGAGTTCGCGGCGCAAGCCGTGGCCGGGACGGCGCCGCCGTTTCGCATCCTCACCGGCATCGAGGTCGACATCCTCGACGACGGCACCCTCGACCAGAACACGTCACTGCTCGCGCGGCTCGACCTGGTCGTGGCCAGCGTCCACTCGAAATTGCGGATGCCGGCCAAGGAGATGACGCCGCGGATGGTGGCCGCGGTCGCGAACCCGCACACCGACATCCTCGGGCACTGCACGGGACGGATGGTGATGGGCGAGCGCGGCACCCGACCCGAGTCCGAATTCGACCCCGAGATCGTCTTCGCCGCCTGCGAGGCGTTCGGGGTGGCGGTCGAGATCAACTCACGGCCGGAGCGGATGGACCCGCCGGCGAACCTGTTGACGATGGCGCGCGAAGCCGGCTGCCTGTTCTCGATCGACACCGACGCGCACGCACCGGGCCAGCTCGACTGGCAACGCAACGGGTGCGAGAAGGCGGCCGAGTGCGACGTGCCAGTCGAGTCGATCGTCAACTCCTGGTCAATGGACGAAGTGCTGGCCTGGACGGGCGATCACGACGTGCGGCCGTGATCTCGGTCCTGCGGGCGGCCGACCGGTTCCGGACCGAGCTCGACGGCATCGCGACCCGGCACTGCTTCTCCTCCGGCGCGCACTACGACCCCGAAAACGTGGCGTGCGGGCCGGTGATCGCCTGCGACGAGCACGTCGTCGAGCCAGGGGCCGGATTCGAGCGGCACCGGCACACCGGCGTCGAGCTGATCAGCTGGGTGCTGGCCGGCGAGTTGCGCCACGAGTCGGCAACCCGGGCGCGCACGATCGGCCCGGGTTTGGTGCAGCACCAGCTCGCTGGTGCGCCGCTGGAGCACGCCGAACGTAACGCCTCGGACACGCGGCCGCTGCGCTTCGTCCAGCTGTGGCTGCTCGCCGACAGCGACGGGCACGCCTACGACGTCGGGCCGCCGCCGACGCCGCTGCTGGCCGGCCAATTCGACGTGCGCACCGGCGCCGGCGTCGTCGAGGCGGGATTCCTGTTCGTGGCCCGGGGGACGTTCACCGTTGCCGGGCACGAGTTGCACGAGGGCGATTCGCTGCGGGCAGACCGGCAGGTACTTCCCGTGACCGGCGCAGGCGAGCTGCTCGTGGTTAGTGTGCAAACATGACCCTCTCGACCACATCACTCGGCGGCTTGACCGTCTCCGCGCAGGGCCTGGGCTGCATGGGCATGAGCCAGAGCTATGGGCCGACCAACTGGGACGAGTCGCTTGCGACGATCGACCGCGCGCTCGAACTCGGCGTCACGTTCCTCGACACCGCCAACGTCTACGGCGCCGGGCACAACGAGGTGCTGGTCGGCCGCGCGCTCGTCGGCCGCCGCGACGACATCCAGCTCGCCACCAAGCTCGGCATCGACAGCACCGAGGGCTGGGACCACCGGCGCATCCGCGGCACCGCCGCCTACGTGCAGCAGGCCTGCGACGACTCGCTGCTGCGCCTCGGCGTCGACCACATCGATCTCTACTACCAGCACCGCCCGCCGCAGGACGCCGAGATCGAGGAGACCGTCGGCGCGATGGCCGAGCTGGTGCAGAAAGGCAAGGTCGGGCACCTCGGGTTGTCCGAGGTCGACCCCGACCAGCTGCGGCGCGCGCACGCCGTGCACCCGATCGCCGCCGTGCAGAGCGAGTACTCGCTGTGGACGCGCGATCCCGAGACGCTGGGCGTGGTCGAGGTGATGCGCGAGCTCGGCATCGGGCTGGTCCCGTTCTCGCCGCTGGGCCGCGGCTTCCTGACCGGCACGCTCGACCGCTCGACGTTCGGCGCGACCGACATGCGTAACCGGTTGCCGCGCTTCACCGGTGACGCGGCCGATGCCAACCAGCGCATCGCCGATGCCGTGGCCGCCGTCGCCGATCGACTCGAGGTCGCACCGGCGCAGGTGGCGCTGGCGTGGGTACACGCGCAGACCGACCGCCTCGGCATCCCGGTCGTGCCGATCCCCGGCACGAAGCGGGTCATGTGGCTCGAGCAGAACGTCGGCGCGCTCGACGTCACGCTCGACGCCGACACGTTGGCCGAACTCGACGCCCTGGCCGAGGTCGTGGTGGGTGCCCGCTACTGAGTTAGTTGGTTACCGCGATCTCGTAGTTCCAGACCTCGCTGTGGACGCCGACCGGCTTGGCCGCCTCGCCGCCGCCGCGCTCCTGAGCCGAGCGGTGGCCGTGGGCGAAGCCGGGCGAGCTGACCCAGGCCTGGAACGACTCCTCGTCACGCCAGCGGGTCAGCACGAGCCAGGTGGTGCGCTCGTCGGTCGGTTTGAGCAGCTCGAAACCCTCGAACCCGTCGGCGTCGTCGACGGCTCCGGCCCGCGCCGCGAACCGGTGCGCGAGCTCGTCCCCACTGTCGGCTTGCACGGTAATTGCGTTGATCTTGATGACGGTCACGCGGCGCCCTCGGTGTTGCCCGGCCCGGCGGCAGTCACCGAGTCCAACCGGTACTTCTCGAACGCCTCGCGCGGGGCCTCGCGTTTGACCTCGCCGCGGCGGGCGAGCTGCTCGAGCACGGCGACAACGATCGACTGCGCGTCGACGTGGAAGAACCGCCGCGCGGCACCGCGCGTGTCGGCGAAGCCGAAGCCGTCCGTGCCCAGCGACGTGTAGTCGCCCGGCACCCACCGGCTGATCTGGTCGGGCACCGCGCGCATGAAGTCCGACACCGCGACGACCGGACCGCTGGTGTCGGCCAGCTGCGCGGTGACGAACGGCACCGGCGCGTCGTCACCGGGGTGCATCAGGGCGTGCTGCTCGCAGTCGATCGCATCGCGACGCAGCTCGTTCCAGGACGTCACCGACCACACGTCGGCGTCAACTGGCCATTCCTCGCCGAGGATCCGCTGCGCCTCGAGGGCCCATGGCATCGAGACGCCCGACGCAAGCACCTGGCAGCGCGGCCGTCCCGTCGCTTCCGCGGCGGGGGAGTAGCGGTACATGCCCTTGAGTAGGGCCTCGACGTCGAGGTTCTCCGGCTCCTTCGGCTGGAGCACCGGCTCGTTGTAGATCGTCAGGTAATAGAAGACGTCGCGGTCGGACACCTGGGCCGTGTCGAACGCTCCGACGCCGTACATGCGGGCCAGGCCGGCCCGCACGATGTGTGCGACCTCGAACGCCCACGCGGGGTCGTAGGCGACGCACGCCGGGTTCGCCGATGCGAGCAGCAGCGAGTGCCCGTCGGCGTGCTGTAGGCCCTCGCCGGTGAGGGTCGTGCGCCCGGCCGTCGCGCCGAGGACGAAGCCGCGGCCGAGCTGGTCGGCCAGCTGCCAGAACTGGTCGCCGGTGCGCTGGAAGCCGAACATCGAATAGAAGATGTAGAACGGGATCATCGGGACGCCGTGGGTGGCGTACGTCGTTCCCGCGGCGATGAGCGAGGCCATCGAGCCGGCCTCGGAGATGCCCTCGTGCAGGATCTGGCCGGTGGCCGACTCCTTGTACGACAGCAGCAGGTCGCGGTCGACCGCCTCGTACTCCTGCCCGTGCGGCGAGTAGATCTTGGCCGTTGGGAAGATCGCGTCGAGCCCGAACGTGCGCGCCTCGTCGGGGATGATCGGCACGAAGCGCGTGCCGATCTCTTTGTCCTTCATCAGATCCTTGAACAGCCGGACGGTGGCCATCGTCGTGGCCACCTGCTGCTTGCCCGAGCCGTTGCGGAACTCGGCGTAGACCTTGTCGCCGGGCTGCGGCAGCGGCTTGGCCCGCACCATGCGCTTCGGGGACGCGCCGCCCAGGGCCGCCCGCCGCTCCTTCATGTACTGGATCTCGTCGGACTTCTCGCCCGGGTGGTAGTACG
>CAXTHY010000045.1:22234-28214 GCA_964244175.1 uncultured Jatrophihabitans sp. | reverse complement strand
GCTGGGGATCGCCTACCGGCTCGTGGGTGATGTGGTCTCGCCCCGCCTCGCCATGCAGGCCTACAAGGAGGGGCACGAGGCCGGCCTGGCCGTGTGACCGGCACGCCGCCCTGCTCAGGACGGGCGCAGCGCGGCCAGGATCGAGACGTCGAAGTACTCGCGCCAGTGGTGAACCAGCAGGTCCTCGCCGAGTTCGAGGATGCCCATCACCGGGATCACGGCCACGACCGAACCGTCCGCGGCGATGATCCGGTCGATGCGCTCGGTGAGCACCGTGGTGCCGTCGGCCGCAACGGCCAGCAGCTGCGCCGACATCGCAGCGGTGCCGCGGCGGCGAGCCGATTCCATCATGGCGAGCGCCGCGTCGAGCGAGCGCGCCGTCGGCAGGCCGGTCTGCTCCCACACCACGTCCGGCGCGAGATGACGCGACATCGCCGCGATCAAGCTGTCCAGGTCGTCGCCCCACGCGGCGAAGAACGCGCGGACCGTCGACTCGGGCGTCGGCGTCGGCGTCGGCGTTAACGTGGTCATGGGCAACGGATGGCGCCGGACTCGGCGAGTCGGGCGATCTCGGCCGGGTCGAAGCCGCGTTCGGCGAGGACATCGGACGTGTGGCAGCCCGGCGACGGCACCCGCTCGCCGAGCTTCGGATCGCTGCCCGACAGCCGCGGGGCGATCCCGGCCTGCAGATCGCCGTCGTCCGAGGCGACGATCGTGCCTCGTTGCACGAGGTGCGGGTCGCGGGCCAGCTCGTCGAGGTCGAGGGCCGGCGATCCGCAACCGTCGATGTCGGCGAACTGCTTCTCCCAATGCAGGCGGGGCTCGCTGAGGAAGACTTCGGCCAGCTTCGTGCGCAGGGCGGGCCACTGCGCCGGATCATCGCGCGAGGGCAGGTCGTGGTCGGTGAGGCCGAGGGCGAGCAGCATCTGGTCGTAGAAGCGGGCTTCGATCGCGCCGACCGCGAACCAGCCGCCGTCGCGGCACTCGTAGACCCCGTAGAACGGAGCGGCGCCACTCAGCACGCTGGTGCCGCGACCTCGCCACACCTGGGCCGACTGCTCGGCGAGCTGGGCGGTGAGCAGCAGCGCGGCGCCGTCGATCATCGCAGCATCGACCACCTGGCCGAGCCCTGTCCGCTCCCGTTCGAAGACGGCCAGTATGATGCCGAGCGCGGCGTTGAGCGAGCCACTCGCAAAGTCGCCGAGGATGTTCAGCGGCGGCACCGGGTAGTCGGTGCCGATCGCTCCCAGGGCGCCGGCCACCGCGATGTAGTTGATGTCGTGCCCGGCCCGGTTGGAGTATGGCCCAGTCTGCCCGTACCCGGTGAGCCGCGCGTAGACGAGACGGGGATTGTCAGCCCGCAGCACCTCGGGGCCGAGCCCGCGTCGCTCCATCGTCCCCGGTCGATAGCCCTCGAGGAACACGTCGACGGTGCCAGCCAGCCGCCGGATCACGTCGGCCCCGCCGGGGGCGCGCAGATCGACCATGATCGAGCGCTTGCCCCGGGAGAAGAAGGCCGACGGATCGAAGGTCTCGCGCTGCGGTCGTTCAACGGAGACCACGTCCGCGCCGTAGTCCGACAGCAGCATGGAGCAGAAGGGACCCGGCCCCAGCGAGCTGACGTCGAGCACCTTGATGCCCGACAGCGGCCCCGGCCCGCGTGGCGCGGAACTGCTCGGCGTTTCTGACACGTCAGCCTCCGTGGTGCTCACGTCCGGCCCCCGAATCCGGCAAACACCGGCGGCAGCGCGCCGACGGCCAGCCCGTTCGGGCCCAGCGCCCCCACGACCCGGTGCTGGATCAACCATCCGCCGGCGCTGCGGCAGAGCCGATCGGTGTAGGTCCCGAGCAGGACGAAGTCGGCTGCGCCGGTCGAGCCGGCCGGAGCCGGCTCGCTCCAGTGGTACGCCGTGACGCGACTCGTCGCCTCGGCGGTCCGACCCGTCGGGTCGAGCGTCACGTCGACGTTGGACAGCAGGTGCGCGGTGGCGCGCAGGTTCGTCATGGCCCGCTCGAAGTAGGCGCAGATCTCCGCCCGCCCGCGCATCGCCGCACCGCGCTGCCGGTCGTCGATCGCGTCCGCGGTGTATACCGTCGCGACCAGCTCGTCGAGACGTCGTTCGTCGAGGAGGCGGCAGTAGGCGTGCAACGTGCGGCGCACCCCAGCCGTGTCACACATCGTTGAAAACTAGCATTGTATGATTCCGAAACCTAACACTAGTAGGTACCTGGAACGTGGCTCGTCACAGAGCGCTGTCCTGGCGGCCGAGTGGGGCGAGGCGTTTCGCCGGATTCACGATGCTGGGTCCGGCACCGAGCCCGCCGTCGATGGAGACTTCCGAGCCGGTCATGTACGCGCTCTCGTCGGAGGCGAGATAGACCGCTAGGGATGCGATCTCCTCAGGCTGGGCCGAACGGGGAATGGGCAGGCGGTCGAAGCGATGCGGATCCGAGCTCGCCATCGCGGCCGTCATCGCAGTGGCGACCGGTCCTGGATGGATCGAGTTGACCCGGATCGCGTCGTCACCCCCGAGCTCCATCGCGGCCGTCTTGGTCATCCCCCGGATCGCCCACTTGGTGGAGCCGTAGACGATCTGACCGGGGTAACCGCCGAGCCCGGCACCGGAGGAGATGTTGACGATCGACCCGCCGCCTGACTCCTTGATCGCGGGAGAGACCGCCTGCATGCCGAGCAGCGGGCCCATCACGTTGACGTCGACCGAGAGCCGGATCTGCTCGATCGTGATGTCGAGCAGGTTCGCGGGCAGCCATACCGCGGCGTTGTTGATCAGGACGTCGAGCCGCCCGAACTCAGCTGTCGCCACCTCGACCGCACGGGTCCAGTCGTCGGGGTCGCGGACATCGAGGTGCACACTGCGCGCGGGGGCGCCGCACTCCGCGGCGACCGCGTCGCAGGCGACGTCGGTGATGTCGCCGATGACGACCGAGGCGCCTTCCGCGACGAAGCGCCGAGCCGTTGCGGCGCCGATGCCGCCCGCGCCGCCGGTGATGATCGCAACCTTGCCAGCGAGCCTGCTCATCGGCTCACGGCCGACCGGACTCGGCGATGACCTCGCCCATCTCGCGGGCGAGCTTGCGCATCACCCGGGGCAGCCAGAACGCGGTGTTGTCGGCCTTGAGGACGTCGTCAGTGCGCCCGCTCTCGAAGAACTCCCGCGCGCGCAGCATCTGGACGAGCAGCCGCAGCGTGCCGTACAACCCGAAAAAGTGGACGCTGCGGGCATCGACATCGGCCCCGCCGGCGTCGCGGTACTCGGCCATGAACTGCGCCCACGGCAGCACCGGCGCAACCGCGGGCTTGAGGTAGCCGAGGTCCTCAGCGGCGTGCCCCGCGTGGGCCAGCTCCCAGTCGAGGACGGCCGTGAGCCGGTCGTCGTCGAAGAGCAGGTTGTGGAAGCTGAAGTCGCCGTGAACGAGGACGGGCTCGCCGATGCCGACCGGCACCTGCTCGCGCAGCCAGCGCACCGCCGCCTCGACGGTGGCCGAGGTGCCGCGGGCCCGCTCGTCCCACTCGGTGACGAGCGCGTCAACGTCGGCGCGGGTGACCTCGCCGGCCGGTGTGGCCGCCGATCGGCCGAGCGCGGCGTCGACGGCGTCGAGCGGGATCCGGTGCAGGCGGGCGAGGGTCCGCGCGGCGGCCACCGCCTGCCCGGCCGAGGACGCCGGGGCCAGCAGCGAGCGGGCGCCCGTGACCCCGCTCATCCGCTGCAGGAGGACGAACGGCGTGCCGATCACGTTCGCGCCCTCGACGAGTGCGTACGGCTCGGGGGTCGGTGCGCCGACGGCGTGCAGAGCCTTGAGCAGGCTGTATTCCTTGGCCACCGTGGTGCCGAGCGAGCTCAGCTGCAGGTCGCGTCGCAGGACCAGGTCGAAGGGCAGGGCGCCAACACCGTCCGCGGTGATCAGGATCGTCTCCTTCGACCGTCCGCCGAGCGCGACCTGCACCGAGTGCACCGCCGCCTGGGGGTAGCCGAGGTCGGCGAGCGCCTTCTCGATGTCGGCGGCCGTCACGCGCCGGGCCTCGACCGCGCCCGACGTGGCGGCGAGCCGCTCGTCGCCGGCGGTGATGGATCGGTCGAGACGCTGCCCTTCTTCCACTGCGGCCGCGTAGATGTCGGTGGTGTCCGCCGACCGGACGTCGGCGAGCACGGCGTCCACCCCCAACTCGGCAAAGCCGGGGCGGTCGGTCGGATCCTGCACGAAGCGGACAAGGACGCGGCGCACCGACTGGTAGAGGAAGCGCTCGCGGTCGCCGATGGTCGCGGCCGCGGTGATCTCGTCGAGGCAGGCCAGCAGCGCGTCGAAGTACCGGGCCTGGTCGTAGTCGACCTCGGTGCCCGTCATGCCGGTTCGCCCGCGATGGGCCGCACGTACGGGAAGCGGACGCCGTCGTCGTCGTAGGCCAGCTCGAAGTCGCGTCGCGACAGGCCGTCCTGCATGGTCGCCCGCACGAGTCCGTTGATGGGTCCGGTGCCGGCGCGCGGGTTGGTCGACACCTCGAAGTCGCAGAAGCCGCGCTGTCCGTTCCACTCGACCTCGCACACCGCGTCGACACAGCCGGTGTTGTGGTGCTGGGTCATGAAGCCGTCGACGAGGCGGGCCTGGATCTCGATCACGACGCCGTCGTCCAGGCGCATCCGCAGGACGCCGCCGCGATGGCTGAGCGCATCGATCTCCATGAAAGCCACGATGTCGACGTCGACGGCGTAGGAGATACGGCCGTTGCGGCAGACGATGCCATAGGTGCGCAGGGAACCGTCGGTGCCGTGCCACGACGTGGCGTTGAAGGTGAGGTCCGGGCCGACGGTGCCGGCGATCCAGCGGTGGCTGAGCATCGTCGCGCGGTCGCGCTTGCCCCAGCTGTGATCGCGGTAGGCCAGCCCGTCGATCGGGTGGTGGTCCTCGCCGAGGCGGACGGTGCCGCTGATGGCGCTGCCCATCTCGATGTGGCCGGCGGCGAAGTCGTTCACGACGGTCCCGCCGTCACGGTAGAGGTCGAAGCGGGGCGTGAAGTCGGTGGCGGTGAGCTCGAGCGAGCAGTCGGGGTCGTCGATCGTCCAGCGGGCGGATGTCCCGTCGTGGTCGAACGTGAAGCCCTTCGTGGCCTGGAAACCGCCGGCGTGGCGGTCGGCGTCCTGCATGTTCTCGAGCACGTAGCGCCGAAAGCGCGTGCCCTCACGGGTCGAGATGCCGTTCCACGAGGTGACCAGTCCCTGACCGCCGTTGGCGTTGACCTCCTGGCCGATGCGGTGGAACCCGAAGACTCCGCGCTCGACGTCGCCCCAGGTCAGGAACACGCTCTCCTGCCACAACGGGTGATCGCCCACGTCGTGAGGCAGTTCGTCCTCGGCCGGGAAGGTCTTGATTCCTTGGTTGTCCGTCACCGGAGATCTCCTACGTCGCAGCGTGTCCGAGCCTACTTGACCAAACACCGTTAGATTAGTCAACCTCTGCAGGTCGAGTGTCCGGTACCGCGACAAACCAAACAGTGGTAGGTATAGTCTGAGGTGACCGAGGAAGGAACGGCGATGGACGACTTCGACCATCACTCGGCGCACTTCGCCGAGAGCTGGCGTGACGTGTACGCCGAGCTGCGCGACCGCTGTCCGGTGGCGCACACCACCACACACGACGGCTTCACCGTCCTCACCCGGTACGCGGACGTGAAACATGCGCTGCTCACCCCGGGCGCCTTCGTCTGCGGCCGCGACCTCGAGGTGGCCGGTCGTACGGTGCCGGGCGGGGTTACGATCCCGACCAATCCCTTCCGCATGGGCATGATGGAGATGGACCGTCCGGAGTCGGCGCTTTACCGCAAGCTGCTGATGCCGTGGTTCTCGGCGCAGGCCATCGAGGGCAACGCCGCCCACATCCGCGACCTGGTCACCTGGTGCCTCGATCGGGTGATCGAGGCCGGGCGCATGGACGTGGTCGACGACCTCGCCAACCCGCTGCCCGC
>CAXTHY010000045.1:1280-22224 GCA_964244175.1 uncultured Jatrophihabitans sp. | reverse complement strand
CTCGACCTGCTCGGCCTGCCCCTGGAGAACTGGCAGCGGTACGCGCACGTCCTGCACCAGGCGGCGTACCGGGCCAAGGGCTCGGCCAAGGAGGTCGCCTGGCTGCTCTCGGACCTGCGCTCGATCGCCGAGCAGCGCCGGCACGCGCCCGCCGCCATCGCCACCCCGCTCGACGCGATGCTGGCCGCGGAGATTGACGGCCACGCGCTGTCGATCGAGGTCGTCGTGGAGATGGTCTTCATGCTGCTCAACGGGGGAATCGACACCTCCACGGCGCTCATCGCCCACAGCCTGCGCTACCTGTCAGCGCATCCCGACGCCCGGCAGGCCCTGCTCGACGACCCGTCCCTCATCCCGGCGGCCGTGGACGAGTTCCTGCGGTACTTCACGCCGGGCACAGGGCTAGGCCGCACCCTCGTTGCGGACACCGAGATCGGCGGGGTCGCGCTGCCCGCCGGTGAGCGCATCTACCTCGCGCTCGGATCGGCCAATACCGATCCCGGCGAGTTCCCCGAGCCGCAACGGGTCGACTTCGCCCGCAACGGCAATCGGCATCTCGCCTTCGGGGCCGGACTGCACCGCTGCCTCGGCTCGTTCCTCGCGCCGCGCGAGATGGTGATCCTGCTCGAGGAGATCCTGCGTCGGATGCCCGACCTGACCATCGACGAGAACGGCGTCCGGGCCTACCCGAGCATCCCGCTCGTCGCCGGGTTCCAGGCGATGCCGGCCACCTTCACCCCGGGGCCCAAGGTGGGGCGGATGCAATGACCGACATCGCCCCGGACCTCACCCGCTTCCACGCCCAGCGCCGCCCCGACGTGATCGCGCTGGCGAATCTCGACAGCGGGGCGACCTACACCTGGGCCGAGCTCGACGAGCGGGTCGGTCGAGCGGCCACGGTGCTGCACGACGACTTCGCGGTGCGCCCAGGCGACCGGGTCGGCCTCGTCTGCGAGAACGATCCACGGGTCTTCGAGCTGCAGTTCGCGTGCATGCGCCTCGGCGCGATCATCGTGCCGCTGAACTGGCGGCTCGCGCTGCCCGAGTTGCACAACATCGTCCAGGACGCCGGGCCGGCGCTGCTGGTCCACGACGACGAGTGGCCGGCCGTCGCGACGGAGCTGGCCGAGAAGATCGGCGTGCCGACGCTGTCCTGGGGCGACGAGGGCGGCCGCTACGAGTCCCTGCTCGCCGCGGCCGCACCGCTCGCGCCGCAGGTGCACGACCTCGACGAGATCACCCACGTGCTCTACACCTCGGGCACCACCGGCACCCCCAAGGGCGCGCTCTCGAGCCACGGCACGCTGCTCTGGCAGGCGACGAATCTCTCGCACGTGTCGTCCACGACCGCCCGGTCGCACCTGCTGAACCCGTTGCCCCTGTTCCACGCCGGTGGACTGCACACGATGGCGATGCCGGTGCTGCACTACGGCGGCCGGGTCACCACGATGCGCCGCTTCCGACCCGATGTCATCGCTCAGCAGCTCCTCGCGTCGGACGAGCCGGTGACGCACCTGTCGATGATCCCGATGATGTACGCGGCCATCGGCGCGCAGCCGGGTATTGCCGACGCCGATCTCTCGCACGTCCGGTGCGCGGTGGTGGCCGGAGCGATCGCGCCGCCGGAACTCCTGCAGGCCTGGCACGACCGGGGCGTCGGCATGCAACCGCAGTACGGCGGTACCGAGATGGGGCCCTGCGCGCTCGTCCTCGACCTCGGCAACATCGAGAAGGCCAAGCTCGGCTCGTCGGGTCGGCCGCCCCTGCACACCGAGATCAGGCTCGTCGACCCAGGGACCGGCGGGCCGGTCCCCCAGGGCC
The DNA here is from genome assembly GCA_964244175.1 of uncultured Jatrophihabitans sp. Lineage (GTDB taxonomy): Bacteria > Actinomycetota > Actinomycetes > Mycobacteriales > Jatrophihabitantaceae > Jatrophihabitans. The sequence goes on along the minus strand of CAXTHY010000045.1, from coordinate 20,403 downwards.
GCCCGGGCGAGATCCAGCTGCGCGGGCCCAGCATTACCCGCGGCTACTGGAGCCAGCCGCCCGGCGCCAGCCGGGACGACGAGGGCTGGTTCCACACCGGCGACGTCGCCTGGCAGGACGAGGACGGGTACTTCTACTACGCCGGGCGGGCCAAGGAGATGTACAAGTCCGGCGGCGAGAGCGTCTACCCGGCCGAGGTCGAGGTCGTGCTCGGCGCGTCCCCTGACGTCGAGGAGATCGCGATCATCGCCGTCGCCGACAAGACGTGGGGCGAGGTCGGCCTCGCCGTCGTCGTCGCAGTGCCGGGGCGCACTCCGACCCTCGAGGCCCTACGGACGTTCGGTGCGCCGCGGTTGGCGAAGTACAAGCTGCCGGCCCACCTCGTGGTGGTCGAGGCGCTGGCCCGCAATGTCACCGGCAAGGTGTCGCGCGAGCAGCTCAAGGAACGCTACGGACGGAGCGGATCATGACGGCAGAGTTGACCGGTCGCACGGCCCTGGTCACCGGCGGCGGATCAGGTATCGGTGCCGCTTCGTGCCTGGCCCTGGCCCGGGCCGGCGCGGCGGTGGCGGTCACCGACCTGGACCGCGACGCCGCGCAGCGCGTCGCGAAAGAGATCGAGAACGCCGGTGGCCGGGCGATCGGGCTCGGCCTCGACGTCGTCGACGAGCAGGCCTGGCGCGACGCCGTGGCGGCGACGAGCGCCGAGTTCGGCCCGATCGCCATCCTGCACAGCAACGCGGCGCCGACCGCCGGGTCGATCATGAACCGCGACCTGGACGTCCTGGCCCTCGACACCGAGGTCTGGGACCTCGTCATCGCCGTGGTGCTGCGCGGCACGATGCTCGCCTGCCGCACCGTGCTGCCGTCGATGCTCTCGGCCGGTGGCGGTTCGATCATCGTCACGTCGTCGATCAAGGGACGCATCGGCAGCACGATGCGCACCGCGTACGCGACCGCGAAGGGCGGGCTCGAGCAGTTCGTTCGGGTCGTGGCCACCGGTTACGGCCGGCACGGTGTCCGGTGCAACGCGATCGCCCCTGGCATCGTAGGGACACCGGGCCTGCGCGAGACCGTCGACGCCGAGTACCTCGCCTCGCTGGAGGCTGCGCACCTCGTGCCGCGGCTCGGCAACGCCGACGAGATCGCCGACGCCGTCGTCTACCTGGCCTCCGACCGTGCCTCGTTCATCACCGCCCAGACCCTGGTCATCGACGGCGGGCTGTCCGCCTACGTGCCGGCCCTGTCCCCCCCAGTCACCCTCGAGGAGTCCCGCGGATGAAACTGACGATCGACGACCAGAAGTGCCAGGGCCACGGCCGGTGCTCATTGATCAACATGGACCTGTTCGATGTCGACGACGACGGTCAGGGCATCGTGCTTATCGACGAGCCCGACGCCGCGCTCGAGCCCGACGCGCAGAAGGCGGTCACCAGCTGCCCGGAGCAGGCGATCAGCCTCCAGTGAGGCGCTGAGTCGTCAGGGCGAACCTGTCCCGAAGGGTGCGAGCAGTTCGCCGCCGTCGAGGGGGATCGTGACCCCGGTCAGGTAGCGGGCCGGATCGCTGACGGCGTAGGAGATCAACGCCGCGACCTCGTCGGCGGTGCCGATCCGATCCAGCGGATTCAACGCGATCTGCCGCTTGGCGCTCCACGCCTTGATCGGGGCGAGCAACTCGGTGTCGATCTTGCCCGGCGCGACCCCGACCACCCGTATCCCGTCGCGGGCCCACTCCAGGGCCAACGCCCGGGTCAGCATGAGCACGCCGGCCTTGCTGACGTGGTAGGCCACCATGCCCGGCGAGGGGTAGTACGCGGCGGTGCTCGCGACGTTGACCACCACCGACCCCGCGGACATCAGCTGCTTCGCCCGGGTGGCCAGGAACCACGGCGCCGTGAGGTTGACCTGCAGCGAGGTGTCCCAGGCCTCCAGGCTCAGCTTCTCGGCGCGGGCGGCCTGGTGCAGGACACCGGCGTTATTGACGAGCACGTCCACCTGGCCGAAGTCGGCCGCCATCGAGTCGACGAGGTCGACGCAGGCCTGCGGGTCGGCCACGTCACAGACCCGGGCCGAGGCGCTGAACCCCTCGGCGCAGAGCTCCTTTGCTGCCTGCTCGATCGCGTCCTCGCTGCGGGCGGCCAGCACGACATGCAGCCCATCGGCGGCGAGGCGGCCGGCGGTGGCGAGGCCTATGCCGCGACTCGCGCCGGTGACCACGGCGATCCGCCGTTCGGTCCGGGGTTGGTTGCTTTGCACGGCAAAATCAAACACCATATGGTTATGGGTGTCGAGCCCGACGGCTCGCGACGTGGAGGTGCGCCATGAGTTTCATGCCCGACGACGACGTCGAGGAACTGCGCGGCTACCTGCGCGCCTTCCTCGAGAAGGAAGCCGGTCCGGCTCGGCTCCGGCCGCAGCTCGAGGCCGTCGAGGGTTTCGACCGCGACCTGTGGGCCCGCGCCGGCCTCGAGGTCGGCCTGCAGGCAATGGCCGTGCCCGAGCAGTACGGCGGCGGCGGTTTCGGGCTCACCGAACTGGGCGTCGTGTTCGAGGAACTCGGCCGGGTGCTGGCCTGCGCCCCGTTCTTCTCGACGCTCGCGCTGGCGGTCCCCGCCCTGCACCGGGCCGGCGACGCCGATGCCGTCGCGCCGCTGCTCGCCGGTATCACCGAGGGGCGTACCACCGCGACGTTCGCGTGGGCGGGTGCGCGACCCTCGCAGACCACGATCACCGCGGCCGGCGGCGTCCTGAGCGGCGACGTCCCGATCGTCGTCGACGGCCGCGACGTCGACGTCGTGCTGGTCGCGGCTCGTGACCAGCACGACGCGGTGGGGCTGTACGCGGTGCGCGGGGCCGCCGCTACGCCGCTCGTGGCGCTCGACCCGACGCGTCGCCTCGCCCGGCTGCGCCTGGACGCCGCCGGCGCCGACCTGCTCGCCGCCGACGTCGGCACCCAGCTCGACGACGCGGCGGAGGTTGCCGGCCTGCTGCTGGCCGCCGAGCAGCTGGGGGTGGCGAGCCGGGCGATGGAGGCCGCGGTCGATTACGCGAAGACGCGCGTGCAGTTCGGCCGGCACATCGGTTCGTTCCAGGCGATCAAGCACCGCTGCGCCGACATGCTCGTTGACGTCGAGCTCACCCGCTCGCTCGTCTACCACGCCCTCGACCTCGCCCAGCGCGATCCGTCGGCGCTGCCGGTCGAGGGTGCCCTCGCGCGCGGCTTCGCCTCCGAGGTCGCCGTCCGGGTCACGGCCGGCAACCTGCAGATCCACGGCGGCATCGGCTTCACCTGGGACCACGAGGCCCACCTCTACCTCAAGCGCGCCAAGTCCAGCCAGCTGCTGTTCGGCCGCCCGGCCGAGCACCGAGCGCGGGCCGCCGAACTGCTGGGCATCGGGAGGGCAGTGGCATGACCTCGAGCGCCGTCACCGCCGCACGTCAGCTGCTCGCCGAGCATCCGGCCGCCGACACCCCGGACGGCGAGCTGCGCGGGCTGCGCTTCGACGCCGGGCTGGCATTCGTCCAGTTCGACGCCGGCTTCGGGGGCCGCAACCTCGAACCCACCGAGCAGGCCGAGGTCGACCAGGTCTTCGCCGACGCCGGCTGCCCCGAGTGGGGCGCGCGCAATGTCATCGGTCTGGGCATGGCGGCCCCCACCGTCCACGCCCACGGCAGCGACGAACTCAAGCACCGGCTGCTGCGCCCCCTTTTCACGGGTGCGGAGATCTGGTGTCAGCTGTTCTCCGAACCCGGCGCGGGCTCCGATCTGGCCGGACTCTCGACGCGCGCCCGCCGCGACGCGGACGGGTGGCGGGTCACCGGCCAGAAGGTCTGGACGACGCTGGCCCACGTCGCGCGCTGGGGCCTGCTGCTGGCCCGCACCGACCCGGACCGCCCGAAGCACCGCGGGCTCACCTACTTCGTCCTGGACATGCAGGCCGAGGGCGTCGAGGTCCGACCGCTGCGCCAGCTCACCGGGGAGGCCGAGTTCAACGAGGTCTACCTCGACGACGTGTTCGTGCCCGACGCGCACGTGCTCGGTGAGGTCGGCGGCGGCTGGCGGGTGGCGACCACGACGCTGATGAACGAGCGCGTCTCGCTCGGTGGCCGGGTCTGGCCACGCGGCAGCGGCCCGATCGGGCAGGCGGTGCAGGCCTACGCCGGCAGCGTCGCCGAGGGCCGTGCGCGTCGCGCCGATCTGGACCGGCTGATGACGCTGTGGGTGCGGGCCGAGGCGGCCCGGCTGACGAACGTCCGGGCCGGGGACTCCGCCCGACGGGGGACTCCCGGCCCGGAGGGTGCGATCGCCAAGCTGCAGATGGCCGAGCTCAACCAGGCCATCTACGACCTGGCGATGGAGTTCATCGGCACCGACGCGCTGCAGTTCACCTCCTACGCCGAGACCCGCCCCGACTTCGCCGCGGTGCACGGCGGCAGCGGGGACATCCGCTACGACTACCTGCGTTCGCGGGCCAACTCGATCGAGGGCGGCACCTCGGAGATCCTGCGCAACGTGCTGGGCGAGCGCGTGCTCGGCCTCGCGGCCGAGCCCCGGCCGGACCGGAACACACCCTGGACGGAGCTGCTCAAGTCATGAAGGTGCTGCTGATCGGCGCCAGCGGCAGGGTGGGGCGCCCGATAGTGCGCGAACTGCGCTCGCGCGGACATGCGGTCACTGCCCTGGTCCGTGACCCGACGGTGCTGATCGACGAGTTCCCCGATCTCGACGCCGTCGCCGGGGACGTCTTCGACGCGAACCTGCTCGGCGACGTGCTCGCCGGGCACGACGTGCTGGTCAGCGCGGTGGCGTTGCGCGACGACGCCCAGCGCGACCGGACGCCGGGCGCGCTGACCAGGGCCCTTGCCGATGCGGCGGCTGCAGCCGGCGTGCGCTGGGTGTCGCTCGGCGGTGCGGGCAGCCTGCGGACCGCGAACGGCGTCGACCTCGTCGACACCCCGGACTTCCCCGAGGCGGCGGCCAGCGAGTCACGGGGGTTCCGGGCGGCGCTGCACGACCTGCGCGAGCACGCGCCGGCCGGGCTGGCCTGGACGGTCGTGTCCCCGCCGGCCCTGATCGTGTTCGACGGCGAGCGCACCGGCTGCTACCGGACGTCGGACGACACGCTGCTCGTCGACGCCCAGGGCCGCTCGACACTCTCCGCCGCGGACCTCGCCGTGGCGGTGGTGGACGAGGTCGACTCTGCGGCGCATGTCGGTGCGAGATTCGCGGTCGGCAGCTGAGCCTCGCCGACTTAGTTGCGACAGACGAAGCTCAGCATCGCCGCGCCGAAGCCGTCGTTGTCGTCGCCGGCGATCATGTGCCCGGCCTCGCCCACCTCGGCCACCACGGCCTGCGGCATCAGCTGCTGCAGCTCGCGGACACCGTCGTCACTGACGACGTCGCTGCGCCGGCCGCGTACGAGCATCGTCGGTACGCGGACTCGCGCCGCCGCCGAGGTCAGCAGCTCGTGGCGCGCTTCGTCCTCATCGGGCATGTCGCGCAGGATCCGCGGGTCCCAGTGCCAGTGGTAGCGCTCGTCGTGTCCCAGGCGCAGGTTCTTCAGCAGACCAGCGCTGCCCTGCGGGCGCGCCCGCCCGGGCAGGTAGGCGGCGACGGCGTCCGCGGCGTCCTCGACGCTGGCGAAGCCGTCGGGCGCGGCCTGCATGAAGTCACGGATTCGGCTCAACCCGGCCGTCTCCATCTTCGGGGCGACGTCGACCAGCACCAGGCACCGGGCGGTGTCGAGCCCGCCGTCGCCCGCCTGCCCGAGCGTCATCAGCGCGGTGAGACCGCCCATCGACGCGCCGATCAGGGCGGGCCGTTCGTCGAGGGCGGCGAGCAGCGCCTGCAGGTCGCGGACGTTGTGCTGCATGCCGTAGCTGCCGTCGACGGACCAATCGCTGTCACCGTGGCCCCGCAGGTCGAGCGACAGTGCCGTCTGCCCGGCCGCGGCCAGACGCTGCGCGGTCCGGGCCCAGGATTGCCGGGTCTGGCCCCCGCCGTGCAGCAGCACCACCAGCGGCCCGGTGCCGGTGCGATCGCCGACCAGGGTGTTGCCGTCGGCCCCGGTGAAGGTGAGCGTGGTGGTCGGGTCGGGCGCGCTGCGGCGGCCGGCCGTCACGGCACGTCGAGTGTGCCGGAGTGATAGCGGCTGCGGATATCGGCCTTGACGATCTTGCCGGTGGCGTTGCGCGGCAGCGAGGACACGACCACGACCTCCCTCGGCAGCTTGTACCGGGCCAGCCGCTCGCCGCAGAACTGGGCCAGGGATTGGGGCGTCAGGTCGGCGTCGTCACGCCGCACGACGACGGCCACTCCGCTCTCGCCCCACCGGTCGTCGGGAACGCCGATGACCGTCGCCTCGGCGATGGACGGATGCTCGAGCAGCAGCCGCTCGACCTCGGCCGGGAAGACGTTCTCGCCGCCGGACTTGTACATGTCCTTGTAGCGGTCGACGAGGTAGAGGAACCCGTCGGCGTCGGCGCGGGCGGCGTCCCCGGTGCAGAACCATCCGTCGACGAAGGACGCCTCGGACGCGGCCGGGTTCTCGAAGTAGCCGGGCGTCACGCTGCGGCCCTGGATCCACACCTCGCCGATCTGCCCCACCTCGGCGTCGACACCGTCGGGCGTGACCAGCCGGACCCTGGTATGGGCGACCGGGTAGCCGCACGAGCCGACCTTCGAGCGGACGGCGTCGCGGGGCATCGCGGTGATCGCCGGGCCCATCTCGGTGCCGCCGTAGTGCACCTGCAATTCGACCCCGCGCGCAGACCAGATGTCGAGCAGGGCCTGCGACGCGATGCCGCCCGCCACCTGCATGTGTCTCATCGCGCGGAAATCGGCGTCGGCGAAGGCCGGGAGGTCGCTCATCATCTGGTACATCGTCGGCACGGAGCCGAAGTGGGTGAAGCCGCGGGCCGGGTTCCCCAGCAGGTCGAGGCACTGCTGCGGCTCGAACCGGCTGGGCACCGCGACGCAGCCGCCGGAGATGAGGATGGGATTGGCCAGGGTGTTCAGGCCGCCGGCGTGGAAGAGCGGCAGCGGGCAGAGCAGCCGGTCACCGGGGCCGGCGATGGCGTCGACCCGGGCAACGTTGAAGGTCTGCCAGGTGAGCGTCTCCGCCGTCACGAGCGCGCCTTTCGGCAACCCCGTCGTGCCCGAGGTGTACAAGATGTGAGTGGGATCGGTCAGGCTACGCACGGCCGGGTCGGACACCGGCCGCCCCACCTCGACCAACGCATCGAGGGATCCGTCGTCGCCCACCGCCCACGCGATCGCCGCGCAGCCGACGTCGCCCGCCAGCGCGAGCGCGTGCGCCGCGTGGGTCTCGTCGTGGACCAGGACGCGCGGCGCGCAGTCCTTGCACAGGACGGCGAGTTCGGCCGGGCTCAGGCGCCAGTTCAGGGGCACCAGGATCGCGCCGAGGCGCATCGCTGCGAACTGCAGGACGAAGAACCGGATGTCGTTGTCGGCGAGAACCGCGATCCGATCGGCCTTGGCCACGCCGAGACCGTCGGCCAGTGCGCCGGCCGTGCGGGCGACGAGATCCTCGAGCTCGGCCCAGGTGATTGCCCGGCCGGTGTCGGCGTTCTCCAGGGCGTCCGCGTGGGGCCAGCGCGCCGCGTTGGCGGCCACCCAGTCGACAGCGAGAGTCACGTCCGGTCCCCAGTCGTGCGATGCCTGACAGCGTTCGGTTAGTGCCAGTAATCTAACGTCATATGATTATTCCGGCAACAGATCTAGGTATATTCGGCTTCTCAGTCCAGCTCGCGACCCGGGCTCATGAAGATGGAGCACGCATGGCGCGTCCGAAGATCCCGCTCATCTCTCGGCGCAAGGCGGTCGAAGAGGCCTTGAAGATCATCGACGCCGAGGGACTTGACGCATTCAGCATCCGGCGGCTGGCCGACCGCCTCGGTGTCAACGGCGCCTCGCTCTACCATCACTTCGCCAACAAGGAAGAGATCGTCGTGCGCGCCGCCGAGTTGGCGCTGGCCAAGGTCCGTACCCCCGACACCAGTGACGAGACCTGGCACACCTGGCTACCACGCAACGCCAAGATGCTCGGCCAGGCTGTGCGCCAGCACCCTGGGCTCGTGCCGGTGATCGTCAGCCGCAGCCAGCTCGGCATGGGGTCGCAGATGATGGAGTCGTCGGCGGCCCGGCTCGTCGATGAGGGGGTACCCCTCGGTGCGGTCGTCCCGCTGCTCGAGGCGCTCGAGACGTTCGCCATCGGCGCCGCGATCCATGAGACCCGAGAGCACGACGACGATGCGCGCAGTGCGCTCGATCCGAAGTCGATGCTGAGCCAAGCCGACCGTGGCCGTTCGCTGTCCTTCGACGAGATCTACGACATCGTCAGCACGGCCATCGTCGAATCGATCGCGGCCGCTGCGGCGGCGAAGCTCAGCAGTGCCTCCCGCCCCCGCAAGGCGGCGACGACCAAGGCCACGGCGAAGGCGGCTCCCGCGCGCAAGACCGCCACTGGCAAGACCACCGCTGGGAAGACCGCGGCGCGCAAGACCGCGGCGCGCAAGGTGGCCGCGCCGGCTCGCAAGACCGCAGCCCCGATCAAGATTGCGCCGGGCAAGCAAACCCGCCGCACGGCCTGACCTTCCGCTGCGCGGCGCAGGTCACTCTGCGCGAGATCGACTAACCAAACACTGTTCGCTAAACTCGCCACCGTGACTGTAACCCTGCCTGCCGGCAGCCTCGCCGGGCTCCGGGTGCTGGAGCTGGGGCACATCATCGGCGGACCCTTCTGCGGCCATCTCTTCGCTGATCACGGCGCCGAGGTGATCAAGGTCGAACCACCCGGTGCCGGGGATCCCATGCGTCAGTGGGGCGGGCTCTACAAGGGCATCGGCCTGTATTGGTCGATCATCGGCCGTGGCAAGAAGTCGATCACGCTCGACCTGCGTCACGCGCCCGGTCAGGCGACACTGCGCGAGCTGGTGCGCACCGCGGACGTCGTCGTCGAGAACTTTCGTCCGGGGACCCTCGAGCGCTGGAACCTGGGCTGGGACGAGCTCCACGAGCTCAACCCCCGGTTGATCATGGTGCGCATCACCGGGTTCGGCCAGGACGGTCCGTACCGCGACCGGGCCGGCTTCGGCTCGGTGTCCGAGGCGATGAGTGGCTTTCGCTACCTGTCGGGGGAACCGGGCCGCCCGCCCGTGCGAGTCGGGGTCTCCCTTGGCGACGCGCTGGCCGCGACGCAGGGTTTCCTCGGCGCACTGCTGGCGCTCTACGCGCGTGACCGGCCCGGGGGCCTCGGCCGGGGCCAGGTCGTCGACGTCGCGCTGTACGAGGCGATGTGGATGTACATGGAGTCCACGGTGGCCGAGTACGAGAAGCTCGGCACGGTGCGCGGCCCGACCGGGTCGGTGTTGCCCGGTATCGCACCGTCGAACGTGTACCCGACGGCGGACGGCGACTGGGTGATCATCGGGGCGAACCAGGACTCGGTCTTCGGCCGGTTGGCCGCGGCGATGGGCCACCCGGAATGGACAGCGTGGGGGGCCGCCTACTCGACGCATCTCGGCCGCGGCGCGGCCCAGGACGAGCTCGACGCGGCGATCTCGGAATGGACGGTCACCCGGCCGGCCGCGGGGCTGCTCGACCTGCTGGCCGAGGCAGGGGTGCCGTGCGGCCGGATCTTCACCGCCCGCGACATCGCCGACGACCCGCACTACGCCGCCCGCCAGATGATCGTGGACGTTCCTGAACCCGGCCTGGGCGGCGAGACTGTGCCGATGCCCGGCGTCGTGCCGAAGCTGGGTGAGACTCCGGGCGCCGTCGTCCGTGGCGCCCCGCTGCTCGGCGAGCACAACGACGAGATCCTCGGCGCCCTTGCCGCCCGAGCGCCGCGCCGGCTGCGTTCGGCCGGCATCGCATCGTGATCCCACCCATCACCTACTTGGAGCGCTCATGAACCAGGCCTACATCGTCGACGCCGTCCGGACCGGATCCGGCAAGGGCAAGCCGGGCGGTGCGCTGTCAGGTGTGCACCCGGTCGATCTGCTGGCCACCGTGCTCGAGAGCCTCGTCGAGCGCAATGGGCTCGATGCTGCGCAGGTCGACGACGTGATCGCCGGGTGCGTGACGCAGGCGGGGGAGCAGGCGGTGAACGTTGCCCGCAATGCGGTCTTCGCCGCGGGCTTCCCCGAGTCGGTGCCGGCCACCACGGTCGACCGGCAGTGCGGGTCGAGCCAGCAGGCCGCCGCGTTCGCCGCGCAGGGCGTGCTGGCCGGCTACTACGACATCGTCATCGCCTGCGGAGTCGAGAGCATGAGCCGCGCGCCGATGTTCTCGGCGCTCCAGGGCCGGGATGTCTACGGCGGGCGGGTGGCGGCGCGGTATCCGCACGGCCTCATCACGCAGGGCATCTCGGCCGAGATCATCGCGGGCCGGTGGAAGCTCGACCGGGAGGCCCTCGACACCTTCGCCGCCACCTCGCACCGGCGCGCCGCCGCCGCCACCGAGCGCGGGGACTTCGCCGGCGAGATCGTGCCGGTGCCGATCGACGGGCAGCCCTACACATCCGACGAAACGGTGCGGGCCGGCACAACGGTCGAGGGGCTGGCCGGCCTGCGGCCCGCGTTCCAGGGCGACCCGGCCGCCGAACGCTTCCCCGAGATCGGCTGGTCGATCACCGCGGGCAACTCCTCGCCGCTCACCGACGCCGCGTCGGCCGTGCTGATCATGAGCGAGCGGGCCGTGCAGCGCCTGGGACTCGCCCCTCGGGCCCGCTTCCACTCCTTCGCGGTCACCGGTGACGACCCGGTCCTGATGCTCACCGGCATCATCCCGGCCACCCGCAAGGTGCTCGAGCGCACGGGTCTGGCCATCGACGACATCGATGCGTACGAGGTCAACGAGGCCTTCGCGTCCGTCCCGCTCGCGTGGCTGAACGACCTGGCTGCAGATCCCGAGCGGCTCAACCGGCGCGGCGGCGCGATCGCGCTCGGCCATGCCCTCGGGGCGTCGGGGGCGCGCCTGCTCACCACGCTGCTCAACACGCTGGAATCTGACGGCGGCCGCTACGGGCTGCAGACGATGTGCGAGGGCGGCGGCATGGCCAACGCCACCATCGTCGAACGGCTCTGAGGCGCCCCATGCGAGTCGACACCGCCTCCGCACTCGTCACCGGTGGGGCCTCCGGGCTCGGCCGCGCCACCGCTGCCCGCCTGGCCGCCGCCGGCGCCCGGGTCGTCGTCATCGATCTGCCGGGTGCCGACGGTGGGCCCCGGGTGCCGCTCCCCGACGGCGTCTCGTTCGTGGCCGGTGACGTCGTGTCTCCCGCCGACGTGCAGCGCGCGGTGGACACCGCGGTCGCGGCCGCCCCGCTGCGGGTCGTCGTGAACTGCGCCGGGGTCGGCACCCCGGCGAAGATCATCGGCCGGGCCGGGGTGCACCCGCTCGAGGACTTCCTGAAGATCGTGACGATCAACCTCGGTGGCACGTTCAACGTCATCCGGCTGGCCACGGCCGCCATGAAGGACAACGCGCCCATTGACGGCGATCGCGGGGTGATCGTCAACACCGCGTCGGTCGCCGCCTTCGACGGCCAGGTGGGACAGGCGGCCTACGCGGCGTCGAAGGCGGGGATCGCGGGGATGACCCTGCCGGTGGCGCGCGAGCTCGCGGACCTCTTCATCCGCGTCGTGACCCTGGCACCGGGGACGTTCCGCACCCCGCTGCTGGCCGGCCTGCCCGAGAAGGCTCAGGACTCCCTCGCCCAGCAGATCCCGCACCCGAAGCGGCTCGGCGACCCGGACGAGTTCGCGGCCCTGGTCGCCCACATCGTGTCGAACGGGATGATCAACGGCGAGGTGATCCGCATCGACGGGGCGATCCGGATGGCCCCACGCTGAACCTTGACAAGTAATCTAACAGTGTTAGGTTTAGGACATGACCAAGCTGATCGTGGGTATCGGCGGCACCGTCCGGCCGCTCTCGACGTCCGAGACGGCGCTGCGCGAGGCGCTCGCCGGGGCCGAGGAGACCGGTGCCCGCGTCGAGTGCTTCGCGGCCAACGACCTCGAGCTGCCCTTCTATGACCCCAAGAACCCGCAGCGCAGCGCGGGCGCGCGCCGTCTCGTCGCTGCCTTGCGTGCGGCCGACGGGGTGATCGTCTCCAGTCCCGGCTACCACGGTGCGATCTCGGGGCTGATCAAGAACGCTCTCGACTACGTCGAGGACCTGGTCGCCGACGACCGCGTCTACCTCGACGGGGTGCCCTTCGGGTGCATCGGGGTGGCGTACGGCAGCCAGGCCGCCGTGAGCGTGCTCGGCAACCTGCGCGGCATCGCCCATGCGCTGCGTGCCTTTCCCACCCCGTACGGCGCTGCGGTCGTAGCCGGTCCGACCGTCTTCGCGGCCGGTCGCTGCATCGACGCCGACACCCAAGGCCGGCTTCGCCTCGTGGGGCGCCAGGTCGTCGAGATGGCGGATCGCCGGCTGCCGACGGCAGTAGCAAGGTGAGCCCCGGTCGCGAAGACCAAGCAGCGATCGCTAGGCAGCCCGGACCAGTTGGTACACCTGGTCAGCAGTAACCAAACGCTGTACGGTACGCAATCGGGGCGACACCCGAGGCCTGTCCGTGATCGGCGCGAGGAGCCACTGATGAACTCGACGGCGCAGAAGCTGTGTGTGTGGGGCGGGCTGGCGATGCTCGCGACCTTCATTCTGGGTTTCGTGGTGATCGCCGGCATGGTGCCGCCACCGCCGCCGGGGGATTCCGCGCAGCGGATCGCCGCCTTCTACGCCGGAAAGTCGCCCCGCATCCACATCGGTCTGGTCGTCTCGCTCTTCGGTTCCGCTCTCGCCTACCCCTGGACGGCCGCGATCTCGGTGCAGCTCAAGCGCATCGAGGGGCACTGGTCGCCGTTCACCTACACCCAGCTCGCGTCCGGGATGACCCTCGGCGTCTTCTTCGCCGTTCCGCTGTTCGCGATGGGCGCCGCGTCGTACCGGCCGACGGCCTCACCGGACATCACCCGGGCCCTCAACGATTTCGGTTGGCTGATGATCGTCGGCATCGTCAGCCCGGCGGTCGTCCAGTGTCTGTCGATCGGCATCGCGATCCTGCGCGACCGCCGCGAGACTCCCGTGTTCCCACGCTGGGTGGGGTACTTCAACATCTGGGTCGCCGTGTTCTTCTGCGGTGGCGGGCTGGACATCTGCTTCATGAGCGGGCCGTTCGCGTGGAACGGTGCGTTCGCGTTCTACATCCCGCTGACGATCTTCGGCATCTGGTTCGCGGTGATGACCAAGGCGCTGCTCGACGCGATCAACCGTCAGCGGGCCACCACGGCCGTGCTCGATACCGCGATCGATGAGCTCCAGTCCGTCTGAGCGAACCGCGGCGCCGCCTCGTCCCACCGTGATCCCGCCCGCCGGCCGCACGCCGCAGCGGGTCCCGGCCGAGGAGGGCTTCTGGGTCCTCGTCTTCGGTGATCTCGCCGTCTTCACGGCCTTCTTCGCGACCTACCTCTACTACCGCGGTCGCCAGCCCACGCTGTTCGCCGACGCGCAGCGCCGGCTCAGTCAGGGCTTCGGGCTCGCCAACACCCTGCTGCTGCTGACCGGCTCGCTGCTGGTGAGCATCGGCCTGCGGGCCGTCCGGCGTGGCGCACCCGCGATCGCGCGGCCGGCGTTCGGGGGCGCAATCGTCTGTGCGCTGGGCTTCGTCGGCCTCAAGGGAGTCGAGTGGGGGCTCAAGTTCGCGCACGGGATCACCCCCGCTACGAACAACTTCTTCATGTACTACTTCGTGCTGACCGGCCTGCACCTGTTTCACGTGCTGATCGGGATCGCGGGTCTGGCCTACCTGTACGTGCAGGGCGGACGCACCGAGTTGGCGCCCAAGAGGGTCGTGTTCATCGAGGCCGGGTCAGTGTTCTGGCACCTGGTCGACCTCTTGTGGATCATCCTGTTCCCGCTGCTGTACCTGGTCAGGTGAGGTGATGGCGACGCTCGGCCGCCTGGTCCGAGACCGGGTGACGGCCGCATGGGGCGTGCTCGTGGCCGCCACCGTCGTCTCGTTCACCCTCGGCGTCGAGGACGGCCGTGGGGGGCACCCGCTGCTGTCGTCGGTCATCATCGTGATCGCGTGCGTCAAGGTGCGGCTGGTCGGGCGGTACTTCATGGAGCTGCGAAATGCGCCGGTGCAGTTGCGCGGGCTGTTCGAGGCCTACTGCCTCGTGGTGTGTGTGGTGTTGCTGGGGCTGTTCCTGATCCACTGACTGCCGCTAACCCGAGCGCGAGCGGCCCCGGTCTCAGTCGTCGGCCGGCGCGTCGTCGGGCGTCGCCGTCACCGTGCGCGCGACCTGCTGCGCGGCGGCCGCGGTAACCGCGCCGACCGCGAGCAGCGCGGCGCCGGCCAGCACCGTCTTGCCGGGCTCGAGCCCGGTATCGGCGATCTTGTTTCCCTGCAGGGCGTCACCGGCCGCGCCGATCCGGGTGCGCCCCTGCGCGCCGGGCTTGAGCACGGCGATCGGCGTGCTGTGCGTCGACGTGGTCGACTTGGTCGACTTGGTCGGCTTGGCTGTCGGCTTGGTCGGCTCGCACGGCTCGACCACACCGCTGGGCGCGCGCCGCGTCGGGCTACTCGCCTGCACCGGCACGGTGTTGGTCAGCGGGGTGTACGACTCCGGGTTGTACTTGCCGGCAAACGTGCCGGACAGGCCGTCGAGACCGACCTTGCACTCGAGCAGGGTGCTCACGGGATCGAGTTCTTGCGTGGCCTCGAGCTTGGGCTTCGCCGAGTTGGCCGGCGTGGCGAAGTCGAAGCTCGACGTCATGTCGCCGACGGTCTGCTTGCGCCAGGCCGTGAGATTGGGGACGTCGACCCCGAACCGCTTGCCGATCAGCCGCAACTGCGAGGTGTGGTCGAACACCTCGGAAGCCACCAGCCCACCGCGGGAGAAGGGCGAGATGACCAGGCCGGGCACCCGGAAGCCGAGGCCGATCGGCCCGGTGATGCCTTCCGCCGTGTCCGGCAGCGGATTGACGGTGATGAACTCGCCCGCGGTGCCCTTGGGCGGGGTCGGCGGCGCGACGTGGTCGAAGAAGCCGCCGTTCTCGTCGTAGCTGATGATCAGCGCCGTCTTCTCCCAGATCGCTGGGTTGGCCGTCAGCGTGTCCAGCACCTCGATCAGCGTCGAGGCCCCGAACGACGGCGGCAGCGCCGGGTGCTCGCAGTTGAGCAGCGGCGGGATGATCCACGACACCGACGGCAGGTTGTTGGTCGCGACGTCGAGCTGGAAGTTCGTCGGGTAGATCGGCGCGATGCCCTTGGCGATGAGGGTCGGGTTGGTGTTGTACTGCTTGAACGCCTGCGTCATGCCACTGAGCACGGCGGCCGAGATGCCAGGCGGTTCCTCGGCGGTGTAGAACTTCCACGACACCCCGGCCTCCTCGAGGTTCTCGGGGAAGGTGCGCCAGGAGTACTTGTTGATCGGCACCGTCGTCGGGGTGTCGAGCAGGGGGCCGCCGTACTTGCCCTCTGGATCGAGCATGCCGCTGATCCAGTACAGCCGGTTCGGGTCGGTGGGGCCGAGCACCGAGCAGTGGTAGTTGTCGCAGATGGTGAAGGCCTCGGCCAGCGCCCGGTGCACCGGGATGTCTTCCTTCTCGTAGTAACCCATGGTCGCCGGGCCGTTGGCCGGGCCCTCGTTGGCGATGTGCACCTTGAGCCACTGGTCCATCCGGCCGCCGTTCCAGCACTGGTGCTGCGGGCCCCAGTTGTGGGTCGGGTCGTTGATGCACTCACCGTCGATCGAGGCGCCTTGGGTGGTGTCGAGCCGGAACGGTCGCTGGTAGGGCGAGTTAGGGTCCTTCGGGTCGGCCCGCTGCTCGAGCGTGGCGCCCGTCGTCTCGGCGTCGCGGAAGCCGCGCACGCCGGACATCGTCCCGTAGTAGTGGTCGAAGGAGCGGTTCTCCATCATGAGCAGGACGAAGTGCTCGATGTCGTCCAGCGAACCGGTGCCGCACGGGTCGACGGCGTACGCGCGGTCGATCACCGGGCCGGCCATCGCCGTCAACGCGCCCACCCCGCCGGCCGCGGCCGCGGTGATCCGCAGGAAATCCCGTCGCGACATTCCTTCGAACATGGTCCAGTGCCTCCCGTAGTCCCCTGCGCACCGTAGGGGCGCCCGCTCGCCCACTCAACTCGACGCACATGAACACCGGGTTGCGACGGCGGGCAGGAGCCGGGGCGGGTCGCTGCGGGGCGCGAGGTATGGACCGGTTGTCGTTTTCGCGAAGTCCTTGCGCGAGTGTGAGCGGGCTCATAGCGTCGGGGTGTGGGCCGGCTCGCCGGGGAGGCGGCCCGACGGCGACAGGAAGGCGACGATGCCAGCCTCGCAGGACGAACTCGCTCCGCCCGAAGTCGACGAGTACGAGCCGTCGCTGCGCGGCGAACTCACCGCCGAGTTCTTAGGCACGATGATCCTCATCCTGTTCGGCGCCGGTGTCGTCGCACAGGTCGTCGGCGCGAAACTCGGCGACCACGACAGCATCAGTTGGTCGTGGGGCCTGGGCGTGACCCTCGGCATCTACGTCGCCGGCCGGGTCAGCGGTGCGCACCTCAATCCGGCGGTCACGCTGGCCCTCGCGGCCTACCAGGGCTTTGCCTGGCGCAAGGTGATCCCGTTCGTCCTCGCGCAGACCGCGGGCGCATTCGTCGCGGCGTTGCTCGTGCGCTGGAACTACACCGAGGTACTGGCCAAGGCCGATCCCGGCCACACGATCAAGACCCAGGGCGTCTTCTCGACGTTGCCCGGAAACGGAACGTTCCCGGTGAGCGAACTCGGCGCGCTGCGCGACCAGATCATCGGCACCGCGATCCTGGTATTCCTGATCTTCGCCATCACCGACGCGCGCAACTCCGCCCCGCTGGCCAACCTGACCCCGTTGATCGTCGGCCTGCTGGTCGTCGGCATCGGCATGGCCTGGGGCACCGACGCCGGCTACGCGATCAATCCGGCCCGTGACTTCGGCCCGCGCCTCGCGTCGTTCATCACCGGTTACGGAACCGCGATGCGCGACCAGTACGGGAACTTGTATCTATGGGTGCCCATAGTCGGGCCGCTGATCGGGGGACTGATCGGCGGCGCGCTCTACCGGTTCGGCCTGACGCGATTCCTCCCGCCGGAAACCGAGGGGGAGCCGGAAGTGAACGAACCCGCAGACGCCGCCACCGTCCGTCACACCGAACGCACTCACAGGGGGACCCCCAATGCCTGACTTCGTCGGCGCTATCGATCAGGGCACGACCAGCACGCGGTTCATGATCTTCGACCACGAGGGCAACGAGGTCAGCAAGCACCAGCTCGAGCACGAGCAGATCCTGCCGCAGGCGGGGTGGGTCGAGCACAACCCGGTCGAGATCTGGGAGCGTTCGACGTCGGTCGTGCAGAGCGCGCTGAACAAGGCGTCGCTGCAGCCGTCCGACCTCGCCGCGCTCGGCATCACCAACCAGCGCGAGACGACGGTGGTGTGGGACAAGAACACCGGCCGCCCGTACTACAACGCGATCGTCTGGCAGGACACCCGCACGGATCGCATCGCCAGCAAGCTCGAGCGCGACGGCCACGGCGATGTCATCCGCCGTAAGGCCGGGTTGCCGCCGGCGACGTACTTCTCGGGCGGCAAGATCCAGTGGATTCTCGAGAACGTCGACGGCGTGCGCGAGGCGGCCGACAAGGGCGACGCGATCTTCGGCAACACCGACTCGTGGCTGCTGTGGAACATGACCGGCGGTCGCAACGGTGGCGTGCACGTCACCGACGTGACGAATGCCAGCCGGACGATGCTGATGGACCTCGAGACGCTCCAGTGGGACGACGAGCTGCTCGGCTTCTTCGACATTCCGCGCTCGATGCTGCCCGAGATCAAGCCGTCGTCGCACTCCGACGGCTACGGCGAGGCGACCGGGACGTTCGAGGGGCTCAAGCTCACCGGTGACCTCGGCGACCAGCAGGCGGCGATGTTCGGGCAGGTCTGCTTCGCGCCCGGCGAGGCCAAGAACACCTACGGCACCGGCAACTTCCTGCTGCTCAACACCGGCACCGAGCTGGTGCGTAGCGAGAACGGGCTGCTGACCACCGTCTGCTATCAGGTCGGCGACGACGACCCGGTGTACGCGCTGGAGGGCTCGATCGCGGTCACCGGCTCGGCCGTGCAGTGGCTGCGTGACCAGCTCGGCATCATCTCGGGCGCGGCCGAGATCGAGGGGCTGGCCCGGCGGGTCGAAGACAACGGCGGCGTGTACTTCGTCCCGGCCTTCTCGGGGCTGTTCGCGCCGTACTGGCGCAGCGACGCCCGCGGGGCGATCGTCGGGCTGTCGCGCTTCAACACCAACGCCCACCTGGCCCGGGCCACCCTCGAGTCGATCTGCTACCAGAGCCGGGCGGTGTCCGAGGCGATGGAGGCCGACTCCGATGTCCACGTCGAGGTGCTCAAGGTCGACGGCGGCGTGACGGCGAACGACCTGTGCATGCAGCTGCAGGCCGACATTCTCGGCGTCCCGGTCAGCCGGCCGGTCGTGGCCGAGACCACCGCGCTCGGTGCGGCCTACGCCGCCGGGCTGGCCGTCGGCTTCTGGAACGACACCGACGAACTGCGCGAGAACTGGAACGAGTCGAAGCGCTGGGAGCCGCAGTGGTCGGACGAGCAGCGCAAGGACGGCTACGCCGGTTGGCAGAAGGCGGTCGAGCGCACACTGGACTGGGTGGACGTCGACTGACGTCACCGGCACCTCGACGACGGGAACCGCATCGTGACTCACCCAGCCCAGCGCCTCGGACCGGACGAGCGGGCGACCGCGCTCGCGCGGCTGGCCACCGACGAGCTGGACGTGCTGATCATCGGTGGCGGGGTCGTGGGCGCGGGCGCCGCCCTCGACGCGGTGACCCGCGGCCTGTCGGTCGGGCTGATCGAGGCGCGTGACTACGCCTCGGGCACGTCGAGCCGCTCGACCAAGCTGTTCCACGGCGGCCTGCGCTATCTCGAGCAGTTCCAGTTCCACATGACCCTGACGAGCGATCTCGAGCCGAAGGACCGGGCCCGGCTGGAGCCGGTGTGGACGGGCCCGGCGGGACGTTTCCTCGAAGG
>CAXTHY010000045.1:0-1270 GCA_964244175.1 uncultured Jatrophihabitans sp. | reverse complement strand
CAGTTCCAGTTCCACCTGGTGTTCGAGGCGCTGAAGGAGCGCGGGCTCGTCCTGAACAAGCTGTGCCCGCACCTGGCCAAGCCGGTGCCGCTGATCTATCCGCTCGAGCGGTGGATCGACCGTCCCTACGTCGGTATGGGTATCGGCGTGTACGACGTCATGGGCGGCGGGCGCGGCGTCCCGCATCACCTCAAGCACCTGGGCAAGCGCAAGACCATGGAGTCGTTCCCGTCGGGCAAGGGCACGGCCATCCGTGGCGCCATCCGCTTCTACGAGGGCCAGGTCGACGACGCCCGGCACACGATGATGCTGGCCCGCACCGCCGCGCAGTTCGGCGCGCTGTGCGCCAACAGCACGCGCGCTATCGGGTTCCTGCGCGAGGGCGATCATGTCGTCGGGGTGCGGGCCAAGGATCTCGACGGCGGCGGCGAGTTCGAGATCCGGGCGCAACAGGTGATCAACGCTGCGGGCGTGTGGACCGACGAGATCCAGGAGATGCTCGGCGGTCGCGGCCAGTTCCGGGTGCGGGCGTCGAAGGGCGTGCACGTCGTCATCCCGCGCAACCGCATCAACTCGGCCACCGGCATCATCGCCCGCACGGCCAAGAGCGTGTTGTTCATCGTGCCGTGGGGCAGTCACTGGATCATCGGCACGACCGACACCGACTGGGAACTCGATCTTGCCCACCCGGCCGCCAGCCAGAACGACATCGACTACCTGCTCGACCAGGCCAATCGGTTGCTGGCCGATCCGCTCACCCGGGCCGACGTCGTCGGTGTCTATGCCGGGTTGCGGCCGTTACTGGGCGGCGAATCCGACTCGACGTCCAAGCTGTCGCGCGAGCATGCGGTGGCCAGCCCGGTGCGCGGGTTGAACGTGATCGCCGGCGGCAAGTACACGACCTACCGGGTGATGGCCAAGGATGCCGTCGACTCGGCCGTGCACGGGCTCGAGCGCACGATCCCGGCCTCGATCACCGAGGACGTGCCGTTGGCCGGCGCCGACGGTTACCACGCGCTCTGGAACTCGCGGCGGCTCGTCGCCTCGCGCAGCGGGTTGCGGGTCGGCATGGTCGAGCACCTGCTCGGCCGCTACGGCTCGCTGATCAACGAGGTGCTCGGGCTCATCGCCGAGCGGCCCGAACTCGCCGAGCCGCTGGCCGGTGCCCCCGAGTACCTCAAGGCCGAAGCGCTGTACGCCGCCACGCATGAGGGTGCCCGCCACCTCGAGGACGTGCTCGGCCGCCTGCCGAACGTCGACGAACTCGCCG
>CAXTHY010000044.1:0-29371 GCA_964244175.1 uncultured Jatrophihabitans sp. | reverse complement strand
CGTACGGTCACTGCTCTTCGCTCCTGCCAGCCGGGTACTCGGGTCCGTAAACCTTATCGGGTCGGTGCGCGCGCGAAGGACGTCCGATCTTTACTTGCCGGTAGCGGACGGGGGCGGCCCCGGCTTCGGCCGGGGCCGCGGCTTGTCGGTCGCCGGGTCGGCGTCGGTGTTCGCCGGCTTGGTGTCGGAACCGGTGCCCTCGGAGAAGGCCTTCGCCGTCTCGCGGGCCCGCTGGGCCAGGGTGCCGAGGAGCTTGCCCGCGCCGGCCGCAGCCTTCTCGACCTGCGGTCCGGCGGCCTCGACCGCCTTGGCAACCTTCGGACCGGCCGCCGCGGTGGCGCGGGCGACGGCGTCGCGTGGGCTCGGTCGTACGGGACCGTCATCGTCTGCAGGTCGCTTGGCCATAACACCACCCTAAGCGCGAAAGGCGCCGCCCGCTCAGGGTGCGAGCATCTCCGCGGTCACGGCCGATTCCGTGTCGGGGATGGCGAGGTCGGCCGCGCGCTTGTCGGCCATCGCCAGCAGGCGACGAATCCGCCCGGCGACCGCGTCCTTGGTCATCACCGGGTCGGACAGCGCGCCCAGCTCTTCGAGCGAGGCCTGCTTGTGCTCGAGCCGCAGCCGGCCCGCCTGCAGCAGGTGATCCGGCGCGTCGTCGGCCAGGATCTCGAGGGCCCGCTGTACCCGCGCGCCGGCGGCGACCGCGGCCCGCGCCGAGCGGCGCAGGTTCGCGTCGTCGAAGTTGGCCAGGCGGTTGGCGGTGGCGCGTACCTCGCGGCGCATCCGCCGCTCTTCCCAGGCCATCACCGACTCGTGGGCACCGATGCGGGTCAGCAGCGCGCCGATCACGTCACCGTCACGGACGATCACGCGGTCACCGCCACGCACCTCACGGGCCTTCGACGACACCCCGAGCCGGCGGCCGACACCGACGAGCGCCAGGGCGGCCTCGGCCGACGGGCAGGTGATCTCGAGCGAGCAGGCGCGGCCGGGCTCGGTCAGCGAACCGTGGGCCAGGAAGGCGCCGCGCCACGCGGCCTCGGCGTCGGCGACACCACCCGCAACGACGTGGTGGGGCAGGCCCTTGACCGGACGGCCGCGCAGATCGACCAGGCCGGCCTGACGGGCCAGCCGTTCACCGTCCTTTGCGACCCGGACGAGGTAGCGGCTGCCCTTGCGCAAGCCGCCACCGGCCACGATCTGCACCTCGGACCCGTGGCCGAAGATGTCGCCGATCTCCTTACGCAGACGGCGGGCGACGGAGCCGGTGTCGAGCTCGGCCTCGATGACGATGTGGCCGCCGACGAGGTGCAGCGCGCCGGCGAAGCGCAACATCGTCGCGAGCTCGGCCTTGCGCGCGGACAACCGGCTCACCGGAACCCGGCTGAGCTCGTCCTTGACCGCCGCCGTCATCGCCATGTCAGCGAACCCTCCCATGGCTCCTCGTCGAGCATGTTACGGATCGCATCGCTCAAGCGCGCTGGATCGTGACGCTCGGCGCTGTCGTCTGCCGCGAGCCTAGACACTACGAGACGGGCACCGATCTCGCGCGTATAGCGTCTGAGCTCCTCGGGATCGAGTACCGACTCGGTGTCGGCCAGCACGGTATGAATGGGCAGACCTCCGCGCGGACGCGCATGTGTCATCAGCAATTGCAACAACTCATGCGGAGCGTAGTCGTCGGTCTCGCCCGCCTGTGGCACCAGGTTGAGTACGACGACGATCTTGGCGCTCGTGGCCGCCAGCGCCGAGCCCAGTTCGCGCAGCAGCAGGTGCGGGATGACGCTGGTGAACCACGATCCCGGACCGAGCACGACGAGATCGGCCTCGCGCACCGCATCGACGGCTTCCGCGCTGGCCGGCGCACCGTTGGGCAGCAACTGCACCGACAGCACGCGTCCGGGCGTGGCCGCGATCGACGACTGGCCGCGGATGCGACGCGAACGCGACGGCTCGTCGGGATCGAAGCGGTCGGCCTCACCGACCAGATCGAGCGGCACCGGGCTCATCGGCAGCACCCGGCCCACGGCGCCGACCAGTTCGGCGAGCCGGGCCAACGCGACCTTCGGGTCCGGTTCACGCTCGAGTAGCGCGGTCAGCATGAGGTTGCCCACCGGGTGCCCGGCCAGCACCCCGGTGCCGCCGAGCCGGTGCTGCAGCAGCTCGGCCCAGGCCTGGTGCTCAGGGGCCGCGCCGGCCAACGCGGCGAGAGCCATCCGCAGATCGCCCGGCGGCAGCACCTTGAGCTCGCGCCGGATACGTCCAGACGACCCACCGTCGTCGGCCACCGTGACGATCGCGGTGAGCTCGTCGGTGACCCGGCGCAGCGCCGTCAGCGCGGCATGCAGGCCGTGCCCACCACCGAGCGCCACGGCGCGCAGCGGGCGCGGGTCACTCACGACCGAGGTCCCGGTGGATCACGGTGGCCTGCACACCCATGTCGGTCAGCCGGGTCGCCAGTTCCTGCGACATCGCCACCGAGCGGTGCTTGCCACCGGTGCAGCCCACCGCCAACGTCAGGTAACGCTTGCGCTCACGGCGGTAACCGGCGCCGATGATGCGGAGGATGTCGGTGTAGCGGTCGAGGAACTCGCCCGCGCCCTCTTGGCTCAGGACGTAGTCGCGAACCGGCTCGTCGCGGCCGGTGAGATCACGCAGCTCCGGGATCCAGTGGGGGTTGGGCAGGAAGCGCACGTCGACGACCAGATCGGCATCGACGGGCAGGCCGTACTTGTAGCCGAAGGACAGGACGGTCGCGCGTAGTTCGGAGCGCAGGTCGGTGTCGTCGCCGGTGAACGACGACTCGATCGCGCTGCGCAACTGGTGCACCGAGCGGTCGCTGGTGTCGATGACGAGATCGGCTTCGTCGCGCAGCCCGGCCAGCAGCCTGCGCTCGGCCCCGATGCCGTCGATGAGCCGGCCGTTGCCCTGCATCGGGTGCTCGCGGCGGACGTTCTCGAAGCGCCGGACGAGCACATCGTCGCGGGCCTCGAGGAACACCACGCGCGGGCGCATCTGCCGGTCGGCGAGATCGCGAATGACGCTGCGCAGATCGGTCGAGAACGCCCGGCTGCGCACGTCCATCACCACGGCCAGCCTGGTCACCGCGCCCTGGCTGCGGCTGCCGAGCTCGACGAGGGTGCCGATCAGCTCAGGGGGCAGGTTGTCGACGACGAAGAACCCGAGGTCCTCGAAGCACTTCGCTGCCGCACTGCGCCCGGCACCGGACAGACCGGTGATGATCACCGTCTCGAGTCCTCCGGGCGGCGGCGTCTCCGTCATCTACTGATCCTGACGCACGGCGTCGTCGAGGACCTCACCGGTGCTCATGTTCACGGCCGCCGCCGCGGCGTCGGACGGCCCGGCCAGGGCGGCGACGATCGTCTCGGCGGTGCGGCGCCCGATGCCCGGGACCTCGACGATGGCGTCGACGTCGGCGGCGCGCAGCCGCTTGACCGAGCCGAAGTGACGCATCAGCGCCTTGCGGCGCGTCTCGCCGAGCCCGGCGATTCCGTCGAGCGCGCTGGTCGTCATCGCCTTGGACCGCTTCTGCCGGTGATAGGTGATCGCGAAGCGGTGGGCCTCGTCGCGTACGCGCTGCAGCAGGTACAGCCCCTCCGAGGTTCGCGGCAGGATCGCCGGGTACAGCTGACCCGGCAACCACACCTCTTCGAGCCGCTTCGCGAGCCCGACCAGCGAGACGTCGTCGATGCCGAGCTCGTCGAGCACGGCTTTCGCCGCCGCCACCTGCGGGGCGCCGCCGTCGACGACCAGCAGGTTGGGCGGGTAGGAGAACTTGCGCGGGCGCCCTGTGGTCGGATCGATTCCCGGCCGCAACACCGCGATGGCCTCGGCCGCCTCGGCGCCGGGATCGCTGTCGGCGTCGGCCCCCGTCTCGACCTGCTCGTCGAGGTAGCGGGCGAAGCGGCGCCGCACCACTTCGGCGATCCAGTCGGTGTCGCCAGTGCCCTCACGCATCGCGAAGCGCCGGTAGTCGCTCTTGCGGGCCAGGCCGTCCTCGAACACCACCATGCTGGCCACGACGTTCGTACCCTGCACGTGGCTGATGTCGAAGCACTCGATGCGCAGCGGTGACGACGCCAACTCCAGCACGTCCTGCAACTCGCCGAGGGCCCGTGAGCGCGCCGTCAGATCGGACGCGCGCTTGAGCTTGTGCTGCATGAGCGACTGCGCGGCGTTGCGGGCCACGGTCTCGGCCAGCGCCCGCTTGTCGCCGCGCTGGGGCACCCGCAGCTGCACGCGCGACCCACGCCGTTCGGTGAGCCATTCGTTGAGGACGGCCGTGTCCTCGGGCAGCACGGGCACGAGTACCTCACGCGGGATCTCCGACCCGTCGTCGCTGGCCTCGTCGAGAAACAGTCCGTAGAACTGCGTGATGAACTGCTCGACGAGATCGCCGGTGGACATGTCGTCGAGGCGGTCGACGACCCAGCCGCGCTGTCCCCGCACCCGTCCGCCGCGCACGTGGAACACCTGCACGGCTGCCTCGAGCTCGTCCTCGGCGAAGGCCACGATGTCGGCGTCGGTGCCGTCGCCGAACACCACCGCCTGCTTCTCCATCGCGCGCTGCAGGGCGCCGAGGTCGTCGCGCAGTCGGGCCGCGAGCTCGAACTCCAGATTGGCGCTGGCGATCGCCATCTGCTTGTCGAGGCGGCGCATCATCGCGTCGGTCTTGCCGGCCATGAAGTCGCAGAAGTCGTCGACGATCTGACGGTGCTCGTCGGCGCTGACCCGGCCGACGCACGGCGCGCTGCACTTGTCGATGTAGCCGAGCAGGCACGGCCGGCCGACCTGGCCGGCCCGCTTGAACACCCCGGTCGAGCAGGTGCGGGCCGGGAACACCCGCAGCAGCAGGTCGAGCGTCTCGCGGATCGCCCAGGCGTGCGAGTACGGGCCGAAGTAGCGCACGCCCTTGCGCTTCGGGCCGCGCATCACCTGCAGCCGCGGGTACTCCTCGTACAGCGTCACGGCCAGCGACGGGTAGGACTTGTCGTCGCGGTAGCGGACGTTGAAGCGCGGGTCGAACTCCTTGATCCACGTGTACTCGAGCTGCAGCGCCTCGACCTCGGTGCGCACGACGGTCCACTCGACCGACGCGGCCGAAGTCACCATCTGCCGGGTGCGCTGGTGCAGTCCGGACACGTCGGCGAAGTAGGAGTTGAGCCGCTGCCGCAGGCTCTTGGCCTTGCCCACGTAGATGACCCGGCCGCGCTCGTCGCGGAACTTGTAGACCCCCGGCTCCAGCGGGATGGTGCCCGGCGCCGGGCGATATGTCGACGGGTCGGGCACGCCCTCGAGGTTAGTCACCGGCACCGTCCGGATTCGACGCCGGCAGTGCTCTAAGCTCGGTTTTACATCCGCCTGACCAGGCCCTGCCGAAGGCCCTCCTTTCATGCCGAGCGACCCCGGAGATCCGGACCGTCCTGTTCCGGCGGGGGCACTCGCCACGTTGCGCGAAAAGGTGCGCGGCACCGTTATCGTCCCGGGCGACGACGCCTATGCCCAGGCGCATGCGGTGTGGAACCGCGATCGGCAAGGGCGCCCGGCCGTGATCATCGCTGCCGGCTCGGCCGCGGACGCGCAGCACGCGGTGCGCTTTGCCCGTGCGCAGTCGCTGACCTTTACCGTGCGTGGCGGCGGGTACTCCCCCGCCGGGCTGTCGAGCTGCGACGGCGGGGTGGTGCTCGACCTGCGTGGCCTGCGCCGGGTGCGGGTGGATCCGGTCCGGCATCGGGTCGTCGTCGACGCCGGCGCGACGTGGGGTGACGTCGACGTCGCCACCCAACGCTTCGGGCAGGTGGTACCCGGCACGGCCATGGGTGGCATCGGCGTCGCCGGCTCGACGCTCGGCGGCGGCTTCGGCAACCTGCGCCGGGCCTACGGGCTGGCCTGCGACAACATGGTCAGGGCCGACGTCGTCGGGGCCGACGGCGAACGGATCGCGACGTCGGGCGATGAGCACCCCGAGCTGTTGTGGGGCCTGCGCGGCGGCGGCGGCAACTTCGGCGTGGTCACCTCGCTGGCCTTCCGGCTGCGCCCGCTGCCCGAGCCGGTGCTGGCGGGCACGCTCTTCTTCGCCGCGCAACACACCCGGTCGCTGCTGCGCTTCTACCGCGACTGGACGCGGCACCTGCGCGACGACGTCACCACCGGTGTGGTCTTCTCCGGTGCCGGCCCGCCCCAGCTCGGCGAGGTCAGCGGCCTGGTCCCGCCGGTGCCGGTGGTCGGGGTGAGCGTCGTGTGCGCCGGTCATCCGGCGCAGGCGCAGGCACTGATCGGGCCGCTGCGCGCGGCCGCGCCCGTAGTGCGTGACCTCATCAATGTCCTGCCCTACGCGGTGGTGCAGGCGATGCCCGATGCCCTGTACCCGCACGGCCTGAGTGCGGTGATGGACTCCGGTTACCTCGACGACATCGACGACGACGTCATCGACGCGCTGTGCGAGCGCCATGCCCAGATGCCCGAGGGCTCGTGCGAGTTGCACCTGCAGCACATGGGCGGCGCGGTGGGCCGGGTCGCCCGCATGTCGACCGCGGTGCCCAACCGCAATGCGCGGTACTTTTTCACCGCCCTGGCCCGCTGGGACAAGCCGCCGGACGAGGACGCGCACCGGGACTGGTTGTCGCACACGAGCGATCGGTTCCAACCGATGCGGGTCGGTGGCCCGAATGCC
Source organism: uncultured Jatrophihabitans sp. (assembly GCA_964244175.1). Classification (GTDB taxonomy): domain Bacteria; phylum Actinomycetota; class Actinomycetes; order Mycobacteriales; family Jatrophihabitantaceae; genus Jatrophihabitans. The sequence continues at coordinate 22,677 of CAXTHY010000044.1, read as the reverse complement.
GGCATGCGTTCAGCCGCGATGTCGAGCATCGATGCTTACGGGGCCGAGCGCTACCTGCGTCTTGCCGCGCTCAAACGTCGCTTCGACCCCGAGAACGTCTTCACCGTGAACCAGAACGTGACGCCGCTGGTGTGACGTCAGTGGCGGGTGACCAGGATCGGACCCTGCACGCTGCCCAGGACGATCAACAGCGGCGCCTGCGCCGTGATGCTCGGGCTGAGTCCAGGCATCGTTGCCACCACGGTGCGCGGGCCAGTTGTGGCGTTGCTCAGCACGAGCAGCCCGGTCGTGAACGCGCCCTTGCCGTCGGTCTTCACGATCGTCTCCGAGGCAAAGGGCACCTTCACATCGACATCGTGTTTCGGCGCAAATCCAGTGCCGCTCACGGAGGTGACCCGACCGGCGGGCAGGACCGCTGGGTTCACTGTGATCTTGGGCTTGGGCACGAACGCCAGCAATGAGATGAATCGGCGGTCGGCCGGTCCGCTGGAGCTGATCACCAAGGTGGCGTTGCGCGACCCGACGGCCTGGCCGATCCAGACGAGTTTCACGGTGCAACTGGCGCCGGGGGCAAGCGTGACGCCGGATGGTGCACCGCACCCGGTGACGGTGTAGTCGCCGTGGGCGCCAGGAATCATGCCGTCGACCACCGAGATCGAGCTGATCTTCAGCGGCTTTCCGCCGTTGTTGCTGATCGTCGTGGTGCGCGTGGTACCACCGGGCTTGAGCGGGACGGCCGAACCGAAATCGATCGTGGTCGGCGTGACGACGAGCGCCGGTGGATTCGCCGGTGTCGACGGAGACGTCGGTGAGGTCGGCGTCCTCGGTGAGGTTGGGGTGGTGGGTGACGTCGGGGTCGTCGGTGACGTCGGGGTCGTCGGTGACGTCGGTGAGGTCGGGGTCGTCGGTGACGTCGACTCCGACGTGCCCGTCCCGGTGGCGGTCAACTGCAAGATCACCGCCGGGGTCACGTCATTAGGTGTTGCCCCTTGGAAGATCATCGTCGGGGGCACGCCAGTTGACCCTTGGTCAAGGATCGAGATGGTCGCCGACCGGTCGCCCTCCGCGGAGGGAGTGAAGTTGACCGTGATCGTGCACGCTGGCTGGTCGCCGGTGTGCAGGATGCGGTTGTTGCACAAGCTGTCGTCAACGGTGAAGTCGCCGGCGTTGGGGCCACCGACCGTGACGTCGCCGATCGGCACCGGGCCGAAACCGTTCACCGTGATGGTCACGGTCAGCTGCGCACTCGAACCAAGGTCGACCGGACCGAAATCGGGCGACGGTGTGCCCACCAGAAGCGGCCGCCAGATCCGGACATAGGCATCGGTGTAGGTGCCGTCGTGTCCGGACGGGCCAGTAACCAAGTCATCCGAGTAGGAATCATAGCCGACCCGCCCGCCGTCACTCGACATCGAAAGCTGCGGAGCGAGCGCACCGGCGGGATCGCCGGGACAGACATCGTTGCTCGACTCTTGTCCGGGACAGACGGTGGCGACGCTCGGAGAGGCAAGTTCGGCGGCGACGAAGGGTTGTCCAGCGCTGCGATTGGCGGCGTCAAGAGTCAGATCCCGCGCGACCACCTGGCAGGCCGTGCGCGAGCCGGAGTTACCGCCCGACGATGAGCCGGATGCTGATGGGGATGGGGATGGGGATGGGGATGGGGATGGAGATGCCGAGCCGCTATCACTTGGCGCCTGATCGGGGGGCGGCGTCAGGCAGCTGGACTCGCTGAGCGGCCCGGTCGCGCCTTTCCACATGCCGGGCTGATCAGTGACGAAGGCGACGTAGCGGCCGTCGTCGGAAATGGTGGGAAACGCACCGTCACCGCGGGAACTGTCGCCGTACGGGCTGCCGTCGGGAAGGGCGGACACGAGCAGCGACGGGGCGGCCGGCTGACTCGCCCCGCCAAAGTTGGCGGTGTCGACAGTCGTCGCATAGGCGTCGGGCGACGCGTCGAACGACGGGGTACTCGAATTGTTGTGGTCGAAGACGACGGACTTACCCCCTTGCGACACCGAAGGATGGCCGACAGTTTCTGTCTCTGTTCCGATGAACCTGGTGTAGGCAGTGGTGCCGTCGTGTCCATCCTGCCTACGGTCCACCCGGCGCAGCGTGGTCTGTCCGTTCGGCCCGGCGGATACATCCGCCTCGATGATCCCGTGCTCCTGGAACGAGCCGGTTGCCGTGGCCGCGACAACGATCCAGTTGCCGTCGCTGGAGATCTGCGGCTCGACATAATCCGCGCTCGACCCGTTATCGCTGCCCAGGTCGGGCGGATCCGCAGGCAGGACGGTTGAGGAGGTCGGCGCCGTGAGGACCGGCGTCCGGGGAATGTCGGCGTAACGCACTTCGTCCTGGCCGTCATGGTCATCGGCCCAAACGATGCGGAGGTTGTTGGAACCGACGTCGCCGTCGGCGGCTAAGTGAGGCCAGCTGTCGGCGTCCAGTAGTGGCCACGGCGTCGGAACGGCGACACAGCTGAATCCGAGTGGAGCAACCCCTGACGTCGTCGCCTGCGGATAGGCGCCGTTGCCGTCCGGTGCTCCGCGATCGCAGACGATGATCCGACTCCCGGTGGTACTACCCGTGGGGCTGGCGGCAATGTTGGTGGCCTTGGTCACGAACGAGAGGTACCGGCCGTCGGCGGTGATGCTCGGGTAGCGGCTGTCCTGATTGGGCGATTCCTCGTTCGGGGTACCGGCAGCTGATTGACCGAAGCTGACCAGTTCGGTCTGCTTTGTGACCAGGTCGCGAACGAACACACCCACGTTCGGCGTCTCCCCGGCCTGGCAGGTGCAGGGCCTCGTCCCGGGTCCGGGCCCATGCGTGGGGTCAAGATTGCTGGCGCTGACGAAGATGTCGAAGCGGCCGTTACCGGACACCATCGAATCGCCGCCGCCGGTCGCCGAGGAATCGTCGCTGCCCGACTGTGACGATGCGCGGACGGTGGTCCCGGTCGGCACGGCCGCATGACTGGATTGGGACGGAGACAGCAACGTGAGCCACGCGGCGCCGGCCAAGGACAGGGCGACAGCGCCCGCCAGGATCCGGGTCCGGCTTCGGGACACGTCGACTCCTCCGTTTACGCGGATCGCTACAGGATAGGACACACGGCGCGCGCGCCCATGCACTTTCGGGCACGATCGAGTCACCATTCTGCTCTTACACCACCCGGCACCTCCTGGCTGCCGTCAGTCGGACATTGGTCCAGCCCGGGCCCGGGCGACGCCTCACCAGCCACATCAGCCTCAGCAGGGTCCAGCTGGTCACTTGTGACTGCCCTTAGGGGCAGTTACGACTGCCCCACCCTGCTCCCCGACGTTGGCTCCACAAATCGGCACTTGATCGACAGACTGCGGCGCATGGGTGCAGCGACCGCGCTGCCGGTTCGTGACGTGCGCGTCGATCCGGGGGCCACCACGACCGCGAAGATGCTTGTCCGCAATACGGGACAGGTGGTCGACCAGTACACGATCGACGTGGTCGGCAACAGCGCGCCGTGGACGCAGATCGAGCCGAAGGTCGTCAACCTGCTGCCCGGCGCCGATGTCGAGATCACGATCACCTTCGCGCCGGAGCGCTCGCCGCAGGTGCCGGCGGGCATCGTCCCGTTCGGTATCCGGGTGCTGTCGCGCGAGGACCCCCCGGGTTCGGCCGTGGCCGAAGGCTCGGTCGACGTCGCCCCGTTCGACGACACCCAGGTCGACCTGGTCCCCCGGCAGTCGAAGGGCCGCCGCCGGGGCAAGCACCAGGTCGCCATCGACAACAACGGCAACATCCCGGCGGTCGTCGAGGTCACGGCGCTCGACGAGGAAGAGGCGCTGGACTTCAAGTTCGACCACCGCAGCGCCACCATCGAACCGGGCGCCGCCGCGTTCATCCGGATGACGGCCAAGCCAGAGAAGCGATTCTTCAAGGGCGCCGATCGCCAGCACCCGTTCGTCGTCACGGTCGCGCCGGTCAACGCAACGCCGATCGCGACCCGCGGCACCATGACCCAGCGTCAGCTGCTGCCGGCATGGCTGATCCCGGTCGTCGCCCTGCTGGTCGCGCTGGCCATTGCCGCCGTCGTGCTCTATTACACGTTGCTCAAGCCGGCCATCAAGTCCACCGCCGCCGATGCCGCGAAGAAGGCCGTCAAGTCCCAGAATAGCTCGCTGGCGAGCAAGGCCAGCGCGGCGCAGAGTCAGGCCGCCGCAGCCAATGCCGGGGCCAAGAAGGCGCAGGCTGCCGCCGCCGCTGCGGGGAAGAAGGCCGACAGCGTCGCCAAGAGCGGTGGTGGCGGCGGAAACTCGTCCGGCGCGACCGGGCCCGGCGGCGCACAGATTGGGACCGGACAGGCTGTCTCGTTCACGATCCAGACCGACGTACCGGTGACCAAGAACAACTTCACGTCGTTCACCGTCAAGCAGGCCAAGGCCATCCCGGCCAAGAAGATCCTCGTGATCACCGCGATGGTGATGCAGAACCCGAACGGCGACACCGGCACGATGCAGATCCAGCGCGGTTCGGGCGAGACCCTGCTGACGGAGGGTCTGGCGAACTTCCGCGACCTCGATCAGCACTTCGACGACGAGCCGCTGATCTTCACAAAGGCGGCGCCGCTGCGGGTCGCGGTGAACTGCCAGTCGGCATCCGCCGTCAGCACGCACTGCCACCCAGCCATCCTGTTCACCGGACGCTACGCGGCCGCTCCGCGGGGCTGACAGTTCGGACCCAACGAAGCCGCCCGTCACCTTCTCGGGTGCTGAGATGACCACTTTCTGGCCGCGAAAGTGGTCATCTCAGCACCCGAGAAGGTGACGGGCGCGACTGATCGATTCAGATGAGGCCCTCGCGCATCGCGAACGCGACCGCGTGCGACCGGTTGCGGAGCTGGAAGCGATTCGTCACGTCGTGCACGATGCTCTTGATCGTGCGCTGCGAGTAGGACAGCTGGCGAGCGATCTCACTGGTGGACAGGCCCGCGGCCAGCAGGCGCAGGACCTCGGTCTCGCGGTCGGTGAACCCCGCGATGTGCAGGCCGCGCGGTTCGAGAACCTGCCGCTGCAGACGCGAGACCCGGCCGAGCAGGCGGCCGAGCAGGTCGGGCGGGAGCACTCCCTCGCCGGAGACCGCGGCCGTCGCGAGCCGAACCAGGATGTCGGCGTCCACCTCGGAGCGGCGGGCCACGGCGCACACGCCGTTCTCGACCGCGGCGAGCACATCGGCGTCGTCCAGCTCACCTGCGATGAGCACGACCTTGGTCACTCGACGACACTGCAGGCTGCGCAGCGTCTGCTTGGTCTGCTCGTCGATCCGGTCCGTGGCGACGATGACCACCGTGTCGGGCGAGGAGTCGTCCTCGTCGACCAGGCGCATCTCCGGCCGCGAGTAGAGCGTGGTCCGCAGGCCGTTGCGCAGGATCGGATCCGTCGCGAGCAGCAGTACCGGGATTCGTGTGGCGATGGTTGTCATCAGGTCCCCCTGGGAGTAGATGGCAAGACCTTCCCGTACCGAGCGACCCGGGCACACGGGACCGGTGTCCCGACTCTGCCCGGACGGGCAGCATCCATTGGCCCCCGCAGATCGGACACAAACCTACGAACCGGACGAACCGCCGGCCTGCTCGCGCTTCTTGTGTCCCAAACCGGCCTCGCGGGCCCGCACGATGGCCTGCGCGCGGTCGGCGACCCGGAGCTTGCCGAAGATGATCGAAACGTGATTGCGCACGGTCTTGCCCGACAGCGACAGCACCTGCGCGATCTCGGTGTTGCTGCGCCCGGCCGCGATGAGTTCGAGCACCTCACGCTCACGTGCGGTGAGGTCGGGGAAGGTCGTCGGCGCAGTCATCGTCAATCCGTTGAAGTAACGCAGGACCTGAGCGGCGATCGACTGGCCGAAGATGGCCTCACCCCGGGCGACGGCCTGGACCGCACGCACCAACTCGTCCGGTTCGGCGCCCTTGAGCATGTAGCCGCGCGCGCCGGCCCGCATCGCGTTGAACACCGACTCGCTGTCGTCGAACATCGTCAGCACCAGCACACCGATGCGCGGTGCCGCAGTCGTGATCGCCCGGGTGGCCTCCACTCCGCCCAGGTCGGGCAGATGCAGGTCCATCACCACGACATCCGGACGAACGGCGGCGACGGCGACGATCGCGGCCTGTCCCCCGGCGGCTTCGCCCACGACCTCGATGTCGGTGCGCTGGGCCAGCGCGGCGCACAATCCGAAGCGGAACAGCGGGTGGTCGTCGACGACCACCACGCGCAGGGGCGGCGCCTGCGCGTCGGGTGCCGGCAGGCTCGCGGTGTCTTCGTCCGGCGTGGCCGTCATCGGCTCACCGCGTCCTTGCGCGGGCCGGGCGCCGGGCGCGAGCGGTCCTCGGGCTGGATCGGCAGGGTCGCCGTGACGCGGGTGCCGCCCGCGGACTGCGAGTCGACCACGAAGGTTCCCCCCAGCTCAGCGGCGCGCTCGCGCATCGATCCCAGACCCAATCCACGGGTCGGACGGCCGCCCGTGGATCCCATCCCAACCCCGTCGTCGGCTACGTCGATCAGCAGCGCGCTGAGCTCGCGGGCCCGGCGCACCGTGACTGTGCAGTTCCGCGCGTGTGCGTGCCGCGCCACGTTGGTGAGCGCCTCGCACACGATGCGGTAGGCAGCAACCTCGACGATAGCGGGAATCGAGCCGAGGTCGTCATCAAGCTCGAGGGTGAATGCGACTTCTTTCGGCGCTTCCTCGTCGGTCCGCATGCGGGTGGCCAGGATGTCGATCTGTTCGCGAACGGCCGGCAGCAGCCCGAGCTGGTCGAGCACCGGCGGCCGCAACGTCTCGAACAGCCGGCGCACCTCGGCGATCGCCGATTGCAGCTCACCCTCGAGATGGCCGACGAGCTGGCGGGCCTGCTCGGGGTCGGTCTCCATGATCCGCTGCGCCGCGTGCAGGCCGAGCGAGATCCCGGCCAGGATCGGGCCGAGGCTGTCGTGCAGTTCGTGGCGTAGCCGCCGCCGCTCGTCCTCGCGCGCGTAGAGCACGCGATCCATGCTCTGCCGCAGATCGCTGGCCAGCCGCGCCGTGTGCAAGGCCGAACCGGCGTGCCGGGCGTAGGCGAGCAGGGCGTCGCGCTCGGCCCGGCCGACTGGCTCACCGGGTTCGCGTCCACAAGCGACCAACGCGCCGGCCGGATAACCCTGGTAGGTCAGCGGCAACGACAGCTGTTCGCCGACCGGACTGCCGGCAGCGGCCAGGATCCGGCCGAGCCCCTCGTGGTCGATCTCGAACGCGACGTAGGACAGTTGCAACCGGGCCACCAGCACCTCGGCGGTGGCCCCGAGCAACTCCTCGGCCGTCTGTGCGTACTCCACGCGAAACGACAGGGCCGACGCGATGTCCGTTACGTCCGGAGTGCCGGCACGCCGCCATCGCGCCCACCTACGACGCCGCTGGCCGGGAACGAGCACACGGTCGATGGTGGACCACTTCGCGCACGCTCCGGAAGCAAAATCGCAGAAATGTGCCAAGGTGCCACCGCGCTGCCTGCCCAAACTCACATAAAACAAACGCCGAGGCGGAGGCGTAGCACGGTGGGCTGCCCAAAAGGGAATCGGGACGTAACCACCTGCGCCCTACCGTTGGAGCAGCGGCGGCAAACGTCGAGCGCTCCGACATGGTCAGGTGATGCGGTGACGATGGCACAGCGCCGCCACGGTGGTGGCGAGCGGATGGTCTACCGCTACGTGCCGCCCGAGCAGGTGATCGCCCGCGCCGTCACCTACATCGGTGACGTGTTGATCGAGTTCTCGCTCACCTTCACCGGCTCGCTCACCGTGACCTGCCCGCCGGACGAGGCCGGCGAGAGCACCGTCAACCGGCCGACGCTGCGGGTCGCCGGGTCGACCCTGCACCGCATCGGCGACGGACTGTTCATCAGCTCAGTGCGCGTGGACCGTCCCCGAATCGAGAGCAGCGGTGGCCACCGCTTCACCCAACACACCGCCGACGTGGCCGGCCCGCGCACCCGCCGCTTCGCCGGCGAATGCACGATCGAGATCCCCGGCGGCCGATCGGCCGATGAGCCGGCGATCAGCGGTTCTCTCGGCTATGCCCTCGACGTCCGCGCTCTCGCCCCGAGCGATCCGCCGATGGAACCCGGCGCGTCGTGGCTCGAGCGTCACGACAACTCGCTGGCCTCGATCGGCGCGATCGTGCTCGAGCCGGTGCCGGTCGCCGCCGGGCGCGCGGCCCGGCTCTACGCGAGCTGATTCGCCGCACCACGCTCAGGCGGCCTGCCACTGGTAACCGTCCCAGCGCCATTGGCCGTCGTCGGAGAGCATGCCGACGTGCTCGCTGCCGCCCTGCTGGCCGCCGGTCGCCGGCTGCCAGTTCGTGCCGTCCCAGCGCCACTGGCCGTCGGGTGAGAGTTCGCCGCCGCCGCTGGCGTCGCCGTACCCACCGCCGGAGCCGTACTCGGATGCGCCGTAACCGCCCGCCGCCCCTCCCGCGGCCTGCCACTGGTAGCCGTCCCACTGCCATTGGCCGTCGGGCGACAGCTCACCGCCCGCACCCCCACCGCCCGCACCGCCGCCGCCCGCACCGGCGCCGCCCTGCGATCCGTCTGCCGCCACCCAGTCGCTGCCGTTCCAGCGCCACTGACCGTCTTCGGACAGCTGACCACCGCCACCGGCACCGGCGTCCTGCGGGTGCTCCAACTCGTAATTGATCTGAGCGAGCGCGTCGTACGGCGACTGGTACTGGTACTGGATCCCGTACTGCTGTTCCTGGTGGACGAGCGCTTCCCACGTCTCGCGATGGACCTCGCCGTCGTTGTCGAGTCCGAGCTGCGACTGCAGGTCGCGGACCGCCTGCTCGGTGTTCGAGTCGTACGTCGCGTCCGGGATCTGGCGATAGATGCCCAGGGCATACAGCCGGACCTGCAGGAGCAGCACGCCTTCCCCGGTCGCTCCGAGTTCCAGGTCCGGCTCGTCACCGGTCAGAGAAGTCACTGCTGATCAGCCCCCATCGTTGCCGTGCCGGCTGCCCATCGTGACACTTCCGCTGCCTTCTCTCGGTCAGGCCAGCTTCGGCTGCCACTGCTCGCCGTCCCACTGCCACTGACCGTCCTCCGACACCGGTCCGGCCGGCCCGGTTCCGGAACTGTCCGTCGCCAAGACCGCGTCCGGCTGGTCCTCGACCCATTTCTCGCCGTCCCACACCCACCCCGCGGCGGGGGCCTCTTCGGGCGACTCGCGTTCCAGGGTCGCGAGATCGGCGGCCTCGATCTCGTCGAACACCCCGCTCTCGTCGCGGGAGAACATGCGCTGCAGGTCGCGCACCGCCTGTTCGGTCGTCTCGCCGAAGTTACCGTCGCAGTAGTCGTGAAACAGCCCGACGGCGGCCAATCGCTGCTGGAGTTGTCGCACGTGCTCGCCGGAGTCGCCGATGCGCAGCGGCGTCTCGCTGACGTCGTACATGGACCGGCTGCCTCCCTCGCATCAGCTTCGGACTGGTGTCCCCGCCCGCTTCCACCGCTTCTCCACCGGTTGTGAGCCGGGCGGCAGGACCGTCCCGTCCCCGGTCTCGGCGCCCGCCGGCGGGGTTGTGCCGCGCGCGATCGACTCGCTGCGGATGTCGATCGTGTCGGCCGGGGGGGCGAGCTCGGTGTCCGGTGTCGGGCGGTGCGGCGCACTGACCGAGAGGACGAATGCTGCGCGGGCCGGCATGCCGAGGCTCGTCCACAACCCCCCCGGACCCGAGGGATCGAGTTCGACGAGCACGGGCATGCCGGTTTCGACCAGCGCGTCGGGCAGGCACGACTGCGGTAACGCCTCGCCGTCGGTGAGGGCGCGCAGCGCGGTGTCGAGCAGTTCGTGCTCCTCGTTGATCTTGGGCGCCCGGGCGGTGACGAGATAGGACAGCTGATAGCGGCGCGGCGCTTCCTGCCGCGACAGCACCCGGCCGCGCGGGTCCCGCACCTCTTCCCATCCGGACGCCGCCCCCCGTGGGTCGCCGGCCAGGCCGAAGAGGAACAGATCGATCGCCTGCGACGGCTTCTCCGTCTGCCAGGTCGGTTTAGGCGGATCGAGACGCACGACGGTGCCCTTGGGCAACACCCGCGCGAGGGCGCGACACAACGCCTCGTCGACCTCCGCGATCATTTCCGCAGCGTCGCCGTATCGGCCCAGGGCGGGAACGGCATGGGGACGTCCCAACTGACGTCCTGCGGCCGCCCCAAAGGGCAGTCCCGTCTGCCCTTGCCCTCACCCTGCGTGTCGCTGTGCCAGCGGGTGCCGACTGCGAGATTCGCGATCAACTCAAAGGCTCGGCGAGACTCGGGAGACGCGAATGCCAAGTAGTTACCTCTCACCCGGTGTGTACATGGAGGAGGTCTCGTCCGGCTCCCGGCCGATCGAGGCTGTCGGCACCGCCGTTGCCGCGTTCGTCGGCTTCGCCGAGGAGGGGCCGCTCAACGAGCCCGTCCTCGTGACGAACTGGACGCAGTTCAAGGGCACCTTCGGCGACTTCGTCGACGGTTACTACCTTGCGCACGCGGTGTACGGCTATTTCCTCAACGGCGGCGGCATCGCCTACGTCGTGCGCGTCGGCGGTTCGTCAACCAACGGCTCGAGCAACGGCTCCGCGACGCCGATCGCCGAGCTGCCGGCGGCGGGCGAGGAAGAAAAGCTGGCGCTGACGATCTCGGCGAAGGATCCCGAGCAGGGCGGTCTGTCCGTCGAGATCCAGCCTTCCACCGAGGGCGGCGACGACGTCTTCAAGTTGCTGGTCAAGCGCGGCGGCGAGGTCGTCGAGACCTTCGACAACGTCACCACCCGGCGCGGGCAGCAGAACGTGTCGACGGTGGTGCGCCAGCAGTCGCAGCTGATCAACATCGAGGACGTCCGCGGCCGAGCGCTAGCCGTGCCGCGCCACGGCGAGGTCGCGATGCAGGCCCCGCCGGCCGTGCCCGAGAAGGTGAAGGCGTCGGCCTACGTCGGCGACTCGGCCGACCGCACCGGCTTCGGCGGCCTCGAGGCCATCGACAACGTCACCATGCTGGCCGTGCCCGACCTGATGGCGGCCCTGCAGACCGGCAATCTGTCGACCGAAGACGTCAAGGCCGTGCAGCTGGCGATGATCGCGCACTGCGAACTGATGGCTGACCGCGTCGCGATCCTCGACACCCCGCCCGGCCTGAATGCGCAACAGGTCAAGGACTGGCGCATGGACGTGACCGGCTACGACAGCAAGTACGCGACGATGTACTGGCCGTGGATCAAGGTGGCCGACCCGGTCGCCGGCAAGCAGGTCTTCATCCCGCCGTCGGGTCACGTCGCCGGGATCTGGGCCCGCAACGACTCGACCCGCGGTGTGCACAAGGCGCCGGCGAACGAGGTCATCCGCGGGGCGGTCACGCTCGAGATCAACATCACCAAGGGCGAGCACGACACGCTCAACCCGGTCGCGGTGAACTGCATCCGTTCGTTCCCCGGCCAGGGCATCCGCATCTGGGGCGCGCGCACGCTGTCCAGCGACCCGGAGTGGCGCTACCTCAACGTCCGGCGGCTGTTCAACTACGTCGAGAAGTCGATCCTGAACGGCACCAACTGGGTGGTCTTCGAGCCCAACGACCCGAAGTTGTGGGACTCGGTCAAGCGGACGATCAACATGTTCCTGCGCCGGGTCTGGCGGGACGGCGCGCTGTTCGGACGGACGCCGGCCCAGGCGTTCTTCGTCAAGTGCGACGAGGAGAACAACCCGCCGGAGAACCGCGACGCCGGGATCCTGACCGTCGAGATCGGCATCGCCCCGGTGAAGCCGGCCGAGTTCGTCGTCTTCCGCATCTCGCAGTTCTCCGACGGCGCAGGCCTCGAGGAATAGCGGCAATGACGCCCACATCCGCAACTGAGGAAGGCACATCATGAGCAGTGGTCTCGGGCCCGGCGATGCGATCACCGCGTCGAGGTTCTCCATCGTCATCGACGGCTACCAGATTGCGTCGTTCGCCGAGCTGATCGGCATCACCACCGAGGTCGAGCCGGTGGAGCTGCTGGAGTCGACGGACAAAGAGGTGACGCTGAAGAAGCTGCCGGGCAAGAAGAAGCCTCCGACGCTCACGCTCAAGCGCGGCAAGAACCAGAGCATGGAGCTCTGGATGTGGCACGAAGCCGTGCTCCAGGGCGACATCATGGCCGCGCGCAAGAGCTGCTCGCTCGTCATGTACTCCACCGACGGCAAGGCCGTGGCCCGCTACCACCTCGAGATGGCCTGGCCCTCGAAGCTGGAGATCGGTGGCCTGAAGGCCGGCGCCAGCGAGGTGCTGATGGAGACGGTCACCCTGGTGTGCGAGCACATCCAGAGAGTTGCCCCGTGACAGCTGGAAGTCTCATGTCCGACGTTCCGGCGATCGCCGACTCCGCCCTACGCACCGAATACCCGTTCACGCTGCCGCGCGGCTACGTGGACCAGCACGGCGTGCGGCACCGCGACGGTGTCATGCGCCTGGCGACGGCCCGCGACGAGCTCACCACGCAGAACGATCCGCGGGCGAAGCAGAACCCGGCCTACCTCACGGTGCTGCTGCTCGAACGCACGATCACCCGGCTCGGCGACGTCCGCAACATCGACACGTTCGTCGTCGAGAACCTGTTCGCCTCGGATCTCGCGTTCCTGCAGGACCTGTACCGCCGGATCAACCAGGACGGGCACGCCGAAGTCGCGGTCGCCTGCCCGCACTGCGGCGAGGAGTTCGCGGTGGACATCGCAGGTGATGCCCCGGGGGGATCGTGACGTACGCGGCTGACCGGCTGTGGAAAGAGGTCGCGTACGTCGGTTACTACCTCCACTGGGGCTTCGCCGAGATCCTCGACATGGACCACAAAACACGGCAACGCGTGATCGCCGAGGTCGGCGAGATCAACGCCCGCGATGACGACTAGTGATATAGGAGAGGGACAACCATGCGGTGGCCTTTTCGCCGCGGTGACAGGGGACGCGACGCGCACGGTGCGCCGACCGTCCCTCCCTCTGCTCTGCCTGCCACCCAACCCGACCGCGGCTGGGCGGCGCTCGCGCCGATCACGCCAACCTGGTCGCGCCGCTCACCGCTGACGTCTGGGGCGGAGCCCATCCGGCCGGCGACGCTGCAACCACGGGCAATCCCGCCCAGCCGCTCGGTCCCGGCCGGTGCTCCGGAGCCGGGACGGGTCATCGGCCTGGCCGCGGTCATCGCGCCGCTGCCCGCACCGGTCGAGGCGCCGGCACCGCTGCCGGAGTACTTTCACCGCCAGCCGCCGCTGCGGCACGCTACGGCGCGACCGATCGTCGAGCACGCGCCGCTGACGCAAGCCTCTCCGGAATGGGTCGGCGAGCCGGTGGCCGCCGCTGCGCCCCCACCCCCGCCCCCGCCGCAGCAGTCGCTCTTCCCGGGTCCGCAGCCGGTCCGGCCCGACCCGCAGGTCGAGGCGATGACCGAGGCGGGCGCGCGGTTCCGCGAAGCGCTGGCGAACCTGCACAAGCGCGGGGCGCCGGACTACGTGCCGGGCCAAGGCGACGACATGGCCCCGCCGCCGCCTCCTCCTCCGCCGGCCACCCAGGCTCCCGCGCCGGCTGCTGATCAGCCGCCCCGTCCGGCGCCCGGCTCGCAACGGCCGATGACCTACCGCCGCAACAGCCTGGCCGAGAGCCGGCGTCTCGGGCTCGGCGCTCCCCTGCGCGAGGGTCAGGACGGGGACGAGCAGCCGCTGACCCATCCGCCGGCGGCGCGGCCCGCGGAGCCGGCACCAGCGGCGACCGCCCAGCCGCCGGCCACCCCACCCACCGCGACTCCGCCTCCCGAGCCGCCCGCGGGACCGGTGGCCCAGCAGCCGCCGTCTGCCCCCACCCCGCCGCCCGCAGCGACTCCGCCTCCCGAGCCGCCCGCGAGACCGGTGGCCCAGCAGCCGCCGCCTGGCCCGGCCATCCCCCCGGCGACCGCGCCGGCCCCGCGTCACGCCGCCGCTGACGACAGCACCGGTGATGCGGGCCGCGACGGGCCCGATGGCGGCGGGGGCGAGGCTCGCGGCCGCACCCCGATCCGCCCCGTGCCGACAGTGCGTCCGATGGCCAGCGGCGCGACCCGGCCGACCGCCAGCGTCGCGCCGCTCGTCTTCCGGGCCGCGGTCCGACCGGTCGATGCACCGCCTCCCGAGCAGAAGATCGTCCGGGTGCCGGAACGAGCAGTGGTCACCCGCGCGCCGGCCGAGCTGGCCCAGGCGCTGCGGACCAGTCACGGCGTTGACGTCGCCGACGTGCCGGTCCGCCGCGACCCCGACGCCGGCTCCGAGGCTCGGCAGCGCAAGGCGCGCGCCTTCACTCGCGGCGCGACGGTGTACCTGCCCGACGATGCCGACCCGGCAACGTCACCGGCGGCCCGCGGCCTACTTGCGCACGAACTCGTCCATGCCGCCCAGCAGCGCCGCCTCGGCGGTGCGCTGCCGGCCGAGGACAGCGTCGAAGGCCGGGCGCTCGAGGCCGAGGCCGTGGCGGCCGAACGGTTGTACTCGAACGTCGTGGATCTCGCTCCGGAAACGCTGCTCGTCCACGCGCCGCCGCCGGTCACCGCCGACTGGGTCGAGGACCGCATCGTCCAGCACGCCCCGGTCGAGGCCCCGCCGCAGCTGCCGCCGACCCTGGAGCCGATGCGCCAGGACATCGAGCGGGTGGCCGACCACTCGGCCCGTCAGGTCGTCGCGGAGTGGACGAACCCGGCGTTCGGCGGCCCGCACACCGGCGGCCCGCACACCGGAGCGTCGCCACTCGGGCCGACGCACCCCGGAACGTCGCCACTCGCGCCGCCCCACCCCACGGCGCCGCACCCCGTGGCGCCGATCCCAGGCGCCCCGATCCACATTCCGGGCCTCAATCCGCCGGCGCCCGCGGGTTTCGGGCCGCCGCCGGATTATCTCGCATCACGCCTGCCGCTCGCGCGCGGTAACACTCGCGGCACCAGCTCAGTCCTGAATCAATCGGGTCCGCTCAACGAGGCAGATCGCGAGCAGCGCTACCTCGACATCGTCAACGCCGAGCACATCCGCCGCAACGAGCCCGAGCAGCTCGACCTGACGGACAGCGATATCAACCGGATGGACGACCTGTTCAGCGACGAGGACACCGCCCGAATGGGAATGGGCGGACTCGGCGCGCAGTCGAATGAGCCGCCCCGGACCGAAGGCCTGACGTGGCGCCCCGGCGTCGGTCTGGTCGCCGCGGGCTCGGTCGAGGAGGACACGTCGGGCATGTTCGGCGGGAACGCTGACCTGCAGGGCATCGCCGGCTTCATGTCGCTGTTCCACAACCGCGATGCCGCTGACGACGCGGCTGAGGCGGCCGACCCGAATGCGCCACACCGCCTTTCGCTCTCCGACGCGATACGCACCAACGCGGCCCAGCAGCACTACACGCCGCCGGAGCCCGCTGCTCCCACCACGGCGGTGACCGGCTCCGGGACGACCGGCACGGGGGCCACCGCCGGCGCCGCTTCGGCGACGGCCGCGGCCCAGGCGGTCGCCGCCCAGCGCGCGAGCGCTCAGACCCAGCCGGCGGATGCGCCGGTGGACATCGACCGGTTGGACATGGAGGAATTGTCCACCCGCATCTATTCCCGCCTGCGCAGCCGTCTGCGTCAGGAGCTTCTCGTCGACCGTGAGCGGGCCGGCCTGCTCACCGATTACCGGTAAGGAAGAGACATGGCAGTTCTCAACGATCAGTCAACCATCGGCTTGGCCAACCGATTCTCCGTCAAGATCGACCCCGGCGGGTTCGACTGGGGCAGCTTCCAGAAGGCCGAGGGCCTCGACGTGGCCTGGGAGATGCCGGACTACCGCGCCGGCGATGCCGGCAACGCCCGGTGGTTCTTCCCGGCCAACACGAAGTATCAGCCGGTCAAACTGCTGCGGGCGGCCTGCGACGACTCGAAGGCGGTGCGCGAGTGGCTGGACAGCAACTCCTTCCACTTCGACAAGAGCCGCTGCCAGGTGTCGATCAAGCTCTACGACTCGACCGGCACGAAGGTCGTGCTCGAGTGGGATTTGAAGAACGCGATCCCGAAGAAGTGGTCGATCAACTCGATGGACGCCGGCGCCAGCCAGATCTCGGTGGAGACGATCGAGTTCGACCACGAGGGCTTCCTCAAGGACGACACGAAGATCGGATGATCTTGTTCTCTACCCCGGATAGGTGCCAGCCATGCCACTGAGTCTCGCGGCGATCCTCGGCCTCAACACACGCTTTCTCGTCGAGGTCGACGGTGTGGACCTCGGCGGCTGGGGGCAGTGCAACGGGCTCACGGTCGAGTTCAAGAACAAGAAGATCGTGGAGGGCGGCAACTACGAGTACCAGACGGTCCTTCCCGACCAGCTCGAATACTCGACGGTGAAGCTGCGGCGGGCGATGAACGCCCAGGACTCGGCCAAGGTGCAGCAGTGGCTCAGCAGCAAGGTGTCGGCGTACATGAACTCGCACAGCACCGGCGGTGGCGGCACCGCCCGGATCACGCTATGCGATGCGCACGGCACGCCCGTGACGACCTGGCGACTGCGCAACGTCTACCCGGCCAAGTGGGACGGCCCGGAGCTCGACTCAACGTCGGCGGGCATCGCCATGGAAAAGCTGGAACTGGTTCACGAGGGATTCCTGTGATGGGTGGCGCGCAATGGTGAGCATGGACATCGGCGGCAGCGGCGGCCTGCTCGACGTCGCCGCCGGCGTCGGCATCGGCATCGCCGGCGCGGCCGGCGCGCACATCCCGGCGATGATCCGCTGTCTCGACCCGATATCGCTCGGGTTGGTGGTGTTCGACTTCAACCCGAAAGAGATCACGTTCAGCCGGACGAACACCACCGTCAACCAGTCCACCATGGGCAATCAGGGCCGGCAGAGGACCACGAAACCGGCTGTCTCCAAGATCGACCTGAAGGAAATCTACTTCACCGGCGCGACCACCAAGTTCTTCTGCGACACCCTGCTCACCTGGATGGCGCCCCCGGCCAAGGGGCTGATCGGCATGATCTATACGGCAGCGGGCGGGCACTTGGACATCAAGCCGCCCAACGTGACCTTCCAGTGGGGCCCACCGATGCTGGGCTTCATGTACACCGCGCAGATCTCGAACTGCACCGTCGTGTACGAACGGTTCGACACGACGGGCATCCCGGTCCGGGCTAAGGTCAGCATCACGCTGACCGAGGTGCCCAGCATCACCGGCAACATCCCGACCAACCCGACCTCGGGTGGTCAGCCCGGGCGACGCACCCACGTCCTGGCCGACGGCGAATCACTCGCCTCGCTGGCCAACCGGTATTACGGCCGGCCGGGTCTGTGGCGCCGGATCGCCGAGGTGAACGGCATCGACGATCCGCACCGCGTCAAGCCGGGCCGGACCGTCTACCTGCCCAACCCCGACGAGATCACCAGCGGCACCTCGTGAGCACGACATGAGCCTCATGGGGGGCGACACCGACGCCGCGATCGTCATGCCGGGGATCAAGATCGGCAAGGCGATCGGAATGCCGTTGCCGCTGTCGGCGAACGAGCAGCTGACGCGGGTCGTCGTCGACACCCACCTGCACCTGCCCGACATGTTCGAGATCCACTTCCTCGACCCCGACGGCACGCTGGTCGACGACGCCAACCTGACGATCGGCGCGGCGGTCGAGATCCTGGGCAGCGCGCTCGGCGACAGCAGCACGACCAGCCTGATCAAGGGTGAGGTGACCTCGATCGAGGCGCGGTGCATCGACTCGACGATCGTCACTGTGGTCCGCGGCTACGAGAAGGCCCACCGCCTCCAACGCGCGCGCCGCACCCGCACCTACATGAACATGAGCGACTCCGACATCGCCAAGCAGGTCGCCCAGAAGGCGGGGCTGGACATCGGCTCGGTCGACGAGTCGAAGACCACGCACACGCACCTGGCCCAGGTCGCGCAGACCGACTGGGAGTTCCTCACCCAGCGGGCGCGCGAGATCGGCTTCGAGACCGGTGTCGTCGGAGGGAAATTCTTCTTCCGCCAAGCCTCCGGAATGCCGGCCGGCGGGCTCGGCGGGGCGTTGTCGGGCGCGTTGTCGGCCATCGCCAGTGCGCTCGGGCTCGGTGGCGACCTGATGTTCAAGCAGAACCTGCTGACCTTCCTGCCCCGGATCTCGGCTGCCAACATCACCCCCGACGTCGAGGTGCGGGTCTGGGACCCCAAGACGGCGCGGGTTGCGGTCGGCTCGGCCGGTGCCAAGACCGGCACGGCAACGATCGACGGCGAGGATCCGGCGGCGCTGGCGAACTCGTTCACCGACGGCTTGCTGCCGCCATTGCCGTCGCTGCCGGCGTTGCCGCCGATTCCCGGATTGCCCAAGCTCGACTTCGGCTCCAGCCCGAGCAACACGGCCTTCGTGGTGGTCGATCGGCCGCTGGCGGTCGGCTCGGCCGCGAACGGCGCGGCCGACGAAGCCGCGAAGGGGCTCTCGGATCACGTCTCGAGCACCTTCGCCGAGGCCGAGGGCGTGGCTGAGGGCGACCCCAAGATCCAGGCCGGCTCCACGGTCACCATCGGCGGCGTGCCCAAACAGTTCGCCGGCAAGTGGACGGTCACCAACGCCAAGCATGTCTTCGACGCCGACGAGGCCGGCTATCACACGCACTTCTGGGTCAGCGGCCGGGCCGAGCGCTCGTTGTTCGGGCTGGCCTCCGGAGCGAGCCTGCGCGACCGCCACCCGAACCTGGGCGGCCTGGTCTGTGGCGTCGTCACCAACGTCAAGGACCCCGACAAGCAGGGCAAGATCAAGATCGCCCTGCCGTGGCTGGCGCCGGACTTCGAGACCGACTGGGCCCGGGTCGTCCAGCTGTCGGCCGGCCCGCGCACCGGAGCCATGTTCCTGCCTGAGGTGGGCGACGAGGTGCTGGTCGGCTTCGAGTACGGCGACATGCGCCGTCCCTATGTCCTTGGCGGCCTGGTGAACGACAACAGCAAGTACGCGCCGATGGGCACCGCGGTCAACGGCAGCGGCGCGGTCTCCGGACGTGGCCTCGCTTCCCCGGCCGGCAACACCCTGCTGTTCACCGACGAGCTGCCGCCGGGCCCGCCCGGGGCGGCGCCGCCGATGAAGTCCGAGATCGTCTTGGGCACCGGCGACGGCAACATCGGCCTGAAGATCGACCAGGTCGCGGGCACGGTCGCGATCACGTGCAAGCCCGCTCCGCCGGCCAGCCGGACTCCGGCCGGAACGCTGACCATCGACTGCTCCGGCGCCGGCAAGATCGAGATCAAAGGTGGTGCAGGTGGCGTCAAGGTCGAAAGCGATGGGCAGTTGGAGCTGAGCGGCCAGCTCGGCGTCAAGATTTCGAGCGATGCGATCGTCGAGGTCCAGGGCCAGATGATCAAGCTGAACTGAGGGTGGCATGACACAGGATTTCGTCGGAGCCGGTTGGGCTTTCCCCCTAGGGGTGGACTCCCGGGGTGGCATCGCGCTCGCGCGCCGCGAGCACGAGCTGGAGCAGGCCATGCGGCTGATCCTGGCCACCTACCCGGGCGAACGGCCGATGCGGCCGGACTTCGGCAGTCGGTTGCGTGACTTCGTCTTCCGGTCGGCGACCGTCGACACGGCGGCCGAGCTGTCCTTCGAGGTGCAGCAGGCGTTGCTGCGCTGGGAGCCCAGAGTGGACGTGAAGGCGGTCGACGTCACCGTCGATCCGTGGGAGCGCAACCGGCTCTACATCGACATCAGCTATGCGGTGAAGGACACGAACGACTTCCGCAACCTGGTGTTCCCCTTCTACACGATTCCGGACGACGGGAGCGATTACTGATGGCGCTGCCCGTCCCCAACCTCGACGACCGCCGGTTCCAGGATCTTGTCGACGACGCGAAGCGACTGGTGCAGCGTCGCTGCCCGGAGTGGACCGATCACAACGTCTCCGATCCGGGCGTCACGCTGATCGAGACGTTCGCGTTCATGACCGACCAGTTGCTGTTCCGGCTCAACCAGGTCCCCGACCGCATGTACATCAAGTTCTTCGAGATGATCGGCCTGCGCCTGCTGGCGGCCACGCCGGCGAAGGCGCCCGTGACATTCTGGCTGTCCGCTCCCGCCATCGCCAGCGTCGGCGTGGCGGCCGGAACGACGGTCGCGACGCCGCGCACCGACAGCTACGAGTCGACGATCTTCAGCACCCGCGACGATCTGCAGATCATCCCGTGCACGCTGCAGGACGTCGCCACGATCTCCGACGGTGAGACGACGGCGGCGCTGCGCACCGAAGGACTGAAGATGGCCACCTCGTTCCGATCGTTCTCCGAGGTACCGGTCGTCGGCGAGGCCCTGCTCGTCGGCCTCGACACCCCCGTGCCGCGCTGTGTTGTGCGCCTCGATGTCGGCGCCCAGGTCGAGGGCGTCGGCGTGCACCCCGACCACCCGCCGCTGGTGTGGGAGGCCTGGACCGGCAGCGAGTGGCAGGAATGCCTGGTCAGCTCCGACTCGACGCTCGCATTGAACACCGCGGGCCGAGTGATCATCCACGTCCCGCCGCAGCACGATGCGTCGATCATCGACGGCACGCGAGCCGCCTGGCTGCGGGCGCGGGTGATCGCGGTGCCCGAGGACTTCCCCGAATACTCGGCCTCGCCGATCATCACCAGCCTCGCCGCGTGCACCGTGGGCGGGACGGTTGATGCGATTCATGCCGAGATCATCGAGAACGAGCCGCTCGGCGACTCCGACGGCGTCCCGGGCCAGGAGTTCCCGCTCGAGCGCAGCCCGATTCTGGCCGGCGTCGGCGCGCCGGTGCTCGAGGTGTCCTCCGACGACGGGTGGCAGGAATGGACGGCGGTCGAGCACTTCGCCGCCAGCGGGCCGGACGATCGGCACTTCATCCTCGACGCCGTCGGCGGCTCGGTGCGCTTCGGCCCGGCCCTGCGTGAAGAGGACGGCGGCATCCGTCAGTACGGCGCCGTGCCCGAGCGCGGCCAGGCGATCCGGCTGCGCGGGCACGCGATCGGCGGTGGACGTACCGGCAACGTCTCGAAGGGTGCGATCAGCACCCTGAAATCGTCAATCCCGTTCGTCGCCAACGTCGAGAACCTCGACAGCGCCCAGGGCGGTGTCGACGGCGAGACGATGGACGAGGCGAAGGCGCGCGGCCCGGTGTTGCTGCGGACCCGCAGCCGCGCCGTGACGGCCGAGGACTACGAGGCGATCGCCCTCGAGTCGGCCCCGGAGCTGGCCCGCGTCCGGTGCGTCACCGCGGGCGAAGAGGACGTCGCCGCCGGGTCGTTGCGGGTCCTCGTCGTGCCGGCCGCGCCGGCAGAGGACGGCAAGATCGACTTCGCTGAGCTGGTGCCCGACGACGAGACGCTCCAGCACATCTCGGAGCGGCTCGATCAGGTGCGGCTGATCGGCACCCGGGTATCGGTCGAGCCGCCGTCCTACCGCGGCGTCACCGTCGTGGCCCGGCTGGTCGCGCGCCCGCGGGTCGACACCGAGCGCATCCAGACCGAGGCGATGAGCGCGCTGTACCGCTACCTCAACCCGATCAGCGGCGGCCCGGACGGCGAGGGTTGGCCGTTCGGTCGGCCCGTCCAGGCCGGCGAGGTGTACGGGCTGCTGCAGCGCATCCGTGGCGTCGACATGGTCGAGGACGTGCGGCTGTTCGGCGCCAACCCGGTGACCGGTGAGCGGGGCCAGGAGACGCGCAAGCTCGAGCTGGACCCGTACAGCCTGCTCTTCTCCTACGAGCACCACGTCCGCGTGGAGCAGCACTGATGCGCGGGACGATTCCCGAGCTGCAGACTGCGAATGCGTTCGGGCCGATGCTGCCCGCGATCTATCAAGAAGACGACTTCACGATGCGCTTCGTCGGCGGCCTCGACGAGGTGCTGGCCGCGACGCTGGTCACGCTCGACTGCCTGATCGACTACTTCGACCCAGCCCTGACACCCACTGACTTCCTCGTGTGGCTGGCCAGCTGGGTTGGCATAGAAATCGATGAGAGCTGGGCCACCGAGCGTCGGCGCGCCGCAGTGGCGACTGCTGTCGAGATGTACCGGATGCGTGGCACCATCAGCGGCCTGCGTGCAAATCTCGAGGTGCTCAGCGGAGGGCAAGTGGAAATCACCGACAGCGGTGGCGTCGCCTGGTCGACGAGCCCGATGGGTGATCTGCCGGGGCAGGACAGCCCGCGGCTGGCCGTCCGGGTGACCCTCGACGAGACGTCCGACCGGATCACGAAGGCGATCGATTCGATCATCAGCGCGGCCAAGCCGGCCCACGTCGTGCATCGCGTCGAGGTGGTGGCGACATGATCGTCTGCAAGAAGTGCGGCGCCTACAACAAGGAGACCGACGCGTTCTGCGGATCGTGTGGTGCCTTCCTCGAATGGACCGGCGAGAAGCTCAAGGCGCCTGAGCCAGCCCCGATTCCCGAGGAGGAGCTCGAAGAACCGGCACGCAAGCGGGGCCTGCTGGAACGGGTCACGTCGGCGATGTACATGGACGTGTGGGACAAGCGCGAGATCCCGCACGCCGCGCCCCCCGCCGGCGCCCGCCCCGGCATGCCCGGCGCGCCCGGCGCTCCCGGCGCCCGGCCGGGTGGGCCGCCCGGACCGCCCGGAGCGCGTCCACCGGGCGCCCCGCCGGGGCCACCCGGTGCGCGGCCGCCCGGTGCTCCTCCTGGTCCG
>CAXTHY010000043.1:0-29491 GCA_964244175.1 uncultured Jatrophihabitans sp. | reverse complement strand
AGGAGCCAGTCCACTTCGGATCGGTGATCGTCGGGCAGCAGTCGCTCTGGCTCGTCGGTATTGCTGTCGGTTTCACGATAATTCTTGCGACGGTGAGCTCCAGGACAAAGCTTGGCCTCGCGATTTCTGCGGCCGCGGCGAACCAGCGGGCCGCGTCGGCACTCGGATTTTCTCCCAATGCCCTTGCGTGCGGGACGTGGGCTGCCGGCGGCGCGCTTGCGGCTCTAGTAGGGGCATTCTTTCCGTCGTTATCGGGCGACTATCTGTCGCCCAACGCGCTCGCCTTCACCATCATAGCGGCGCTCGCGGCGGCACTGCTCGGCGGATTTCGCTCGTACCCGCTCGTGCTGGTCGGCGGGTTGGTCATCGGCATCGTGCAGAGCGAATGCACGCACTATGTCCACATAACCGGCGTCTCAGACTCGATCCCATTCCTTTCGATCGTTCTCGTCCTGATTGTGCGGGGACAAGGTTTGCCCGTTCGGGGGAGCACGGCTGATCGACTTCCCGCTGTCGGCGCGCCTGTGCGCCGCCCGGTGACTATCCTCGTGTTTGCGGTCATCTTTGCAATTCTGGCGGCGAAGGTTTTCTCCACTAATTGGAACCTTGCGTTGACCAGCTCGCTCGCGGCGGCCATAATCGCACTGAGTGTCGTTGTCGTCACAGGCTACGCCGGGCAACTTTCGCTTGCCCAATTCGCTCTCGGCGGGATCGGTGCGTACACATCCGGACGCCTGGTCTCGGCGCACGGCTGGACCTTCCTCGAAGCACTCCCAGTGGGAGTGCTCAGCGCGGTCGCAGTCGGGTTCGTGTTCGGCCTGCCGGCACTGCGCACCCGCGGGGTGAACCTTGCCGTCGTGACTCTGGGGCTCGGTTTCGCAGCCTGGTCGCTCCTGTTCAACAGCACGAGCCTGACCGGGAATGCTGCTGGTACGCCGATCAAGCCTCAGAAGATATTCGGACTGTCGATCGATCCAATCTCCCACCCCGGTTCGTATGCAGCGATGTGCGTGCTCGCATTCGCCGTCGTCGCGGTGGGGGTCGCGAACTTGAGACGAGCTCGCAGCGGGCGTCGAATGCTTGCTGTTCGCGCAAACGAGCGTGCGGCCGCGTCGCTGGGCATCTCAGTGGTAGAAGCGAAGTTGTATGCGTTCAGCCTTGGCGCCGCTATCGCCGGCTTCGGTGGCATCTTGTTCGCGTTCAGTTACTCCGCAATCGAGTACACGACCCTCTTCGACCCATTCACCTCGATCACGATCCTGACGCTGGCCGTCATCGGCGGCATTGGCTACGTCTCTGGTCCGCTGTACGGTTCCATCCTCGCGGCCTCCGGCGTTGGCGCATACGTCTTAGGAAAGTCGTTTCACAGCGTCGACAAGTATCTCCCTCTTGTCGGCGCGATCGTGTTGCTCGTGCTCCTGCTGGCAGCGCCGGACGGTCTGGCGGGACGTGGGAACGGGGTGGTGCGTCTGGTCCCACGGCCGGCGCCGCGTCGCACGACGAGGCGCACGACGACGGGCACAACGTCCGGCAGTGCATCGCGGGGCCGGTCCGGCCGGGCCGAGCCGAAGCCGCTGGAGGTCCGCGATCTCACGGTCCGCTTCGGCGGTGTGGTCGCGCTCGATGGTGTCAACCTGAGCGTCCCGCCTGCTTCGGTGATCGGCGTCCTGGGCCCCAATGGTGCCGGCAAGACGACCTTGATCGACGCGGTGACGGGATACGCACCGAAGGCGACGGGGTCGATGACACTCGGCGACCGCGAGATCGGCGGTCGCCGTCCGCATCTACGTGCGCGTGCTGGAATTTGTCGGTCGTTCCAGTCCCTCGACCTGTTCGACGACATGACGGTACGTGAAAATTTGTTGGCTGCGTGTGATGACCACAGGCGCTGGGCCTGGCTCACCGATCTCGTGCATCCCACCGGCGGGGAGATCCCTCCCGCGACCGTCGATGTGGTGCTCGACATGGGCCTGGAGGCGATTCTCGACACGAAGGCCGAGGACCTGTCCCACGGCCAGCGGCGTCTCGTCGCGATAGCCCGATCGTTGGCCACAAACCCGTCCATACTTCTACTCGACGAGCCAGCAGCGGGTCTCGATGAGGACGAGTCACGCAATCTTGGTGAGCTGCTGCGCGGCCTGGCCGACAGGCGGGGCATAGGTGTCTTGCTGATCGAACATGACGTGCCGATGGTGATGCGGACGGCGGACCGCGTGCTCGTCCTGGAGTTCGGGCGCTCGATCGCCGAAGGGACGCCGAGTGAGATCAGGGCCGATCCAATTGTAACCGCGGCGTACCTAGGGACGAGGGCAGTGATGAACTGATGGCCGGCTGATCAAGGGCTAACTCGGGCAAGCCCGCACCGCACCAGGACCGGCCCGCGGGCCGTCCGCAGCACGATCCGTGGCACCATGAGGCGCACAGATCAGCCGGAGGGAGACGACGCACGTGGCCCGTCCAAGCCCACTGAGCGAGTCGCGCAGGCCAAGTCGCCGAGAGCACATCGTACGGTGCGCCGTCGCGATGTTCGCGCGCGAGGGATTCCAGGCCACGAACATCCAGGACATCGCGGTAGAGGCGTCAGTCGTGCCGACCGCGATTTACTATCACTTCTCGAGCAAGGACGAACTCTACGAGGCCGCCCTCGAGCATGTGTTCGGCCAATTGGACGCCGTCGTCGAAGATGTCCGCAGCGGCAGCCGCGACGTTCCCAGCTTCAGTGATGTGATTGGCGCTGTATGGGATTGGGTCGAGGACAACCCGGAGCCGGCTAAATTGCTATATCACCAACTACCTGGCGCGACAGCCAACTCTCTCCGCCTGCGACGTAACTTCGAAGATCGTCACATCGACCGCATGGTCGACTATCTCCCGAAGCGCGATGCCCCGGCAAGCCGAAGTGAGGCAGCGCTGCGATGGACGATGACCTCACTGATCATGCGCAGCCTGTTCCACATGGGGATGAACACGCACTCGCTGCGTCTGGGCGACGGACCGCTAGCGCGCCAGTCTTCGAAGGCGCTCCGACGCGCCTACTTGGCCACCTCGCTTCGGATGCTGGCCGCAGCCGACGGCTGACCGGCATCGTGCGCGGCCGACACTGGCCCTCGCGCCGGGACCGGGGCGTGCATCGCGCGTCGCCCACACCGGTTCTGTCTCCGGCTTGCCTTTGCTCTATCCGTCAAAACCAGAATCGATATAAAGAAAGTCTTGACGGGGGGTGAACACTTGAGGCAGTGTTCCGAGCTGTGACAGTCGCTAACGGCGTCGGGCATGCCGCGGAGGCCACCTTGACAAGCAAGATCGCTCAACACTTCCCGACCGAGCTGGCTCAGCTCACCCCGGAGTGGGTTACCTCAGTGTTGCGGAACGCTGGCGAGTTGACTGCGCGCGACACCATAACTGACTGGATTGCCACGCCGATCGGTGAAGGTATTGGTCTGCTCAGCGATCTGGCCAAACTCGAGTTCACGTACGCAGCGGGATACGGCCCACTTCGTTCGTTGGTCGCAAAATTTGCCACGCAGAATCCTCAGAACCGCGCCGTCGCCGACGGCTTTCAGATGTACACCCGCGAAGTTCGCTTCTATCGCGACCTGGCTGAACAAGTCGGCACAGCGTGCGCTCGCACATACTTCTGCGATGTCACACCGGATACCGGCGACATGGTTCTACTGTTCGAAGACCTGAGCGAGTATCGAGCAGGCGACCAAGCCGAAGGTTGCTCGCTCGACGACGCCGAGCTCGCCATCGACGCCGTCGCGCGCCTTCACGCAGCAACGTGGCATGCAGAGAATCGCACCGATCTGGACTTCTGGCCACGCATCGACGGACCGCTGTATGTCGGCGCGCTCGGCGCCGGCGTGGCCGCGGGATTCGAGTTCGCAATGAAGACGTTCGCTGACTCCGTCCAGCCGGAGGTTGCCTCGGCTGGCGATCGTTTCATGGCAGCCATTCCCGAATTGCATCGACTCATGGCGTGTGGGTCACAGTCACTGGTGCACGGCGATTTCCGGCTGGACAACTTCATGTTCGGCCAGCTTGCTACCCAGCGCCCATTCGTCATGCTCGATATGCAAGCCCCAATCGTCACCAAGTCGATTCACGATATCGCCTACCTGTTGACCCAGAGCTTGCCCAGCGCCACCCGCAGGTCAGAGGAACGACGTCTCGTTGAGCGTTATCACTCGAGGCTGGTGGAGCAGGGTGTCAGCGATTATGACGCCGACCAGTGTTGGGCAGACTACGAACTCGCCGCGCTACACTGCCTCGAGTATGCGATCGTCATCGCCGGCACGCTGGAGCCCGGCAACGAACGAGGTCTCGCGTGGGTTCGTGCGTGTCTCAGCCGGTCGTGTCAGACAATCGTCGACCTAGACCTTCTCCGCCTGCTTGCCTGATCCACTACCCGCAATGCGCCGGAGGACAAGATGCTGTTAGAGAACAAGGTCGCTGTGATCACGGGCGGCACGCGCGGGATCGGTTTCGGCATTGCGCAGGCCTTCGTCAAAGAGGGCGCCTCAGTCGTCATCACCGGGCGGAGCCGTGAGAAAGGCGAAAAGGCCATTGCTGAGCTCGGAAGCCCTGAAGCGACTGCGTTTCTCAGCGGTGACGCGACCGACAAGCACAGCATCGAGGAAGCCCTAGCCGTCGCAGTCGACCGGTTCGGGCACCTAGATATTCTGGTGAACAATGTCGGCGGGGCGGATCAATTCTCGCCCGTCGCTCTCATGACTGACGAAGTCTGGGAGCGGGGGCTGTTGTTCAACCTGACCACTGCCTTCTACGCGTCCCGTAAGGCGTTGGAATACATGCTGCCACGTAAGACGGGGCGAATCATCAACATGTCCTCCGTCGAAGGCAAGCACGGAAAGCCATACATTGTGCAGTATGTGACGGCGAAGCACGCGATCAATGGCTTCACCAAGGGCCTGTCCAAGGAGGTAGCTGTGGACGGCATCACAGTTAACGCGCTGTGCCCCGGCCTGGTAATTACTGACTTGGTCCATGAGTCCGCTTCGGCCGCAGCGGCGTCGGCCGGCATCTCGACGGACGACTTCCTCGCACAGTACGCCTCAGAATCGGCAGTTGGTCGACCTATAACGGTCGAGGAGGTCGCAGCCTTGGCCGTCGTCGTTGCGTCTGACGCCGGCTCCGGCATTACCGGCGCCCTCTTGTCTGTAGACGGCGGCACGGCCGCTTACTAGGCCGAAACAGTCTCGCGAGTCCGATCGTCGGGCGAGATTATGCGGTCGGCGAGACTGCCGACCTCAGACTGAAAGCGTGCCTTGCTCAGTCCCTTTCGCGCCCGATCAAGGGTGAGCATCGATGCAACGGCAGTCTCGATCAATGACAGCAACGCTACTGCGAGAATCGAGCTGTCCGTGACGCGGGCGTCCGGTCGTCGAAGCTTGACGGCTCGGCGCAGTTGTTCGACTGCGTAGATCCGGTCGTGGCGAAGGAGCGCCTCGACAGATGCGGACAATCCCGAAGAGGACAGCACATAGGCGCGTGCGCCTGGCGATCCTTGCGCCCACTCCAGAATCTCGTCAGAGATCTTCGAGATCGGTCCGGCATCTTTAACGTGCTGAACTCCTCGTCGAATCGCAGCGCGGTAGGACTGGCTGACGCCCTGGAAGCCTTCCAAGAGGATGGCGTCCCTCGACGGGTAGTGATAGTAGATGGCGGCGGGCGTCATCTTCGCCGCTGCGGCGATGTCGGCGATCGTCACCGCATCGTCCGTCGCCTCCGCTATCAGCTCGATCGCCGCTTCGACTATCACGCCGCGGCGAGACGGTCGGTGAGCAGGCCTGCGCCCGACACTGTTCATGACAACTATTCTGCCCCACCGCCACGGTCGGGGGGAGGTCGGGAGCCGGTGGGGGTTGTTCGCGGCCGCAGCGCTCGGGAGTTTCTATAGATCGCCTCTTGCGTCGCGGGTATTGACCTGGGATGCTCGAGTTACTGGACGCCGAATAAAGTAAGTGGAGCCGTGACAGCCGAATCATCGCAGCGATCGGACCTTGGCGCATTCGATCCCTTCCGGGCGGCGGTCGAGCACACTACGGACGCCGCATACGCGCAGATGCGAGACGAGGCACCCGTCTTCAAGCTCCCGGGGCGAAACGTCTACCTCATCACACGGTATGACGACATCGTCGCCGCGGCTCGCGACATAGAAACTTTCTCGAACGAATTTACGAGTCCAGGCCTTGCCCTTGGCGCCGGCAGTGCTGACATCGCTCAAGAGCTCGAGGAGATTCGCGCTACCGGGTATCCGTCAGTCTCGACGATGCTCACCCGTGATCCGCCGGCGCACACGCGTTACAGGAAGCTCGTCGGCCGAGCCTTCACGGCCCGCCGAGTGGCGTCGTGGAAGCCGGATATAGAGCGGATCACGGCTGAGCTGATGGCCCAATTTATCGATGCCGGGCGAGTGGAACTAGTTTCCGAATTCGCGGTCCCACTTCCGGTGCGCGTGATCGCGAACGCGCTGGGCGTCCCCAGCGAGCGCGAGCGAGACTTTAAGCAGTGGACCGACGATGCGACTCTAGCTATCGGCGCCAATCCGAGTGATGCTGACCGGCTTTCAGCCGCGCGTGGCCTGAGTGCGTTCCAGAACTACTTCGCAGACGAGCTCGAGATGCGGCGGCGCGCGCCCCGCGACGACTTTCTCACCGACCTCATCCAAGCAGCCATCACATCTGACGATGACCTCGATGACAAGCGGCCGTTAGATACGCCTGAGATGCTGAACATCATCCATCAGTTGCTCGTCGCGGGAAACGAGACGACAACGTCACTTATCGCCACAGCAGTGATCCTTTTGGTCGATCGTCCGGACGTGCATGCCGCGATTCGAGACGACGAGTCGGTCGCGAGAACCGTGGTCGAGGAAGCGCTCCGCCTCGCGGCTCCGGCGCAAGGTATGTTCCGCATTGTTCGCCGAGACGTGACCGTAGCCGGGGTGCTGATCCCGGCTGGCGCGACGGCAATCCTGGTGTACGCCTCAGCGAATCGTGACCAGACTCGATTCGAATGCCCCGACGAATTTCGATTGGACCGTGACGGCCGGCAGCATCTGTCGTTCGGGTACGGGATTCATTACTGCGTCGGCGCCAACCTGTCACGAGTGGAGGCGGAGATCGGGCTAATCCAGCTTTGTCGGCAAATGGATACGCTGAGACCTGCCGCCGAACCCACCTACAAACCGAGTTTTGTTCTCAGCGGGCCGAAGACTTTGTACCTCCAATTCACGCCTATTGTTAACTAAGGAGACGACATGAGTGATGAGCGGCAACTAGTCGGCGATTTCGATTTTAGGAACATCGCGGCTACCTACGAGCCCGATCTGTCCGCCATTATGCCGGACACAGTTATCTCAGGCATGACGTTACAGTCCCAATACCTCTACGGCGGCCTGACCACGGACTCGGGAAAGACGTTTGTTCTCGAGCGGAAGTTCATCGGACCAATGTCTGGCGGCAACTACATCCTCACGAACCGCTCGGGGTCGATGGAGCTGACGTCAGAGTCCGGTAGGAGCGCCAAGGGTGAATTAGTTCGACAGTTCGAGCCGCTGAAGAGGCACTGGGCATCGAAGGGCATGCTGCACGGCTCGACCGAACTGCCGATCGATTTGACGATCACTGATGATCACATGAGTTGGTCGGAGGGCGACCCGCTCCAACTTCAGGGAGCGCGTACGGCGATTGGTGTTCAGTTCTTTTCGCCGATGAGAACCGAACCCCTCGGTTACGCCAGCCAGATGTACTGGATGAAGGGGTCGATCCTCGGTGAGCCCTGCGAAGGTCCAGTATTTTTCGACCATTTGTACTTCCAGCACGGAGTAGAATGGAAGGAATACCGCTGGTACAAAGACATTCAGATATCCTGGAATGTGTTTGGCAATCGTTTCGAAGACGGCTCCATTCAGTTCGGTCACATAGTGAGAGGCCGTCGCGGCTGGAGCGTCGGTGCCATCGTCGAGGACGACCGGGCCGTGGCACTCTCGACTGATGTGGGCGGAACGTTCACGCTCGATTCAGAGGGCTATGTGAGTTCTGCCGATTACGATCTGGGTGGTGCCGGAGTTTGGGCTTTTACGGGCGATGAGACCCAGCAGCTGCGCGGCTTCAATAATGCGCGCTGGGGTGGCTACCGCGCGCAGGGCGGAGTCACCCGCCTGGTCGGTGATGACCGCGTGGTCGTCAACGGCTGGACCTGGCTCGAGTCGTTCGCCGACCGCATCAAGTCCGAAGGCATGGTGAAGGGGTAAGGGTGCCCGTTGCACTGGTGTCGCTGAATCAGGAGGTGTCTTGCGGTGACGGACAGGTCCTTGATCAGTCTCGACCGGGCCATGCTCCGTGATGGGGCGCCCTCGACACGTCTGATCCTTGTTCGGCATGGTCAGCAGGAAGAAATGCCGGCCGTCCTCGCCCCACGAGCGTGGCTTGATCCGCAGCTGTCCGAACTAGGTCGTCGTCAGGCGGCGTTGGTGGCGCGATGTCTCGAGACCGAGGACGTCGCGGCTCTCGCGTGTAGCCATATGCGCAGAGCGTGCCAGACGGCCGAGGAGATTCGCGATCGTTGCGACGCCCCCCTGATGGTCGAGCCGTCGTTGGCCGAGGTCGATGCCTACACCAACCTAGCCGACGGCGAATGGCCGGTTGATCGCATGGGCGAGATTGCTTGGGTCGGTGCGCAGGCTCGGTTTGCGACGGAGCGCCGCTGGCAGGTGTTTCCGTTCAGTGAGTCGGGCGCGGCCCTTCGCCGGCGGGTGTCGACCACTGTCGAAGGTCTGATCGAATCGCATTCTGGGGGCACGATTGTCATCGTCTGCCACGGCGGAGTCATCAACGCCTACCTCGCCGACATCCTCGGAACAGCGGCCGACATGTTCTTTATGCCGGGGCATGCTTCGCTCACACGCGTCATCGCCGGTGCAAACGGCGCACGCGTAATCGATTCGCTCAACGACCGCCGTCACCTGGAGGCCGCCGGACTGGTCACCTACTAGGTGTAGAGGCTCGAGAAGATACCTACGGGAGTGATCAGGTTCCCGCCCTCATATGAAGATCGATGTTCAGTCCGAAGGGGTCGTCTTGTCCGCTGTCCTGTCACCCGAGCGGCTGGGTGAGTTCTTTCGGCCACGCTCCGTCGCGCTGGTCGGCGCCGCGAACAAGTCGATGTTCTCCGCAATCGCCTTCAGAAACCTCGTTCAATTCGGCATGGGAGCCAGTGTTTATCTGGTGAATCAGCGAGGCGCAGAAACGCACGGGAGACCGACGGCTGTCTCGTGCGCCGACATCGGTGAGCCGGTGGACATCGCGCTACTTATGGTCCCACAAGCCGGCACCCTGGACGCGATGTCAGATGCAGCCTCGGCCGGAATTCGAAACGTAGTCATCCTGTCGTCCGGATACGGCGACGCCGGGCCACGTGGTCGACTCCTTCAGGACGAGATGGTGGCGCACGCCGAGGCGCTCGACATCGTGGTGCTCGGTCCGAATCATCTCGGCTTCGTCAACTTCGTCGACCGCGTTCCAGTCGCGGCGATTCCTGATCTGCCCCAACGGTTTGGTCCTGTTGCGCTGCTGTCGCAGAGTGGCGCCAGTTCGTCATCGATGCTCGATTTCGCGGGCATGAGCGGCGTCGAGCTGTCCTACGCTGTCACACTCGGGAACGAAGCGATGGTGACTGCGGGCGACATCATCGACTTCCTGGTCGACGACGACGCGACCAAGGCTGTCGCCATCTTCATGGAGACCGTCCGGAGTCCGAACGTTTTCGTGCGAGCCGCACGTCGGGCGGCCGAAGCCGGCAAGGCAGTGGTGGTGTTGAAGGCGGGCACCAGCGAGTTGTCTGCCCGCACGGCGGTCGCTCACACGGGCGCGCTGGTGGGTGACGATCGGGTCATCGATGTGATGTTCAGGGAATTGGGTGTGATCCGGGTCGATTCGATTGAGGACATGCTGATTACTGCCGGACTCGCTGCCGCAACAGGACGGCTGTCCAGTCGGGGGATCGCGGTGGCCAGCATCTCCGGGGGCGCCTGTGACATTTTTGCCGACCGCGCCGAGGAACTCGGCGTGCCGCTGCCGGAGTTGGCTCCCGCTACTGTTGCCGCGCTGACCGAGGTCATGCCCACGTACGGAACCGTGCAGAATCCGCTTGATATCACGGGCGCCGCAATCATCAACCCGGCATTGTTCACCCAGACGATCACCGCGTTGGCGAACGACCCCTCGATCGGTGTTGTCGCCGCTATCAGCGTGCTGCCGTGGAAGCCGGCCGACGGGCCATACCTGGCGCAGTCACTTGTCGATGCAATTGGTGCCGCCGGCAAGGACTCGCCGATTCCGGTCGTGTTGGTGAATCAGGTGATGCAGCCGATCAGCGAGGTTACCGAGCGCGCGACCTCGATGGCGGGTGTGGAGATCGTCATCTGTGGTCTACGACAGGCAGTACTCGCGCTCGGCAAGGTCGCCCAGTGGTCCGCTACGCGTCCCAACACTACGGCCAGGTCGAACTCGGCCTCGGTTGCTATCCCGGCGATCGACCAGCGCAGAGGTGAATGGTCCGAGGCGATGGCGCGAGGGATGCTCCAGGCGGCGGATATACCGGTTGTGCCGTCACACCTCGTTGCCAGCGCTGACGAAGCTGTGAGAGCGGCGCGTGAGTTCGGCTATCCCGTTGTGCTCAAGCTTGTGTCTCCGCAGGTCATGCACAAGAGCGAGATTGGCGGCGTGAAGCTCCACCTGCAGGGCGACGAAGCTGTACGCACGGCGCACGCAGAGGTCCGAGATGCGGCCAAAGGAATACCCGAAGCGGTCGTCGAGGGCGTGCTCGTCAGCCCGATGCGTGGCGGGGGCGTAGAGCTGCTGGTTGGGGTCGTCAAGGATCCCGAGTGGGGCGCGATACTGGCCATCGCTATCGGCGGAGTGTTCGTGGAGGTTCTGAATGACTCGATTCTCGCGAGCGCTCCCGTCACCGCGAGCTATGCACGCGACATGCTCGACCGCCTCAAAGGCGCGGCGCTTCTGCATGGCGCCCGAGGTACCGAACCGGCTGACCTCGACGCTGTCGCTTCGGTCATAGCCAGAGTCAGCGAACTGGCAGTATCCCTGGGTGACGAACTCGAGTCCCTCGAAATCAATCCGCTCAGAGTCGCCGGCGCGCAGGTCGAGGCACTGGACGCGGTAATCACATGGAAGCGAGCGGCGACCGCTAGCACCTAGCAACCAATGGACGATGTGCGAAAGGACCTATGAATATCGACGGGATACCCGACTGGACTCCAGTACTCGTTGGAGTCGGACAGGTGGCGGAGAAGGTTGATGATGCGAACTACGCGGCGATGTCCGCCGTGGATCTCGCGGCCGCGGCGGCCAAGAGGGCGCTCGCAGATGCCGGCGTCGAGCCGTTCAATATCGACACGATAGCGGCGGTCCGCCAGTTCGAGATATCCATGCCGGGCGCAAAGGCGCCGCTCGGGCGATCGAACAATTTCCCGCGATCAGTAGCCCAACGACTCGAAGCCGCACCGCTTCGAGCGGTGCTCGAAGTAGCAGGCGGACAGGCACCGCAACACCTTGTCAATGAGTTCGCTGCTGAGGTGTCACAAGGATCCTCGCAAGTCGTCCTGCTAGTGGGCGCGGAGGCGATCTCGACCATTCGCGCCCTGGCGCATGGCGAGGACAAGCCCGATTTCAGCGAACACATCGACGGCGATCTGGAAGACCGTGGACTAGGTCTCAGTGGATTAGTCAGCCTGTACGCCGCTCGGCACGGTCTTGTGGACGCGCCCACGCAGTACGCGCTGATCGAGAACGCTCGCCGGGCCCGGCTCGAGATGTCGAGAGCGGACTACGCGAGGTCGATGGGCGAGCTCCTTGCTCCATTCACCGATGTGGCGGCCGAGAATCCATATTCCGCCGCGCCGGTGCGCCGTGACGCTCGCGAACTCGTTGCACCGACAGATCGCAACCGCGTGATCGCCGATCCATATACGCGCTTCGTGGTGTCACGAGACCAAGTGAACCAGGGTGCTGCTGTCCTGCTGACGTCCCTCGGGTCCGCCAGGCGCCTAGGCATCCCTCAGGAGAAGTGGGTCTACCTTCACGGCCATGCCGATCTACGGGAGAAAGACTTTCTGGATCGCGTAGATCTGAGCTCGAGTCCGGCCGCGTGGCAGGCCGTCGAGCACGCGCTCGACGTTGCGGGCATCACGCTTGACCAGGTCTCCACTTTCGATCTCTACAGCTGCTTCCCGATCGCCGTTCTGAATGTGTGCGATGGCGTCGGTATCACGTCCGACGACCCGCGGGGTCTCACCGTTAGCGGTGGCCTCCCGTTCTTCGGCGGCCCCGGCAATAACTACTCGATGCACGCAATCGCCGACACCGTTGCGCGTGCACGAGCGGCGCCGGGCACCTACGGTTTGGTTGGTGCGAACGGGGGTATTCTTAGTAAGTATTCGGTCGGGATCTATTCGACGCTGCCTACCGCTTGGCAGCCCGATGACAGCGCCCGCCTACAGCACGAGATCGACGAGCAGAAGCCGGTTAGCCACGCAATGCGCGTAGACGGCTGGGCGACGCTCGAGACGTTCACAGTCGTCACTGACCGCGACGGACACGGTCGCGGTATTGCAGTCGGTCGACTCCTCGAGACTGGGCAGCGCTTCTTCGCCAATACGGTTTCGGATGACCACGAGATGCTTCAGATCCTGGCCTCGGACCAACCTGTCGGGACTCGGATATACGCCCGTTCATACGGCATCGGCAATCGATTCGCAGCGAGCCCGGAGGCTCTCGGCCGGCTCATGCCGGCGCGCGTGATGCGCTTGCGCGAGCACTACGACCATGTTCTTGTGCGGCGTGACCGTCATATTTTGGAAGTCACTATCAATCGTCCGGAATCCCGCAATTCGCTTCACCCACCGGCGAATGACGAGCTCGATCAGATCTTCGACGCCTACCTGGCTGATTCCGACCTCTGGGTAGCAATTCTGACCGGTGCCGGCAGTGAGGCTTTCAGCGCAGGCAACGATCTGGTCTGGATGGCGCAGGGTAAGCCGATGTGGGTGCCGCTCAACGGCTTCGCCGGGCTCACCAGTCGTAGAGATATCAGAAAGCCTGTGATCGCCGCTGTAAACGGGTTCGCATTGGGCGGGGGCTTTGAGATTGCACTTGCATGCCAGCTGATCGTTGCCGATGCCAAGGCTCAATTCGCGCTGCCTGAAGTGAAAGTTGGTTTGATCGCTGGCGCGGGGGGCCTAGTGCGTCTCCCGCGGTCCGTACCAATCAAGTTAGCGACCGAATTGATCCTGACGGGCAGACGGCTCGACGCCGAGGGTGCGCTCGCGACCGGCATCGTCAACCGAGTCGTGGCGCCTGGGACAGCGCTCGAGGGTGCACGTGCACTGGCTCAGGAGATTTTAGCCGGATCTCCCACCTCGATTCGGGCTTCATTGCAAGTGATGAACGAGACTGCGCGGATCGCTGACTTGGATGACGCCGTCGAATACTCGTCTCCCGCGCTCGAGGACCTGCTGCTGAGCGAGGACATGAGCGAGGGGATCGCCGCCTTCTCAGAGAAGCGGTCGCCACACTGGCGCTACCGCTGACCTCCGACGGGTGCCTCGATGCAGCGCCCCCTCGGCAAGCTGGCCAGCCGAGCAGTTGGGGTTCACTCGCGGGGCTGGAAGTGATACTAATTGTAGTTAGAAACTGGAGACCGTATACAGCTTGCCGAATCAGGTCCCCGGGGCACTGCAAACAGATTGCGAGCGCTGAAAGTGCCTGAATCCATGACCGGTTTGCCGACCGATCCGCTCTCCTACGTCGACGCCGCGGTCGGCACTGCCGCCGAGGCCCAGCTGGCCTGGGGTTGTCTTGACACAAGAGCGAGAAGCCACCACCTGAAGGCGATACGCCGGAGCGTGGCTGCCGTCGGTGAGGAAGTCGCACACCTGATCTGCGCAGACACTGGCAAACCTATGTTAGATGCGCTCTTGGAGGTGACCGTCGGCGTCACGATGCTCGATTGGGCCGCCCGACACGCAGAACGAGCACTCCGCCCGACGCGCGCTTCGACGGTGCCGGTGATTGCCAAGCGTGCGTGGGTCGAGTACTCCCCACTAGGCGTCGTCGGAATTATCACCCCGTTCAACTATCCGGTCGGGATATTGATGCAGTCTCTTCCCTGGGCGCTCGCTGCGGGCAACACGGTGGTTTTCAAACCCTCGGAGCTGACCCCCTCCCACGCTGACGCTATTGCCGCCGCAATCAATTCCGCTGGTGCGGACTTGGTCCAGGTGGTCACCGGTGATGGCAGCGTCGGGGACGCGATCGTTCGCGCTCCGGGTATCGACGCCGTCGTGTTCACCGGCAGCGTTGAGATAGGGCGACGCATTGCTGCGACGTGCGGTGAGTTGCTGAAGCCCTGTGTGATGGAGCTGGGTGGCAAGGATGCCATGATTGTCTGTTCGGATGCGGACGTGCGTCGTGCCGCTCGAGCGGCGGCCGGGTCTGGATTCTCGAATGCCGGCCAGACGTGCATGGCGCCCGAGCGGATCATTGTCGACGAGGCAATTCACGACGACTTCGTGGGCGAGCTGGTGAGGGTTGCCGAAGCTATGCGCCCCGCCGAGCATTTCGGCCCTGTCATGACCGAGCGGCAGATCGAACTGGTCGAGGAGCGGCTCGAGAAGGCGGTAGCAGCTGGGGCGCGAATTGTGACCGGCGGATATCGCATCCAGAAGGTAGGCGAGCGCTATTTCTCTCCGACGGTTGTGCTCGATGTCCCGAACAACAGCGATTTGCTGCGACTGGAGTCTTTCGTTCCGGTGGTGTCCGTCCTTCGATCGACGAGCGACGACAACGCCGTTGCCATGGCGAACGACACTGAGTTCGGCCTTTCTGCAAGCGTGTTCTCGAGTGATCGCCGTCGTGCCCAGCGGGTCGCTTCGCGCATGCGCACGGGCGGCGTAGTCATCGGCGACGCACTCTTCGGTGCAGGCATCGCGGGGCTGCCCTTCGGCGGCGAGGGAGTGAGCGGCGTCGGGCGGTTGCAGGGTCGGCAAGGATTCCACACCTTGTCGCGAAAACGTTCGGTCGTTGCCAACCGTTTCCCTCATCCGCCGTTCACGTCCATGTTGATGACCGGCCGCCGGCCGAGCGACAAAGTAATGACGAGCACGCTCCGCATGTTCGCGAGGGGAGCCCGACGGTGACCCGGCTGTCCGAGGTCAAGACGGCGATCGTGACCGGCGGCGGCAGTGGGATGGGCTTGGAGATGGTCGGCCGGCTGGCCGCGCGAGGCACCGAGGTCATCGCGGTAGACCGCAACATCTCTGCACTCGAGAAACTCCCGCGCGTCACCGCAGTCGCGCTGGACGTCACCGACGAGAACGCGGTGGCCGAGCAGCTCGGGCCGTTTGCCAAGCGGTGCGATCTGCTGGTGCACGCGGCCGGCATCGGATTTACCGGGCGAGTCCTGGACACGCCCGTCGACACGTTTCGGACGCTGATCTCTGTCAACTACCTCGGCACGGTTGCCACGGTGAGCGCCGTCGCTCCGGCGATGGTTCGACGCGGACGAGGTCACATTGCCCTGTTCGCGTCAATCGCGGGATGGGTGCCCGCCCCTTCGCACGGACCCTATAACGCCACGAAGGCGGCGGTCATCATGTATGCCGAGGTGCTGAAACTCGAGGTCGCTTTGGCCGGCATCCACGTGACGTGCATCTGCCCGCCGGCCGTGAGCACTCCGCTACTTGACGATATGCCGGCTGCGAAGGCCGTCTCCACCGGCATAATGAAGCCACTCAGCTCAGCAAGAGTCATCGATGCCGTCGAGAAGGCAATCGAGAAGGACCAGTTCTACGTGTTTCCCGACATTGGCTCGAAGCTGGAGGCCAGGCTGCGCCGGCACGCACCTCGCGTGCTCGAGTTTGGAATCAAGAAATTGCTGCTGTGACCCTCGAACGAGAGCCAGCGGTCCCGTGACCATGCGACCGCCCACGAAGGTCCGGTTGGTCACCGCTGAGCGGCTGCGCCGTCCGCGGGCGTAGGCAACGCGATCAGGGGCGCACCAGGGAGCGCACCGTTTCCACGATGCTGTCTTGCGTTGGGTAGCCCGACAGGCTGGGCGAGAAGGGCACTGGAGTGTAGGCAGCACCGAGCCGGAGAACCGGAGCGAGAAGTTCGTCAAAGAGCTGTTCATGGATCTGGCTACTGATCTCTGCACCTGGGCCGCAGAATTGGGTGGCTTCGTGCACCACGACCGCTCGTCGCGTGCGCCCGACAGAAGTCAGGACCGTGTCGAGATCGAGAGGCATGAGCGTGCGAAGGTCGAGGACTTCTACACTGACGCCCTCGCCGGCAAGAGCGTCATGCGCCGCGACCGAGGGCGCCACCATCGAGCCGTAAGTGATCAACGTTGCATCCGATCCGGGCCTCACGATGTTGGCGACGCCGAGCGGAATGCGGTGATCGCCGACCGGAACATCCGCCTTCGTGCTGTAGGCCAAGTTCATATGCTCGATAAATAGACACGGATTGTCGTCGAAGATGCATGACAGCAGAAGGCCCCTTGCATCGGCTGGGTTGGACGGCACGACCACCTTGA
The DNA here is from genome assembly GCA_964244175.1 of uncultured Jatrophihabitans sp. Lineage (GTDB taxonomy): Bacteria > Actinomycetota > Actinomycetes > Mycobacteriales > Jatrophihabitantaceae > Jatrophihabitans. The sequence goes on along the minus strand of CAXTHY010000043.1, from coordinate 12,856 downwards.
TTCCGGGCGTGTGCATGAACCACGCCTCGAGCGACTGGGCGTGCTGCGCACCGAACCGGCTCCCGCCTACCGTCGTCCGGATGGTGATGGGGGCCGGAGTGGCTCCGCCGGACATGTACCGGAGCTTGGTCGCATGGTTGACGAGCTGGTCCATGGCCACCGTGATGAAGTCGAAGAACATGATCTCCGCGACAGGCCGATAGCCAGCCATGGCCAAGCCGATGGCCGTTCCCACAATCGCCTGTTCGGCTATTGGAGTCGCCCTGACTCGGCCAACGCCATACTTGTCTGACAAACCCTTCGTTATCTTGAACACGCCGCCGATCGGGTCTGCGACATCCTCGCCCAGCACCACGACCTTGTCGTCGATCGCCATCGCCCAGTCAAGCGCCGAGTTCATGGCGCCGGCCGATGTCATCTGTGCGACTTCCTGCACGTCATCGATGACGCTCACAAATGTTCTCCTATCACCGTGTCATCGGAAAAGACGTCCGTGTACAGATCCTTCTGCTGCGGTGAAGGGCTGTTCTGGGCGAAGGCGAAGGCGTCGTCCACCTCGCTGACGGCGCGAGCTTCGACATCGCGCGCCTGCGATTCGGTGAGGTGACCCTGATCGATAGCCCACTTCCGGAATGTGGGCGCCGGATCCCGCAGATAAGCTGCCTCGAGTTGCTCTGTGGGCACGTAGCTGAAGTCGGCAGTTCCGGTGTGACCGGTCAGCCGATAGGTCATGGCTTCGATGAACACCGGCCCACCGCCAGCCCGCGCAAGTTCGGTCGCGGTGCGAATCACCCGAAACGTCTCGATGGGGTCGAACCCATCCACCCTCGTAGCCGTCATACCGTAGGAAGCGGCGCGGCCGGCCAAGTCGGTTGAGCCGGCGTACTCGGCGATCGGTGTGTGCTCCCCCCATTGGTTGTTCTGACATAGGAATATGAGGGGGAGCTGCCACAGTGCCGCGAGGTTCAGCGCTTCGTGAGAAGCCCCAATCGAGGTTGCTCCATCACCGAAGGTCACCAGGATGACACGGTCGGATTTATCTAGCTGCGCGGCGACGGCAAGTCCGGCCGCGATCGGCAGTCCTGAGCCGACTATGCCTGTTGTCATCATGAAGCCCACGGAGGCGTCGTGGAGATGCATCGCCCCGCCCTTGCCCTTGGACGTTCCATCGACGCGACCGTATAGCTCAGCCATGATCGCCCGGAGTGAGACGCCCTTGGCCAGTGCGTCCCCGAGATTCCGATAGGTCGAGACCACCTGATCCTTCGGGCGCAGAGCCTCTCCGATCGCAGCGCAGACCGCCTCCATGCCGCGGACCGGATAGAACGCCGCCTGCAGTCTCCCGGCCTTCGTTTCCTCGCGCGCCTTGTTGTCGGCCAGCGTGGTGGTGAGCATAAGCCGATACATTCGTTCCAAGGCTTCGGAATCGGGGATCGCGGGGCTGGAGTGGTCGGCGACGGCGCGACTCATGAAAGCCTCAGGTGTCACCATGACTCGACGACACCGTTGCGCCGGTGGTGCGGGCCGAGATTGTCCAGCTCGCCGTCGTGCAGCGCACGAATCGCTCGGGGCGGCTCGCCCGCGTAGACTGCTTCGCCACTGATGCGACCCTCATCGCCGATCGGCCATACGATCACGCACTGGTATTCGACGAGGTACCAATCGTCAGGGTTGATCGGTTCGTGCGCCGCCGTCGCGGTGGCAGCCAGGGCCCGGCCAGGATAGGCGAACCGGAACGTACCCTGGGTGACTACGGTGTGCGCATCGGCAACCACGCGGCCGATGTCATAGTCCAGTCGATTCTTCCCGGTTTTGATCATTCTCGCGTAGTTTTCGCGCACGGCGTCGGCGCCCTGGGGGCCAACGCTCGTTGACGCGCCCCAGATCTCGTAGCTCGGTTCTGCGGTCAGCGTGCGCATCACCGCGTCGAGATCGCCGGACGTCTCCGCGACCACATGTTCTGCGACGACCTCCAGATTCGCTCGGCGAGCGGGGTCCACCTCAGCTGCGATGGCATCCAGGAGCAGTTGCCAGCCAGGTCGAGCATCAACGGGATTGTGCATTGCCACCTCGCGATTACGCTCAAAGTGCGGTTGTCACTACCTTCGTCGGGTCTGTCCTGTCCAATTCGATCGACCATGCCTCACCGTTCTGATCGCCTACGAACAAAGTCACGATGGCTTCGCCCACCTGGTCGGCAGACAACAACGGGCCGTCCACGCGGTGGGCTAGCCAGCCGGCGACTCCGTCGGATCCGGTAGTCCCCAGCAACGGGGTCCGCACGATGCCTGGCAGGACCACGTTGACCCGCAATCCGTCTGCGCCCATCGCCGCTGAGCGACTGAACGCGAGTACACCGGCCTTCGACAGGGCGTAGGTCGGATCGGGCGGCAACGGCCGGATGGCGGCAGCGGAGGAGACGTTCACGACCGCTCGATCGGCCGGAATCGGGTATCGAGCCGCGAGGGTCGTCGTGATTGCCGTTCCGATGCTGTTGACGGCAACCACCCGACTCATCTGCTGCAAATCGCTGGCCGGCCATGGCTCGCCACCGGTCATGATGCCAGCCGAGTTGACCACGCCCGCCAGATCTCGACGATCGGCTGCAAGTCGCTCGAACAGCCGAGACACGGCCTCGATGTCTGTCACGTCGAGCGCTGCCGACTCGTGGGGTCCGGCTGGCAGGCCCTGAACGGTCTCGTTCGCGACGATCTCGTCACGGTCCACAACCACGACCGCGCATCCGTGCGCGGCGAGCAACTGCGCGACTGCGCGCCCGATACCGCTGCCGCCGCCCGTCACGACTGCCGTTCGACCGCCGATTTCCACTTGTTCCCCCTGGCTCGCGACGCGACCCATCATCGTAGTTCTATACTAGACCCACTATCAAGTAAGTACAGGTCATGGGCAAGAGTAACTGGACAACAAGTCTTGTTACGGCGAGATCCCGCCCGTACCCTGAATCGGATCGACGGATCAGAAGAGGGAGATTCGGACGGCATGCGACAGCTGCAACATCCACTGACTGGCGCGATCTACGAGTGGGCTGACGACGGGATCGGACCGGTTCAGGTCACCGACCGCAACGGCGTTCAGGGTCGCTTCGACCGCGATGGCACCCAGGTCGCCGGACCGCTGATCGGGGTTGATCCAGAACTCTGCCGTTGGGTGGTCAGCGGTGGCCCGACCGCTGGCGGCGCGGCCGGCCGAAGTCGGAGATTCGCCACCCCCGAAACTGTGGTCCCACCCACGGCGCCGCCCAGGGCATCTTTGGAGACCGCGTGACAGCTGAGGCGGCGTCGTTGCGGCCACCGCGTGGGCTGAGCTACCAGGAATTGTTGGCGACCGACACCGGCGAAATTCCTGAGACGTACCGTTGGCAAACGTCGCTCGACCACGAATTGGAAGACGTCCCGATTCGGCGTTACCTAGCCCGTGATGTTCACGATCTGGAGAAAAAGTACCTCTGGTCGCGAATCTGGCAGGTTGCTTGTCGCGAAGAGGCCCTGAGATGTGTAGGTGATACCGCGATCTATGACATCGCCGACAAGTCCTACCTGCTGGTGAGACATAAGCTCGGTGACGGCGGCATCGTCGCTTATCCGAATGCATGCCTGCACCGGGGCCGGGCGCTGCGGGATTCCGCCGGCCGAGTCGAGGAGTTGCAGTGCAGCTTTCACGGCTTCTGTTGGTCACTGGGCGGTCAGCTAAAGCGAATTCCCAGTCCGTGGGACTTCCCACACATCAAGCCTGGCGCCTTCACCTTGCCTCGAGTGAGTGTCGATACCTGGGGCGGCTTTGTCTTCGTCAATCCCGATGTCAACTGCGAATCTTTATTTTCCTTTCTTGGCGTGCTTCCGCAACTGTTCGACCGGTGGCCGCTCGACCAGCGTTACACCCGGGCGCATGTGACGAAGATCGTGAACGCTAACTGGAAGTTGGTCCAAGAAGCGTTCATGGAGAGCTATCACGTCGTGACAACGCACCCCCAGCTACTGCCGGGGTTTGGCGACGCGAACAGTCAGTACGACATTTTCGGCAATGTCGCACGGACGATCTCACCCCGTGGCGTCGCGAGTCCGCTGCTCAGCTGGACGCCGACCGAGCAGGAGCAGCTGGACTCGGCTCTTGACGTACGGCTCGACGATCCGGCCCTGATCAAAATTCCCGACGGCAGCACAGCGCGGCTCGCACTTGCCGAGTCCGCCCGAAACGCACTCCGCCCGACGATTGGGAATTGCGTCGACCTGTTGTGCGACGCGGAACTTGTCGACAGCTACTTCGTCAATATCTTTCCGAATGCTCACCCCTGGGGCTCGTACAACCAGATCTTCTACCGGTTTCGCCCTAACGGCGATGATCATCAGAGCTGCCTGATGGAGGTGTTGCTACTTGCCCCGTATGCAGGCGAACCGCCAGCGCCGGCACAGGAAGTGCGCCTCGGCGCCGACGAACACTGGCGCGACGCGACCGAGGAACTCGGCTCGTTGGCGCGCGTATTCGACCAGGACGAGTTCAACCTAGAAGCAGTGCAAAAGGGCTTGCGGAGCACGTCCCGAAGCGCCGTCACCTTGTCGGCATATCAGGAAAGCAAGATCCGACACTTCCACCGGCTGTACGCGCACTGGATCCCTGGTGTCTGACGTGCGCCGCTCGGCCAGCGAGCCTGGGACGTGACCGGGGAGTCCGATGGCTTGGCGGAACTGCGGACGACGGTGCGAGCTGCCGCAGCCGGTTTCGGGGGTCAAGCATCAGTCCTTCGTCTCGAGCATGGACAACGACCCGCGCGTGACGAACGCGCGTGGGACGTGCTGTCGTCCCAGATCGGGGTATCGGCGCTAGGTCTGCCCGAGCCTGCAGGGGGGATCGGCGGTCTGGCGGAGATACTTGTCGTCGCCGAGGAACTGGGCGCGGCTCTGCTTCCCGTCCCGTTCCTGTCGAGCACCGTTATGGCCGGACAGGTTCTCGCCGGTTGCGGGGCGCCTGCGTTGACGGCCCTGGCTGACATCGCGAACGGTGTTGTGGCCACCGTCGTCGGTGCCGCTTACTCCGGCGGGTCGCACACACTGTCCTGCGACCGGGATGGGCTTGTCGTCGGTCATGCGGACGGCGTCCTCGATGCGCTCGGAGCAACGTGGCTCGTAGTGGCGGCAGATGACAAGCTGTTCTTGGTCGACGCCGAGCAACCTTGCGTTCGGGTGTCGCCCGTCGAGTCTCTCGATCTCAGCCGACCGATGGGGCGGGTCGACTTCGATAAGGCCGCGGCTCAGTTGATCAGTACCGATGCAGCTGCTGCGTTGGAGTCCGCGTGGAGCGTGATCGCGCTCGCTATTGCGGCGGAGCAACTGGGCGGTGCTCAACGATGTCTCGACCAAACGGTCGAATACGTCAACGCACGCCGCCAGTTCGGCCGACCGGTCGGAAGCTTCCAAGCCGTGAAACACACCTTGGCCGACGTGCTGGTCCAGGTCGAGATGAGCCGATCGGCGCTGGCCCGCGCTCTCGACGCCGAGAGTGATCAGAGAGCGCTGCGAGAGGCGGCGCTTGTGGCGCGCATCTGGTGTTCGGACGCATTCCGTTTCGCGACGGCCGAGGCGGTGCAACTTCATGGCGGCATAGGCTTTACCTGGGAGCACTTCGCACATCTGTATTTCCGGCGGGCCCGCGCGGACGCGTTGCTGCTGGGAAATGTGGCCGACGCCCGCGAAGCATTGGCTGCGCACCTGGAATGGTGAGACGCTCGTCCCTACGAGCGGCTCAGCTGCGAGAACGGGGTGTCCTTATCGGCACGCGGCTCCGGCGGAAGTCCGAGCACCCGCTCGGCGATGATGTTGCGCTGTATCTGGTCGGTGCCGCCCGCGAGCCGGTATCCGGGGGCACCGAGTAGGTGTTGGGTCCAGGCGAATCCGCCGTCGCTGTGGTCGGCGGCAATGCGCATTCCGAGGATCTCCGCGGCCAGCTCACCCGTGCGGACCAAGAGGTCGGAGGCCACCAGTTTGCCGACCGAGCCGGCGGGGCCGGGCGAGGAACCCGAGGCGGCGGCCCGAGCCGCGCGCAGTGACGTCGCAGATCGCAAAGCGGTACGCACGTACAGGTCGGCGAGTTGCTGGCGCACGACCGGGTCCTTGTTTACTTGGCTGGCACGGGCAAGGGCGAGTACGTCACTGAATGCGCCGCCCTTACGCCGCGTGCCGCTGCCCGACGCCTGGCGCTCGTACGCCAAGGTTGCGGTGGCAACGGACCATCCTTGCCCGACCTCGCCGATCCGAAGATCATCACTGATCGTCACGCCGTCCAGGAACACCTCGTTGAAGGAACTCCCGCCGCTCATCTGGCGGATGGCTCGGACGGTCACGCCGGGCGAGTCCAAGGGCAACAGGAACGCGGTGATCCCCTTGTGCTTCGCGACGTCGACGTCCGTCCGCGCAAGCAGCAGACCGACGTCGGCATGTCGGGCGCCTGACGACCAGACCTTCTGCCCATCGATTGTCCAGCTCGTCCCCGTTGACTGCGCGCGGCAGGAAAGCCCGGCAAGGTCGGAGCCCGCACCCGGCTCGCTGAAGAGCTGGCAGGCCAGGAGATCAGTACGCAGCAGGGGCGCGACAAAGCGCTTGCGTTGCTCTGCGGTCCCGAACAACGCCACGGCCGGAGCCACCAGACCCGTCGTCACGCTGATCAACTCGGTGGACGGCGGTACCGCGTAGTCGGCCTCGATCTGCGAGAAGATCGTTGTGAACGAGGCGGGCAGTCCCGCCCCGCCGTGTTCCTCGGACAGGGTCAGGGCCCCATAGCCGGCATCGTATCGCTGGCGGCGGTATGCCCTGATCTCGTTCAGCAGAGCTGTCTCTTGGGCCTCGCTGAGGTCCCGGAACACCGCGAAGTCCCGTACTTCCTCCGGACGGGCGGGCCCGACATCCTTGGCCAGCCACGCCCGGACACCGGCCGCCCACTCGTCGGCATCAGGTATCGCCATCACAGTGCTGCAGTGGTCAGGACAGCACACGCCGATACGCCCGGAGCACCGTAGACGTGCGTGAAGCCGACAGCAGGTCTCTGCCATGGGGCCAGTCCGGGCGCCCGGCCCTGGAGTTGCCGCGTGATCTCATGCACCTGACGCAGCCCGGATGCGCCGATCGGCTCGCCGTTGGCAAGACAACCCCCATCTGTGTTGATCGGCAGTCTGCCGGTGGTCTCTGTCGTGCCGTCCGCCATGAGCGATGGCTGTTCGCCGTCCTCGCACAATCCGGTCTCGGCCAGGTGGATGAGTTCGGACCCACAGTCAGTGTCCTGCACCTGAGCGATGTCGATGTCACCGACACCGAAACCGGACGCTCGCAAGGCCGCCCGCGCGGCTGCGACCGTGGGACTTCCGGCTCGCTCCGGGGCCAGCCAAGGACTGAAGACCTCGAATGACCCTGCGCCTCTACTTCGAACCGATATCGACGCGAGTCGTACCGGCGTCTGGCACAGATCGTGCGCGATGTCGCCACGAGCCAGGATGAGGGCCACCGCCCCTTCGTTCGGCTGACAGAACATCATGTTCGTCAGCGGGTCTGACACCATCGGTGCCGCCAGTACCTCGCTTGCCGTGAGTTCTCGCCGCCGCCAGGCGTTGGGGTTCGCTGCGCCGCCGCGGCTGGCGCGCTCGGCCACCCGCGCGAGTGTCAGCTCGTCGACATCGTGTTCATGCAGATAGCGGCGGGTGCGCATCGCAAAGTATTGCGTCGTGACCATCAGGCCGGTTCGCGCGTACCACGGAGCGAGACCGTACGACTGAGGGTCCGACGCGAAGGGGCCGCGCTCGTGTTTGTCGAACCCGACCACCACCGCGAGGTCACCCTCACCTGCTCGGAGCGCGCTTGCCGCTGCGGACATGGCGAGCGCTCCGGTCGCACACCCGTTCCGAACAGAGGTGAAGGGAAGCCCGGTGAGGCCGAGCCTCGCGACGAGCGACTCCGGCTTCGCGGTGTTGCTTCCGCCTACTGCTATATCGATCTTGTCCCACGTCAAACCCGCGTCGACCAGCGCGGCCCGGACTGCAGACAGTCCCATGTCGAGCCCGCTCACGCCATCGTGACGGCCGAAGGGGTGAATGCCAGCGCCGACGATGTACGTCGGTTCGAACGCGCTCATGTACTGCTGAAGGCGAAGGTGAATGGGGCGTCGCCATCATCCAATGGACGGCGCGCGAGACGAACAGACATACCGATCTCGATACGTTTCAGGTCAACGTCCAGGATCGACTCGACCAGCACCTCGCCAAGGTCCACATATCCGACGGCGAAGGCGGAGAAACCCGCCTGTGGAGGTTCATACGGCAGCTTCGGAGGGAACCGCTGGATGGTCCACGTCCAGATGGTGCCTACTGACGGAAGCGTGATTGGCTGTGGGTCGTCCTGCGCGCAATGCGCGCATTGGCCGGCCGCCGGAAACTGGACCGTCCCGCAAGCGTCGCATCGCGAGCCAGCCAGCGCGATTGGGTCGAGGCTGGCAAAGAGGTCGGGTGCCAGAGGTGCCGCCACGATGACCTCCTCGGCGAAGTGGACGGGACATCGCAGAACTGGATACGATGCATAGTAACCTACGCAACGTCGGGGCAAAAGCATCGCTCTAAGTGAGACGGGGCCGAGACGGAGGGCTGATGTATCTCGGTGGCATCGGCGTTCGCGCGGACCGGACGCCGCTGGACCTTGCGCTTACCGACGGCTCCACCACGTTGTCCTGGGAGCAGCTTTCGGCTCAGGTGGTCGGTGTCGCGGCGGGTTTGCATGACCTCGTCGGTGACGACGACGCGCGTATCGGCGTGACAGGCGAGAATACGGCGCAGACGTTGATCAGCCATGTGGCGGGCCTGCTGTCGGGGGTCGGCACCGTCGCGTTGCACCGGCAGGCGACACCCGCCGAGTTCGAGCACGAACTCCTCGAGGCGGACTGCGCGGCTCTGGTGACCGGACCCGCCGCCTTGGCGTCAGCGCTTGCCGCCGCGCGCTCGGTACGCAATACGAAGCTGATCACCTACGCCCCCGAGATCGCGGACGGGTCCATCTCGTGGGGCGCGCTCGCCGCCAGCGCGCCGACAGGTTTCGACCTGGCCACGCGCCCGGTTCGCCCGGTAATGGTGTACACATCAGGGACCACTGGCCGAGCGAAGGCGACCGAGGTCTCCTGGACCTCCGGCGAGCCCCCGTCGACTGCGCAAGCCTACGTCGAGAGATTGAGTGCATCGTCAGGGTTCCCCGAAGGAGTCCATCTGGTCGTCGGGCCGTTGCAGCACAACGGGCCGCTCACGAGTGTTCGCCACCTGTTGTCCGGTCAGCCGGTTGTCGTCATGCCTCGGTTCGATGCGGGCGCCGCCTTGCAGCTGATAGAGCGATTTCGCGTCACGTCCTGCGTTATGGTGCCGACCCATTTCAGCCGCCTGCTGGCCGTGCCCGAGCAGGTGCGTAGCCGGTGCGATGTCAGCTCCTTGGAACTGGTCGCACACACGGGATCGGCATGTCCGCCCGACGTGAAACGAGCAATGATCGCTTGGTTCGGACCCGTTCTCTCGGAGTCCTACGGTGGCAGCGAACTCGGCACGGTCTGCCGAATTTCGAGTGCTGATTGGCTCACCCACCCCGGATCGGTGGGACGCGCCGTTGCGCCAATGGTCGTCAGCGCGTTCGACGAGTCCGGCGTAGCGCTTGCCGATGGTGAGGTGGGGCTGCTCGGTGTCCGACTCCCGCCCGGCCGTCAGGTGCGCTTCCATCGTGACGCCGAGAAGAGCAAGCGCGCTTACCTCGCGCCGGATGTGGTGACGTTGGGTGACGTCGGATACGTCGATGCCGATGGCTTTGTCTATATCACCGACCGTCTGGCCGACATTGTCGTATCGGGCGGTGTGAACTTGTATCCGGCAGAGAGCGAGGCGGTGCTGACGAAGCACCCAGGGGTTCGAGAGGTTGCAGTCATCGGTATTCCCGACAAGGACATGGGAGAGTCCCTGCACGCACTCGTCGTCTCGGCTGAGCCCGATCTCGATCTGGAGCAGCTGGCCCGGCTCTGCCGACACGATCTCGCCGGCTACAAGTGCCCGCGCAGCTACGAGATTGTCGCTGAACTCTCGCGAAACGAGATGGGAAAGATAAACAAACGCGCGCTGCGAGTTCCCTACTGGGGATCCGATAGAACGATCGGCGGATGAGAAGTGGGTATCCGGATTCAACCGCGCTCTGTGCCGATGGTTCCTACCCGGCCGCTACTGGGGACGCGGCCCAACTCTTGCGGAGGCGCATCTCGGTCGATTAGGAGGCACGCATGAAGAATGCGTTTACGAAACTTGTTGGCATCGACAGCCCTCTGGTCTGTTTCAACCGCACTTCTGCGGTCGTGGCGGCGGTTACCAATTCTGGCGGCCTCGGTGTGCTCGCCGCGTCGGCGTACACGCCGCCGCAACTCGACCAGGCGATGACGTGGATCGAGCACCACGTCGGCGGTCGCCCGTACGGTGTCGACGTACTCGTGCCCGCGAAGAGCGCCGTAGGTGACCCTGACAACCTGATCAATGGTCTTCGGGCACAGATACCCCAAGCACATATTGACTTCGTGGACGATATTCTCGAACGCTACGGAATTGCGGAACTTCCCGACACTGTCTCCGATCCCGTCAACGACGAGATCCTATCGTCGCTCACCGTTGGCTCGCGCGGCATTGCCGATCTCCTCGATGTCGCGTTCTCCCACCGGATCGCGCTCGTCGCGAATGCCCTCGGCACTCCACCGCCGGCGCTGGTCGAACGTGCGCACGCAAGCGGTGTCGCGGTAGCCGCGCTGGTCGGCCAGGCCAAGCACGCCGTGCGGCAGATCGATGCTGGTGTTGACCTCCTTATCGCGCAGGGAACGGAGGCTGGCGGGCACACGGGCACGATCGCCACGATGGTGCTGACTCCGGAGATCGTAGATCTGGCCGGAGCGCTACCGGTGCTCGCAGCTGGCGGCATCGCGTCAGGGCGACAGATGGCTGCCGCCCTGGCGTTGGGCGCGTCCGGGGTGTGGACCGGGTCCGTTTGGTTGTCGAGCGTCGAAGACATGACGCCCGACGTCGTGAAGACGAAGTACCTGGCCGCGCATTCGAACGACACTGTTCGCTCAACGACCCGAACTGGCAAGCCGGCCCGTCAGCTGCGAAGCGCGTGGCACGAGGAATGGGAAAAGCCGGACAGCCCTGTCCCGTTGGCAATGCCGCTTCAGCCGATGCTCGTTGCCGATGCTTGGACCCGTATCGACGTGGCTGCTCAGGGTGGTAACGAGGAGGCCAAGCGGTTGGAATCGTTCTTCATCGGGCAGGTCGTCGGATCGTTCACGTCGCTTCGGCCGGCGACGGACATTGCTCGGAGCTTGATCGACGACTGCGAGGCAACACTTCGGGCTCTCGCGGCGGGGCTGAGTCAATGACACGCCCCGGGCGGCGGCCGAGCCCACCTGCTGAGCTTCGTGGTGCGACGCACGTCGGCCTAGAGCTCGGACGCTCGTCAATGCCGCTCAGGCAGTGTGTCGCGGGGCGGCCGTAGTCGTGGGTGCATCGATGACGGCCGCCTTCGACGAGATCTCACGGTCCGCTCCGACGCGTCCGTGACCTATGCAGAGCCCACAGCCGAAGCCAGAAACGCGCCGTAGCTGGCGGATCCGGGTGGGGCCGCTGCGCGGCGGCGACAACCCCGCGACCGCTCGGGCAGAGTTCGGCGCGCTCATCACCGCTCCTGGACGGGCTGCGCAGCGCCGCCAGCAGTAGCCCGCCCGAACCCGCCAACGACTAGCCGCAGCTGCGGCTTGTCCGGTGATGCGCATGGTGGCGGGGTCGGTCGCCCACCTGCCCTCGACAAACAGATCTACCGCGACCGCAACACCGTGGAACGAGCGATCAATCAGCTACGCGGCTACCGCGCCGGCGCACCTGCTACGACAAACGCGAGTTCGTCTACAAAGGCACCATCGACATAACTACCTCCAAAATCTGGCTCCTTCACCCGTCCAACAAGCTCCCGGGCCACGGCCTAGTGTGACCGCATGTTCTGGAGGCGCAAGCCTGACCCGCTCGCTGAACTTGCCCGCGAGGCCGGGACGCTCCTCTACGCGCCGTCGGTCCGCATTCGCGCCAGCGCGCAGGACCTCCGAATTCCGGGCCACAACCAGGTTTCGAGGGCCGTGCGGCTGCACCGCGGCTCGGCGGTGGTGAGCGCGAATCACCTCACGGTGACCTATCGGCGATTCGTGGCAATCGATGCGGCGCTGCTCGACGACCTGTCCGGCCCGACCCGAGTGGAGTTCGACGCCGCCGGGATCCACGTGTCGATCGACCTGACCGCGGCCCTGCGTTCGGTACCGGGGAAGAACAGCGGGACCGCCGAGATCTTCGTGCAGACCCAGATCCCAACCGAGACGCTTGCCTTGCTCGCGCCGCGGGCGATCAAACTCAGTACCGCGCAGATCTCCGCCATCAGTCGACGAATCTAGCCGACTCGATTCACGCAGCAGTGCGTCGAGCGTTCGGTCGACGACCGCGCACTCCGAGTTCCCGAACAGTGGCGAGTCTCCCGACCGCCTGAAGTTGATCTCCTCGGCGGACTTCCGGCCGATCTCGACGCTTGGCCCCACGAGAGCGCGGTTCAGGCTGCATTCCAGGCGCGCGGACGTGGGGCCAAGCTGCTCGATATTCGGCGAGCTGCCTGCACCCTGAGGAGTCGGACGATGACGAGCTGCCGGTCGCTTGGCGCGCGATCGTGTTGGTGGAACAGTTCGACCGACTGGGTCGCGGCGGTCAACAAGCTGCGAAAACAATGCGACGTGCCGTTCCCCGAGCGACTCGCGAAGATCCACA
>CAXTHY010000042.1:16332-30319 GCA_964244175.1 uncultured Jatrophihabitans sp. | reverse complement strand
CGAGCAGGGTGGCCTGTAGTTGGCCGATCTCGCGGCGGACGGCGGCGGGGTTGGTGCTGGTGATCAGTGCGGCCAGGCGGCGGGCGTCGACGTCGTCGAGGGCGGGGTCCTCGGGGTGGGCTGCGGCCTCGGCGAGCAGACGCTGGTGCGGGGTCTGGGCGGTGTCGTAGCGTTTGGCGACCTTCGCGCCGGTGCGGGTCTTGGAGATCAGTTTCTGCTGCGGGGTGAACAGGTTGATCACCAGGGACAGCACGGGCCAGATCTGGTTGAGCAGGGCCAGCTCGCCGGCGGTGTCGTAGCGCCAGTAGCCCACCGTGCGCCGCGCGATGTCCCAGTTCTTCTGCTCGACGTGGCAGCCGTCGTTGCTGTTGCCGGGCCGCGAGCGGGTGAAGGTGATCGTGTTGTCGGTGCACCACTGCAGCAGGTGGGCGTTGATGAACTCGCTGCCGTTATCGGAGTCGATGCCCAGCAGCGGGAACGGCAACGCGGCCTGGATCGCGACCAGCGCCACGAATACCGCGTGCGCGGACTTGTTGGCCACGGTGCGGACCTCGGTCCAGCCGGTCGCGATGTCGGTGACGGTCAGGGAGAAGGCGTGCTCACCGTTGAGGTCACCGCCGTCGTGACCGACCAGATCGATCTCCACGAACCCGGGAAGGTTCTCGTTCCAGTCGGCCCACGTGCGCATCGGGATCTGGGACTTCAACAGCCCGCCGGGCTTGGTGTGACTGCGGCCCTTGAGCTCCAAACCCTTGCGGTCTGCGGCCAGCCGCCGATCGATCGTCGCCGCAGACATCGACACCAACAACGCCGCGGTCGCCTCGGTGATCTCCAACTCGCCGTGGCGGCGCAACGCCGCCACCAGCTGCGGCAACGCCGGCGCCAGCCGCTTGCCCGCGGCCGCGTCCAGCACCGCCCAACACACCCGCAACGCCGCGATCACCGACTCGTCATAACGCACCACCGGTTCACGGACCGTGCGTGGCGGGCGCGGCTGACCCGGCGCCGGCGCGGCGCGGATCGCTCGACGGGCATGATCACGATGCCAGCCCGTCAACGCCACCAACTCATCCAAAATCGCCGAACGCTCAGCCCGAGAGCCACCCAGATAGCGGCCCTTCAGCTCCTTCGTGACCATCCTGCGTCCCGCCATCGTCAGCCCCATCCACACAGCCACCCAGGCGGACACCTTCAGATGAGGCAACGACACACACCAGGCGGACATTTAGCGTGAGTCAACGCGGGCTTTTGGTCCGACTCGTCGCGTCCCCTATGCTGGGGGTGTCTTCCAGCGGGGCTAGCATGATGCGGTTCGCCCTCATCGTCTAGAGGCCCAGGACGCCGCCCTTTCAAGGCGGTAGCACGGGTTCGAATCCCGTTGGGGGCACGGAACACAAGCCCCGGGAAACCGGATATGGCCCAGTAGCGCAGCTGGTTAGCGTGCCGCCCTGTCACGGCGGAGGTCGCGGGTTCAAGTCCCGTCTGGGTCGCCATGCACGAGCGGTTATTGGTCGTCGCCCACGGCACTGCGTCGGTGCCCGGCTCGGCCACCACCGCGCGCCTCGTCGCGGCCGTCGCGGCGCAGCGCCCCGAGATCCCCGTCGATCTCTGCTTCCTCGACGTCGCCGATCCCCGGTTGTCGGACGCGCTCGACGCGCGGCCCACGGTGCTGGTCCCGCTGCTGCTCTCGACCGGTTATCACGTGCAGACTGACATCCCGGCTGCGGTCGCCACCCACCCGAACGTCCAGGTCGCCCGCCACCTCGGTCCCGACCGGCTGCTCGTCGACGCGCTCGTCGATCGGCTGCCCGACGGCGCCGGCCCGACGGTGCTGGTCGGGGCCGGCTCGGCCCGGTCTGAGGCGCGGGCCGAGCTCACGGCCACGGCGGACCTGCTGGGGGCGCGACTCGACGCGCCGGTAACAGTGGCGACGATGGCCGACGACCTGCCGGCGCTGTTCGCCGCGCTGCCGGTCCCGGTCAGGGTCGCCACCTACCTGCTGGCCGAGGGCCAGTTCGTGTCCACCCTGCGGGCCGCCGCCGAGGGCCGCGGCGCGGTCGCCGCGCCGCTCGGCGTACACCCGGCGCTGCTCGCTCTGGTGTGGCAGCGCTACGACGAAGCCCGGCCGCGCACCCGGTAGACTTCGCCCGGTTCGGTGCCGGTGCGTACCGGCACGGCCAGGTAGCTCAGTTGGTACGAGCGTCCGCCTGAAAAGCGGAAGGTCGACAGTTCGATCCTGTCCCTGGCCACCACCACACCTCAACCTTGGCAGGACGTCCGGCCGGACGTCCTGCACACCGCATCGAGGACGACCGCTGTGGCCGCTGCTCGCGGCGAGCGCCGTCTGGGCTACGACCTCTGACGAGTAGGCGAGTCAGCCCTTCGACGTGCCGCCGTGTTCGTCGTAGACGTGCTTGAAGGCTTCCGCGACCTTGGGGTGGTCGTTGAGGACGTCGCGCAACTTTTCGTTCTCGATGCGCAGCCCGGCGACGTGGGTCGACGACGTCACCGTCGCGCGGCGTTGCCCGCCGCCGAGCAGGGCCAGCTCACCGACGAGGTCGCCCTCGCCGAGCGTCGCGATCTGCTCGCGCTCGTGGAAGACGAGCGCTGCGCCTTCGGTGAGGACGTAGCAGGCGTCGGCGGGGATGCCTTCCTGGACAAGCGGCCAGCCGGCCGGCAACGAGAACGGTCCACCGGCCTCGACCAGCGCCCGGACGTCGTCCTTGCTGCAGTCGGCGAATGTCTTGTAGCCCTTCAGCGTCGAGACGAGTTCGCGCTTGCCACCGACCATCTCACCCTCCCGGTCCGGCCGGCGACGGGCGTCGCTCGGCTCGGCTCGCAGCCTAGGGCACCGGACGTTCGCTCGCCGGTCGAGCCGCGACTGGTGCCGAGTCCGGCCTGGCGGTTGCCGCGGCCGAAACGTCCGCCGGCGGGTTCGGCCCGGCCGCCTCAGCGGCGCGGCGGGCCTGCTGACCGGAGACCGTCCGCAGCGGCACCTCTTTGAGCATCAACGACAGGACGACCCCGAGCACGAGCACGAGCGCTCCGACCAGGAAGACGGTGTCCATGGCATTGGAGAACCCGACGAGGAACGGGTGGGCCAAGGCCTGATCGATGTGCTGCAGGAACGAGGTGTCGTTGAGCGCCGACGATCCCTTCAGGTGCTGGGTCAGCGACGCCGCGTCGGTGGGGTGCGCCCGGACCGCGGCCTGGAACGCGCCGTTCGCACGCGCCTTCGCGTACTCGGTGCCGATGTTCGCGCCGGCGTGGGAGAACAGGATCGACAAGAAGACGGCCGTGCCGAGCGAACCCCCGACCTGGCGGAAGAACGTCACCGACGAGGTCGCGACGCCCATGTCGCGCGGCTCGACGGAGTTCTGCATGGCCAGCACGATGCTCTGCATGTTCAGGCCCAGCCCGAGGCCGAAGAACGCCATGTAGATGTCGGCCTGCCAGAGCGGGGTGTCGGCGCCGATCCCGGTCATCAGGAACAGCCCGAGCACCATCAGGATCGAGCCGGCGACCGGCAAGATCTTGTAGCGACCGGTGCGGGCGGTGAACTGACCCGAGAACAGCGATGCCGCCATCATCGCCGCGACGAGAGGCAGCAGCAGCAGGCCGGCCTTGGTCGGCGAGGCGCCCTTGACGATCTGCAGGTACAGCGGGATCGAAGCGATGCCGCCGAACATGCCCATGCCGACCAGCAGGGCCTGCGCGGACCCGACCGCGAAGACGCTGCCGCGGAACAGCCGAAGCGGCAGCAACGCGTCATCGCCCATGCGGCTCTCGATACCGATGAAAGCGGCGATGCCGCCCGCGCCGATGACGTAGCAGATGGCGGCATCGACGGACACGAAGCCCCACGTCCGACCCTGCTCGGCGATGATCAACAGTGGCACCAGGCCGACGGCCAACGCTGCGGCGCCGGCCCAGTCGATGCGGTGCTGCCGGCGCTGGTGGTCCAGGTGCAGCACCTTCGTGACGACGAACAGCGCAACGATCCCGATCGGGACGTTGATGTAGAAGATCCAGCGCCAGCCGGGGACGCCGGCGATGCTGGCTTGGCCGGCGAAGAAGCCGCCGATGACCGGGCCGAGCACGGACGCGGTGGCGAACACGGCCATGAAGTAGCCCTGGTAACGGGCGCGCTCACGAGGCGGGATGATGTCGCCGATGATGGCCAGCGCCAGCGGCATCAGTCCGCCGGCGCCGATGCCCTGGAAGGCGCGGAACGCGGCCAGCTCGTACATCGACTGGGCCAGCCCGCACAGCGCCGAACCGACGATGAAGATCGTGATCGCCAGCATGAAGAACGGTTTGCGGCCGTAGAGGTCAGACAGCTTGCCGAACAGCGGCGTGGCGATCGTGGAGGTGATCAGGAAGGCCGTTGTGACCCAGGCCTGGGCCGAGAGTCCGTGCAGGTCGTCGCCGATGGTTCGGATCGAGGTCGACACGATCGTCTGGTCGAGCGCGGCCAGGAACATACCGAGGATCAGCCCCGACAGGATCGTCATGATCTGCTTGTGGGTCAGCGCACCCGAATCCTCGGCTTCGCCCGGAACCGCTTTGGTCGTCGAGACGGACATCAGGCGTTGCTCCCCGTTCGTCGAGCGGTGCGCGCGGCGATCCGCTGCTGTATCCAGTTGCTGTCGGCGGCCTCGTAGGCCGTGGTGAAGCGCGCGAGCATGCCGGCGAATGCCGTCAGCTCAGAGTCACTCCATCCGTCGAGCATTCTCGCGAAGCAGTCCAGGCGGATGCGGTCGTGATCGGCGAGCACGGCGTCGGCCTTCGGGGTGAGGACGAGCAGACTGGCCCGACCGTCGAGCGGGTCGGCGCGCCGTTCGAGCAGGCCGTCCTTGACCAGCGAGGCGACCTGCCGGCTGACCGTGGACGGGTCGGACTGCAGCGACTCGGCCACGGCACCCGCGCGCATCGGCCCCTCGTTGTGCAGGCACTTGAGCAGCACGTGGGCCGACCACTCGACGTCGTGCGCCGCGGCGGCCAACATCCGGGCCCGGGCCCGGTTGAAGGTGCGCATCAACGCGACGAGGTTGTCAGCCACCGCAGCGAGGCCGTCGCGGCCCAGAGCAACTGCGGCCACCGCCGGTTCCGACATATCGCTACGCCTCTTGCCCGCCACAACTAGTTGCTCGATACACGCATCTACCTTACCCGCTGCTCCTCCCCCTACCGCGGTGAGATCCGCCGAAATGCCAGGGTCGGAATGAATACACACAGTTACTGATAACCCTCTGTAATTAACGGGTACTTAACATTTGACGGGTCGCGAGCCGGTCGACCTGCGGGGGTCCTGCCTATCTTGGAGAACCCCGTGAAGATTTCCGCCCGCTGCGCCACTCTGGTCCTGGCCCCTGGTCTGGCCCTCACCGCGGTCGCGGCCGGGGCGCTGCCGGCCGAAGCGGACACCGTCGCCAGCCCCGCCCAAACCGTCACCGTGGCGGCGAGCGCAGACACCTTCGGCAACTCCCTGCACCCCGCCACCGAGTACGGCACCACCGCCGACTTCCGGGTAGGCGGGGGCTCGGGCGGCACGAAGATCTCGTTCCTGCGTTTCACCGTCCCGGCCGCCGACGTTGCCCGGGTCACCAGCGCGAGCCTGGTGCTGACCCGGACCGCCCATCACCTGCCGGACACCACCATCACGGCCTCGAAGACGGCCGACTCGTGGAGCGAAACCGCGGTAACGGCGGCGACCGAGCCCGTCCTCGGCACCGATCTCGACGCCGAGGCGGTCACCAGGAACACCAACACCGTGTCGCTGGATGTGACCGCAGCCGCGCAGGGCCAGACGTCGTTCGCCGTCGGCCTCAGTGCGCCGGTCACCACTGACACCGCAATCTTCAATTCGCGCGAGGCCGCGACCGGCGCGCCGCAGCTGGTGCTCACCCTGGCCGCGACCCAAGCCGACCCCGTCACGACACCCGCGCCGACGCCCACCCCCACACCGGCCGTGGACCCGTGCCCGGTCTCGGACAAGCTGGTGGCCAAATGCGCCGTCTGGTTCGGTGACGCGGCGCAGGCATACAGCCACACCCTCAGCACTGCGTCGGCCCGCCTTGCCGTCGACGAGAACTTCACCAAGCGTCAGTTCGACATCGTGCACCAGTACAACACCAACGGAACGCTCTTCCCCAACGCCGACGCACTCGCCCTCGCCAACCAGGGCCGGATCCTCAGCGAGAACTGGAAACCGGCGACCGACCTGACCTGGGCGGCGGTTGCGGCCGGCCAGGCCGACGCGCGCATCGACGCCGAGGCCGCCTACCTGAAGTCGAACTTCGACAAGCCGTTCTTCCTCTCGATCTACCACGAGCCCGAGGACAACGTGAACCCGACCGCGGGCTCGGGCATGACCACTGCCGACTACGTCGCGATGTACCGGCACACGGTCCAGCGGTTGCGGGCCGACGGTGCCACCAAGGTCGTCACCGTCATGAACTACATGGGCTACTACCGCTGGGACGCGATGCGTGACGCCCTTTACCCCGGCGACGACGTCGTCGACTGGATCGCCTGGGACCCGTACATGCACACGCCGGGCGCCACCGCCGGTCACGACTTCGCCGCGATGATCAACACCGCCCACGGCGCGAGCCCCGGGTTCTACGACTGGGCGACCTCGAGCCACCCGGGCAAGCCGCTGATGATCGGCGAGTACGGCGTGTACGACGCGAACATCGCGACCAGCCCGTCGGGCCCGGCCCAGTTCTACGCGACGATCGCCGCCGAGCTGCCGAGCTACCCGGCCCTGAAGGCGCTCGACCACTTCACCATGGATCCCACGGACGTCGCGGCCGGCCACGGCACGTCACCGACGGAGACGACCGCGGGGCTCGCTGCCTGGCAGACGCTGGCGAAGTCGCCGGTGTTCAACCAGGCGGCCATCGGCTACCAGGACGGCACGGTCGTTCTCAAGTAGATGGGGGGGACGGCCGGCCACCTGACGGGATACCCGTCAGGTAGCCGACCGGTTTAAGTCCCCAGGATCTCCAACGCCTGCTCGCGCATCTGCACCTTGCGGACCTTGCCGGTCACCGTCATCGGGAACTCGTCGACCACATGCACGTAACGCGGGATCTTGTAGTGGGCCAGCTTGCCGGTGCAGAACTCGCGCAAGGACTCGGCCGTCAGGCCGGCGGCGCCGTTGCGTAGCCGCACCCACGCCATCAACTCCTCGCCGTACTTCTCGTCCGGCACCCCGATCACCTGGGCGTCGACGATGTCGGGGTGCGTGTAGAGGAATTCCTCGATCTCACGCGGATACACATTCTCGCCGCCGCGGATGACCATGTCCTTGATCCGCCCGACGATGTTGAGGTAACCCTCGTCGTCCATGGTGGCCAGATCGCCGGTGTGCATCCAGCCGCGGCGCAGCACCTCGGCCGTCTTCTCCGGCTCGTCCCAGTAGCCGATCATCACCGAGTACGCGCGCGTGCACAGCTCGCCCGCCTCGCCGTACGGCACCGGCAGGTCGGTCTCGGGGTCGACGACCATCACCTCGACGTGCGGGTGGACCCGGCCGACCGTCGCGGTACGCCGCTCGAGCGAGTCGTCCTTGCGGGTCTGCGTCGACACCGGCGAGGTCTCGGTCATGCCGTAGGCGATAGTCACCTCGGCCATGTTCATCTCGGTGATGACCCGCTTCATGACCTCGACCGGGCACGGTGAGCCGGCCATGCAGCCGGTGCGCAACGTCGACAGGTCGTACTCGGCGAAGTCGGGCAGGCCCAGCTCGGCGATGAACATGGTCGGCACCCCGTAGAGCGACGTGCATTTCTCGAGCTGGACGGCGCGCAGCGTGGCCGCGGGGTCGAAGCCGGGCGCCGGAATCACGACGCAGGCGCCGTGCGAGGTCGCGGCCAGATTGCCCATGACCATGCCGAAGCAGTGGTAGAAGGGCACCGGGACACAGACGCGGTCGTGCTCGGTGTAGTTCATCCCCTCGCCGACGAAGTAGCCGTTGTTGAGGATGTTGTGATGGCTGAGTGTGGCGCCCTTGGGAAAGCCCGTCGTACCGGACGTGTACTGGATGTTGATCGGATCGTCGAAAGCGAGAGTGGCGGCGCGCGCGGCGACCGCCTCGCCCGGTACCCGGGCCCCTGCGGCCAGCAGCTCGTCCCAGGTGGGATCGCCGATGTAGACGACGTTGCGCAGGTCGTCGAGCTTCGGGGCGACCTCGTCGATCATGGCCCGGTAGTCGCTGGTCCTGAACGAGATCGCCGAGATCAGCGTCCCGACTCCGGCCTGGCGTAGGACGTACTCGAGCTCGTGGGTGCGGTAGGCCGGGTTGATGTTGACCAGCACCGCGCCGATGCGCGCCGCGGCGAACTGCGTCAGGAACCATTCGACGCCGTTGGGCGCCCAGATGCCCACCCGGTCACCGGTGGCGATGTCGAGGGCGAGCAGCCCGCGGGCCAGGTCGTCGACCGCGGCATCCAGCTCGGCGTAGGTGAAGCGGCGCCCGGCGGCGACGTCGACCAGCGCCTCGCGGTCGGGATGCCGGCCGACGGTGGAGCGCAGGTTGGCATCGATCGTCTGCCCGAGCAGCGGCTTGTCAGAGGTCCCGCTCGCGTAGGAGGTAGTCGACATCGGTCCACCGTAGGACTGCGGGTGCGGGCGAGAAAAGGCAAGCGCCGGCCCCCGTACCCGGCAGAGGGGTCGGGGGCGGCGGGTGTTGCGGCGCGCCGAGGACCGGCTAGGTCAGGCTTCGACCGCAGCGGTGTTGCCGTCGAGCAGGGAACGAACCTCGGACTCGCGGTAGCGACGGTGACCGCCGAGGGTGCGGATCGAGGTGAGCTTGCCGGCCTTGGCCCAACGCGTCACGGTCTTGGGGTCGACGCGGAAGAGCGTCGCGACCTCAGACGGGGTGAGCAGAGCTTCGGTCTCCGGACGATGGCGAACCGTCGTCATAGTGGGTGCCGCCCTTCTGGGAAATGTCACGAGGAGTCCTGTTCCATGTGAACGTCGCTAAGTATGCATAACGTGAAGTCAGCGAGCCATAGCTGCACGCTCAACTGTCCACTCTGTGCCACGGTCATGGCCCCTGTCCCATATTTCCCCTGGACAAATGCGACGGAAGTCCACACTTGCCGACCGCGGTCACCGGCGTGCAGGGAGACTTCTGCGCGGGGTACGCTGGCAGCACGACATGACAACTTTCCCGGCAGCGCCGCGGGTGGACTCCCTTGATCCTCCACCTGATGGCCGGTAGCCGGATGAGCGCGCGAGCGAGGGGGTCGAGCCATGGGGCGCGGCCGTGCGAAGGCCAAACAGCAAAAAGTGGCCCGAGAGTTGAAATACAACACGCATTTCACTGACCTCGATGCGCTCCAACGCGAACTCGGGGTGTCGGATCGGCACGGGGGCCCCCCGGCGCCACCCGATCGGGTGGATGGCGCCGACTCCGACGACGAGTACGACGAGTACGAGGGTTGGACCGGCACCGAGCGTTGAACCGCGGGCATCACCCGGCTAAACCGCGCCGAGGAGAACACGGCGCGTGGCAGCCCGATACCCGCGGTAATCCGTCTATTCCGTGCCCGCCGAATGCGCCTGCG
This sequence comes from uncultured Jatrophihabitans sp., assembly GCA_964244175.1. Taxonomy (GTDB): domain Bacteria; phylum Actinomycetota; class Actinomycetes; order Mycobacteriales; family Jatrophihabitantaceae; genus Jatrophihabitans. Next base: position 20,741 of record CAXTHY010000042.1, on the reverse strand, counting down.
CCGCGCGCGCCGACACCGAGTAGACCCAGTCCGGGCATCGGGCGGCACCCGGCGCAATCCTCACGACGCGCAGTGCTCACAACCAGTCAGCCGCAAGCCCCGCATAGGCGCCGACGAGGTCGACTTCGCCTGGCTCAGACCCGTCGCGTCGGTCGATCACGCCAAGACGCCACGCCGGCACGCCACGAGCGGTGAGCAGGTCCAGCGCGTCCTGGGCCCGCTCGGCCGCGACAACGGCCACCATCCCGACGCCGAGGTTGAAGGCCTGCTCGAGGTCGGCCCGCGCAACGTCACCGTGTGCCCGCACGAGTTCGAAGATCGGCTGCGGCGCCCAGGTGGACCGATCGACGTGTGCGATCAGCCCGTCCGGCAGCACCCGGACCAGGTTTGCGGCCAGGCCGCCGCCGGTGATGTGCGCGAACGCGCGGGCCTCGCACTCCGCGGCGAGGGCGAGGGCGTCGAGCGCGTAGATGCGGGTCGGGGTGAGCAACTCCTCGCCCAGGGTGCGGCCGCCGAGCAGGTCAGGAGCCGCGTCCAGCTCGAGGCCCGCCTGCTCGAGCAGGACGTGCCGGACCAGCGAGTACCCGTTCGAGTGGACGCCCGAGGACCCCATTGCGACGAGCGCGTCGCCGGGCCGGACCCGGTCGGGGCCGAGGATGGCGTCGGCGTTGACCACGCCGACACCGGTGCCGGCGATGTCGTACTCGTCCGGGCGCATCACCCCGGGGTGCTCGGCCGTCTCACCGCCGACGAGCGCACAGCCGGCCTGCACGCACCCCTCGGCCACGCCGCTCACGATCGAGGCGATCTTCTCGGCCACCACCTTGCCGGTGGCGATGTAGTCGGTGAGCAGCAGCGGTTCGGCGCCGACCACGACGAGGTCGTCGACCACCATGGCGACGAGGTCGATGCCGATCGTGTCGTGCCGGTCGAGGGCCTGGGCGATCGCCAGCTTGGTGCCGACGCCGTCGGTGGAGCTGGCCAGCACCGGCTGCGGGTACTTGCTGAGATCGAGCCGGAACAGCCCGGCGAATCCACCCAGGCCGCCGAGCGTCTCGGGCCGGTCGGTGCGCTTGACCGCCGCCTTCATCAGCTCGACGGCACGCTCGCCGGCGGCGATGTCGACGCCGGCCGCGGCGTAACTCGTCACGGTCGGGAGAGGGCGTCTTCGGCGGCGTAGGACGCGGCGTGCTCGGGCTCGCGGCCGCCGCCTTGCTGCACCGATTTCTCGATGCCTTCCAGTACGTGCTTGCCGACGATCTCGGGCAGCGCGATCGGGTACACGCCGTCGAAGCAGGCCCGGCACAGGCGCGTCTTCGGCTGGTCGGTGGCGGCGATCAGCCCGTCCAGGGAGACGTAACCCAACGAGTCGGCGCCGATCGAGGCGCGGATGCCGTCGTTGTCGAGCCCGCTGGCGACCAGCTCGGCCCGCGAGGCGAAGTCGATGCCGTAGAAGCACGGCCACTTGACCGGTGGGCTGGAGATGCGCACGTGCACCTCGAGCGCGCCGGCCTCGCGCAGCATGCGCACCAGCGCCCGCTGGGTGTTGCCGCGCACGATCGAGTCGTCGACCACGACCAGACGCTTGCCGCGGATGACGTCGCGCAGCGGGTTGAGCTTGAGCCGGATACCGAGTTGGCGGATGGTCTGCGACGGCTGGATGAACGTGCGTCCGACGTAGGAGTTCTTGACCAGCCCGAGGCCGTACGGGATGCCGGATTCCTCGGCGAAGCCGATCGCGGCCGGCGTGCCCGACTCGGGCACCGGGATGACGAGGTCGGCCTCGATCGGGTGCTCACGGGCGAGCCGACGGCCCACCGCGACGCGCGCGGAATGGACGCTGCGCCCGGCGATCGTCGTGTCGGGACGGGCGAGGTACACGTACTCGAAGATGCAGCCCTTGGGGGATGGCGCGGCGAAATGCTGCGAGCGCAACCCGTCGTCGTCGATCGCCACGACCTCACCCGGCTCGATCTCGCGCACGAAGCTGGCGCCGACGATGTCGAGGGCCGCCGTCTCGGAGGTCACCACCCAGCCGCGCTCGAGACGGCCGAGGACGAGCGGGCGCACGCCCTGCGGATCGCGGGCGGCGTAGAGCGTGTGCTCGTCCATGAAGACGAGCGAGAACGCGCCCCGCAGCTTCGGCAGCACCTGCATCGCGGCCTCTTCGACGCTGACGTCGGGGTGGGCAGCGAGCAGGGCCGTGAGCAGCTCGGAGTCGGTAGTGGCGCCCATGACGCTGCGGATGCCGGCCTGGGCCGCCTCGGCCGACAGCTCGTGGGTGTTGACCAGGTTGCCGTTGTGGCCGAGCGCGAGGCCGGTGCCGGCGGCGGTGGTTCGGAAACTCGGCTGTGCGTTCTCCCACGTTGTGGAGCCGGTGGTCGAGTACCGGGTGTGTCCGACGGCGATCCGGCCCTGCAGCGTGTTGAGCGTCGCCTCGTCGAAAACCTGGCTGACCAGCCCGAGATCCTTGAACACGACCAGCGAGCTGCCGTCGCTGACCGCGATGCCGGCGGCCTCCTGGCCGCGGTGCTGCAGCGCGTAAAGCCCGAAATACGTGAGCTTGGCGACCTGCTCGCCGGGCGCCCAGACCCCGAACACTCCGCAGGCGTCCTGCGGGCCGGCGTCGTTGGGGTCGAGTTCGTGCGTGAGTTTGCCGTCGCCTCTCGCCACGCTTTCGAGTGTACGGGTGAGGGGGTGCACAACCGTCCAACCACCCCGCGTCCCCGAAGTTGTCCGCGCGTGCCCGCGCTGCAGCCGGGTGAGGCGCGGACATCTCGCCCGCGTCCCCGAAGTTGTCCGCGCGTTCCCGCGCTGCAGCCGGGTGAGGCGCGGACAACTCGGGGGTGATTGGGTCAGCTGAGGACCGGGAGGTAGGCGGTCAGGTCGGCGCGGTTGCCGCTGGCTCTTACGGTGCCGGCGGCTACTTCGTCGGGGAACCGGGTGCGGCCGGTGGCCAGGCGGAGCCAGGTCACGGGGTCGGTCTCGACGACGTTCGGTGGGGTGCCGCGGGTGTGGCGGGGGCCGGCGACAGCTTGGACGGCGACGTACGGGGGGATGCGGATCTCGACGGAGCGGCCGGGCGCTTGGGCGGCGAGGAACTCGGCCAGGGTGCGGGTGGTCGTCGCCAGGGCGACGCGACACAGGGGCACGGCGGCGCGGCCCGGGAACGTACGGGACAGGTCGTCGCAGTGGACGACGAGGTCGAGGACGCGGGTGCGGGAGAAGTCGAGGGCGGTGATCGGCCCGCGGGGTCCGTCGAGAACGGTCGCCGGGGTGAGGTCCGGGGCCACTGAGACGGGGGTGCGGAGGCGGGCGATCAGGCCAGCGGGGGTGTCGGCGTCACCGAGGGCGGCGCTCTGGGCGGTGATGTCGGCGGCGGCCGGAGCGTAGGCGCGGACATAGGTCGCGGCCGGCAGCGCCTTCCCCTCGGCGCGGGTGGTCAGCCACTCGACCAGGCCGTCCTTGCTGCCGACGATGTGGCCGACGAGGGTGCGGACCGTCCAGCCGGGGAGGGCGGACGGCGCGGCGAAGGCATCGTCGGGTAGGTCGGTAAGCCAGTCCGCGAGAGCGGCGGACTGGTCGGCGTAGCTGTCGAGCGCAGCGGTCAGCTGCGAGCCCCCTGAATCGCTGCGCAAGCGTCGCTCGGCGCCCTCTTGTTCGCTCCGCAAGCGTCGCTCAGCGCTCGAAACGTCGCGGCAGGGTCGCGGTCGAGGCGGTGCGCAATTCCCGCAGCGGGATGCGGAACTGGCCCTGGACGTCGAGTTCGGGGACGAGCAGGTCGACCTGGCCGATGCGGGTGAGGGGAACCCAGTGCCGGGCGCACAGGTCGACGAACGCGGTCTCGTTGCCACGGGCGAGGCTGACGAGCACGCGCCCGGTCGACTCACTGAACAGGGCGACGAACGGATCGGCGCCCGCCGGCAGCGTCACCCGGACGCCGGCGTCGCGGCGCAGGGCGCACTCGACGACAGCCTGGGCCAAGCCGCCCTCAGCGAGGTCGTGCGCGGAATCGAGCAGGCCCTCGCCGGCGGCGGTGATCAGCACCTCGGCCAAGGCCCGCTCGCGCGCGAAGTCGACAACGGGCGGGCGGCCGCCGAGGAAGCCGTGGATCGCGTGGGCCCACTCGGAGCCGTCGAGTTCGTCGCGGGTGTCGCCGAGCAGGTAGACCAGCGCGCCGTCGGCGCGGAACTCGTACGGCAGGCGCATCGCAACGTCGTCGATCACACCGAGCACACCGATCACCGGGGTGGGCAGGATCGGGGTGGCGCCGGTTTGGTTGTAGAAGCTGACGTTGCCGCCGGTGACGGGAGTGCCCAGTGCCTGGCAGCCGTCGGCCAGGCCGCGGACGGCCTCGGCGAACTGCCACATCACGCCCGGGTCCTCGGGTGAGCCGAAGTTGAGGCAGT
>CAXTHY010000042.1:1145-16322 GCA_964244175.1 uncultured Jatrophihabitans sp. | reverse complement strand
GACGGCCAGCGGCCGCGCGCCGGTGGTGGCGACATTGCGGTAGGCCTCGGCCAGCGCGAGCTGGGCCCCGGCGTACGGGTCGAGGCGGGTGTAGCGGCCATTGCCGTCGGTGGAGATCGCGACCCCACGGGTAGTCGACTCGTCCAGGCGGATCATGCCCGCGTCCTCGGGCTGGGCCAGGACGGTATTGCCCATGACGTAGCGGTCGTACTGGTCGGTGATCCACGACTTGTCGGCCAGGTTGGCCGAGCCGACCAGGCGCAGCAGTGTCGCGCGCAGCTGATCGCCGCGGCGCGGGCGGGGGAGCCCGGTGCCCCCGACCTGCACGACGGCGTCCTGGTCGAGGGGTCGTTCGATCGGACGGTCGTAGACCGGGCCGTCGAGTGCGGCGGTGCGCGGCGGCAGGTCGACAATCGTCTCGCCGTGCCAGGTCATGCGCAGCCGGCCGCCGCGGGCCTCGTCCTCGGGCGTCAGGTCGGTGACCGTGCCGATGACGGTGGCGGTGACGTCCCACTTGGCGGTGATGGCCAGGAACTCGTCGAGGCGCTCGGGCCTCACCACGGCCATCATCCGTTCCTGCGACTCGCTCATCAGGATCTCTTCGGGCGCGAGGGTCGGGTCGCGGAGCGGGACGAGGTCGAGCTGCACGTCCATGCCGCCGGTGCCGGCCGCGGCGAGCTCGGTGGTGGCGCACGAGAGGCCGGCCGCGCCGAGGTCCTGGATGCCGACGACCAATCCTTCACCGTCGGCCGCTGAAAATATCTCGAGGCAGCACTCGATGAGCACCTTCTCGGCGAACGGGTCGCCGACCTGCACGCTGGGCCGGCGCGACGGCTTGTGATCGTCAAAGGTCGCGCTGGCCAGGACGGACGCGCCGCCGATGCCGTCGCCGCCGGTGCGGGCACCGAACAGCACGACCAGGTTGCCCGGGCCGTCGGCCTTGGCCAGCTTGATGCCGTCGGCGCGCATGACGCCGACACACAGCGCGTTGACGAGCGGGTTGCCGAGGTAGCTGTCGTCGAAGTAGACCTCGCCCCCGATGTTGGGCAGCCCGAGGCAGTTGCCGTAGCCGCCGATCCCGGCGACGACGCCGGGCAGCACGCGGGCGGTGTCGGGCGCGTCGAGCGGGCCGAAGCGCAGGCTGTCGAGCACCGCGATCGGCCGCGCGCCCATCGTCAGGATGTCGCGGACGATGCCGCCGACGCCGGTGGCCGCGCCCTGGTGCGGCTCGACGTAGGACGGATGGTTGTGCGACTCGATCTTGAAGGTGACGGCCCACCCGTCGCCGACGTCGACGACGCCGGCGTTCTCACCCATGCCAACGAGGAGCACCTCCGTGTTCGGCTGCTTCTCACCGAACTGGCGCAGGTGCACCTTCGACGACTTGTACGAGCAGTGCTCGCTCCACATCACCGAATAGATGGCGAGCTCAGCGCTGGACGGGCGGCGGCCGAGGATCTCGCGGATGCGGGCGTACTCGTCCTCGGCGACCCCGAGCTCTTTGTACGGCTGCTCCTGCTCGGGCGTCTGCGCGGCCAGCTCGACCGTGTCCAGCTTCGTCACGCGGGCTGGCCGATGAGGGAGCGGAAGAAGCCGAGGCCGTCGGTGCCGGGGCCGGTGAGCGCCTCGACCGCATGCTCGGGGTGCGGCATCAGGCCGACGACGTTGCCGGCCGCGTTGGTGATGCCGGCGATATTTCGGTAGCTGCCGTTCGGGTTGCCGAGATAGCGCACGACCACGCGGCCCTCGGCCTCGAGCTCGTCGAGCGTGCGGGCGTCGGCGACGTAGCCGCCCTCGCCGTTCTTCAGCGGGATGAGGATGTCCTGGCCGGCGGAGAAGGCCGACGTCCAGCTCGTCCGGTTGTTCTCGAGCCGCAGCAGCTGGTCCTTGCAGACGAACTTGCGGTGGTCGTTGCGGATCAGCGCGCCGGGCAACAGGTGCGCCTCGCACAGCACCTGGAACCCGTTGCAGATGCCGAGCACCGGCAGGCCGTCGCGGGCCGCGGCAACGACGGCGTCCATGACCGGCGAGAACCGCGCGATGGCGCCGCAGCGCAGGTAGTCGCCGTAGGAGAAACCGCCGGGCAGGATGACCGCGTCGACGCCGTGCAGGTCGGGATCGGCGTGCCAGAGCGGCACTGATTCGCCGCCGCCGACGCGGACCGCGCGCGCGGCGTCGCGGTCGTCGAGACTGCCGGGAAACGTGACCACACCTACGCGAAACGGCACGAGGTCAGGCTACCTGCGCTCGGCCCACCTCAAGTTGTCCGCCCGCCCCCGGGCCACCGCGCGTCGCAGCGCGGACAGGTCACGGGGAGCGGCCCGCCTCCACTCCCTTCTCGGGTGCCTCCACGCCCTTCTCGGGTGCTCAGATCACCACTTTCCGGCCGCAATAGTGGTCAACTGAGCACCCGAGAAGGTTTCGGGCGGCGGCGGATCGGGCGGCGGGACGTGTTAGGCGCGGTGGATCGTGAAGTTCTCGATCACCGGGTTGGCGAGCAGGGTGTCGGCCAGCCGGGCGACGGTCGCGTCGTCCAGCTCGTCGTCGACGTCGAGCTCGAAGTGCTTGCCCTGCCGCACCTCGTGGATCCCGTTGATGCCAAGGCGGCCGAGCGCACCGACGATCGCCTGGCCCTGCGGATCCAAGATCTCGGGCTTGAGGACGACGTCGACGACCACGCGGGCCAAGAGGCAACTCCTAAGCGTTCGGGTGCCTCACCCTAACCGGGAGATCAGGCGCCCGGACGCAGCGGCGCGAGGGCGGTGCCGACCTTGACCAGCTCGTCGAGCATCGGCTTCACCGACTGCGCGACGATGTCGGTGGGCGTGAACCGCTCGGTGTCGAGCATCGTGGCCACGAACGGGATCGCGACGGCGTCGGTCACCGGCACCATGCGCAGCGTGGTCACGACCTGCTTGAGCATCTGGACGGCGCGGATGCCACCGGACACGCCGCCGTAGCTGACGAAGCTGACCGGCTTGTAGGCCCACTCGTTGTGCAGGAAGTCGATCGCGTTCTTCAGCGGTGCGGTGAACGAGTAGTTGTACTCGGGCATCACGAACACCACCGCGTCGGCGGACACGACCTGCGCGCTCCACTGCTTGGTGTGGTCGTGCTCGTAGCGCTGCAGGCGCGGGTGCGCGGCCTCGTCCAGGAACGGCAACTCGAGCTCGGCGAGATCGGCAACCTCGACCTCGAAGCCGCCGTGGTTACGGGCCTCGGCGGCGAACCAGTCCCCCACGCGCTTGCCCACCCGACCGGGCCGGGTACTCGCGATCACGACCAGCAGCTTCATGCCACACACCTCACGTTGTTGACGTTGCCATCCCCCGACCAAACACGGATTGACGTGTCAACATTCCGTGAGATCGACCACGTTGTCCGCGCGTCCCGTCGCTCGAGCGGCAGGACGCGCGGACAACTTTCAGGGCTGGAAGCGACGACCGGAGAGCCGTTCGTACGCGTCCACATAGCGGGCACGGGTTGCCGCGACCACGTCGTCGGGCAGCGCAGGCGGCGCCTCGCCCGATCGCCGATCCCAGCCGGACGCGTCGGAGAGCAGCCAGTTGCGGACGAACTGCTTGTCGAAGCTGCGCTGCGCGCGGCCCGGGGTCCAGTCGTCGGCCGGCCAGAACCGTGACGAGTCGGGCGTGAGCACCTCGTCGCCGAGCAGCAACTGCCCCGAAGCCGGGTCGCGGCCGAACTCGAATTTCGTATCGGCCAGGATGATGCCGCGCTCGGCCGCCACGGCCGCGGCGTGCCCGTAGATGCGCAGGGTCAGCTCGCGCAGTTCGGCTGCGCTCTGTTCGCCGACCGTGGCCACGACCGCCTCGTAGGACACGTTCTCGTCGTGCTCGCCGATCGCGGCCTTCGACGCCGGCGTGAAGATCGGCTCGGGCAGCCGGTCGCCGTCGCGCAGACCAGGCGGCAGGACGACGCCGCACACCGCGCCGGTGGCCTGGTAGTCGAGCAGGCCCGAACCGGTGAGGTAACCGCGGGCGACGGCCTCGACCGGCACCATTTCGAGGGCCGTGCACACCAGCGCCCGGCCCCGCCACTCGGGCGGGATCAGCGGGTCGTCGGTGCTGAGCAGGTGGTTGGCGACCAGGGCCTCGAGCCGCTCGAACCACCAGACGGTCATGGCCGTCAGGATCCGGCCCTTGTCGGGGATGGGCGTGTCGAGGATGTAGTCGAAGGCCGACATGCGATCGCTGGCGACCATCACCAGCCGGCCGTCCGGCGCGCGGTAGAGGTCGCGGACCTTGCCGCGGTGGACGTGGATGAGGCCGTCGGGCGGGCCGGCGCTGGTCACCCCCCGATCCTGCCAGGCCGGACCGACACTGATCCCGCCCCTGCGCCGCTGCCACCGAGGTGGCGGCGCTGCTGTGCGCGGGGACGGGATCGAGTGCGTCGCGTTGCGGCTGCCAGGACTACAGCCGCAACGGGGTTCTGCGGGGCGGACTCACCACCACCAGTCGAGGTTGGCATGGACGGAACCGGACGACTGACCCTTGACCGGCCCCACAGCGTGCCCGGTCGAGACCGTCGGCGCCGCGCCCACCGGCGTGGCCACAGCGACCGTGAGGCCGATGACCGCAGCGAGTACCGCGAACATTCGCTGTACTTGACGCCGCATGCAGTCCCTTTCGTTGGGATAAGTCAGGCCTGTCCGGCGTTTCTCCCCGGTAGATCGGTGTGAAAAAGCCCCTCCACCTAGGATCGGTCGTGGCGACCCCCAATTTCAAATCCTGCAACTGGCAGCTAGCTGCCTGGCACCTACTCGCGGACGGCGAACTATGGGCGAATTCGGCGAACTTGTCGCGCTTGACGTCCGGTTGTACCGCGCCGTTCTGCAGGTGCCCCGGGTGTCGATCCCCGAGGTTGCCGCCACCCTGGGGCGCACGTTCGACGAGATCGACAAGTCGGTCGGCCGGCTCACCGATATCGGGCTGCTGCGCTTCGGTGACGACGCGGAGACGCTGACCGCCGTCAGCCCCATGCTGGCCGAGGCGACGGTGCTGGGAGCCGAGGACCTCGAGCTCGGCGCCCGGCGGGCCGCGGTCGAGCAGCGCCGCAACACGATCCGCCGCCTCGTGCCAGACTGGAACGAGGCGTTCACCCAGTCGGTGAACGAGGGCTCCGTCGACGTCATCGCCGACCAAAGCGCCATCGCCAACGTGCTGATGCACTACGCCGACCGCTGCGAGCACGAACTGCTGTCGGTCGCGCCCGGCCGGTTGCCGTCGACCCGCATGGACGGCCGGACCCGCGTCGCCAACGTCTACTCGGCCCGACGCGGCATCAAGACCCGCGCGCTCTACCAGCACACCGCCCTGCGCGACCGCGCCACCCGCGCCTACCTCAACGAGCTCGCCGACAACGGAGCGAAGATCCGCTTCGCCCCCTCGGTGCCGGGCCGCAGCCTGGTCGTCGACCGCAAGGTCGCCCTGCTGCCGATCCCCACCGACGACCCCGGCCGGCACGGCCTCGCGGTCGTGCGCGAGCCCAACGTCATCGCCTGGGTGGTCGCCACCTTCGAGCAGTTGTGGGCCGAGGCCGCCCCGCTCGAGGACGTCATCAACAAGCAGCAGAGCGACGAAACCGAGATCGACGAGACCCGCGCGGCGATCCTGCGGCTGATGGCCGAGGGCGAGAAGGACGAGGCCATCTCGCGTCGCCTGTCGATCTCGGTGCGCACCTGCCGCCGGCACATCGCCGACTACATGGCGCAGGTGGGGGCGACGAGCCGGTTCCAGGCCGGCGTGATCGCCGCGCGGGCCGGGCATACCGATACGCCGAACCCGCACTGACCCCGGCCCGCCGGTAGCGTCCCCGTCGTGGTCGTGCTCGTCGTGCTGCTCATCGTGACGAACCTGGTCACCGTGGGTGCATTGGCCTACTTGGCCCTGCGCCCGGACGATCACCCGAAGCCGGACGCGGCCCTGGCCCGGACCCTGGACCGACTGCCGCCGGTCGCGTCGAGTTCGGCCACCCGGCGGGTGATCAGCATCGAGATCCTGAACCCGATCGAGGTCGCGGCCACCCGCGGGCGGCTGGCCGGCATCGCCGGTTCGTTGGTCCCGGGCCTGATCCGAAGGATCGTCTACGACCAGACGATCAAGACCATGCGCCGTGACCTGGCCGAGGAGAAGGTCGTGGCCGATGTCCGCCTGCACGAGGTCCACCTGCACGACGCCCATGACGGTCGACCGCGACGATCAGGCGTCGACGACGGGAGCGGTACGCGACCAGGGGCGTAGTTCCTCCAGCTCGCGGGCCAGGGCGATGAGCTGCGGCTCGCCACCGGGTTTGGCCACGAGCTGCACCGCCAGCGGCATGCCGTTGGGCGCCCGCCCCGCCGGCACCGTCATCGCCGGCCAGCCGGCCAGGTTCCAGGGCGCGGCGAAGGGTGCGTACCGCGTGTCGCTCAGGACGTTGGCGAGCCAGCCGCGGGCGGCCCACGCCTTCGCGGCCGGCGCGGGCTGGGCGAGCGCGGGCGTGAGCAGCACGTCGTGGTCGGCGAAGAACTTCTCGGCCGTCCGCTGCCACTTGCGCCGCCCGGTGTCGCGCGGCTGCTTCAGCGCGAGCACCAGGCGCCCGACGGCCGCGTGCCGGCTGGTGCGCACCGCGAGCTGCGACCGGTCGCGGACCACGAGCTGGGCATCGAGCTCGGTGCCGGCGGTCCAGCGGGCGAGCAGCCGCAACCCCAGCAGCTGCCCGTACGGCGGGTCGGCCGCGGCCACGGTATGCCCGGCTGCGCGCAGCAGGTCGGCGGTCTCGGTGGCGGCCGCCGCCCAGTGCCGATCGACCGGGGTCAGCGGCATCGGCGGCTTGGTCGAGATCGCGACGCGCTGCGGGCCGGGCGAGACCCGACGAGCCAGGCCTGGGCTGCCGGCGAGCACTGAGAGCATGAGCGCAGCGTCCTCGACGGTCGTGGCCAGCGGCCCGTTCTCGGCCATCCCGAACCACGATCCGTTGCCGAGGTCGGACGCGACGATGCCCGAGCCGGGTTTGATGCCGACGAGCCCGCAGCACGCGGCCGGGATGCGGATCGAGCCCATCCCGTCGTTGGCGTGCGCGATCGGGACGGTGCCGGACGCGACGGCGGCCGCCGACCCCCCGGACGAGCCGCCCGGCGTGCGGCTGCGGTCCCACGGATTACGGGTGATGCCGAACGTGGAGTCGGTCGTGCCGTAGACGCACAGTTCCGGAGCGTTGGTGAGCCCGACGACGACGGCGCCCGCCGCCCGCAGCCGGCGCACGACCTCGTGGTCGTGGGTCTGCGGCGTCGGGTCGGTGGCGGCCGAGCCGTTGCGCAGCGACTCGCCGGTGACGGCCACGTTGTCCTTGATCGCGATCGGGACGCCGGCCAGGGGCAGCGTCGCACGGTCCGGCCGCGCATCGACCTCGTCGGCCTCCCGCAGCGCCGCGAATACCCGCACCTCACGGTAGGCGTTGAGGTGCGGGTCGGCGGCCTCGATGCGTTCCAGCGCGGCTTCGACCGCCTTGCGCGCCGTGAGCCGGCCGTCCTGCACTGCGGCCGCGATCTCGGCGGCGGTCTGCGTCATGAGAGCAGACGCTAGCGGTGTCGCGGCCTGAACAGCGGCCACGGCGTTTGGCGTTGTCAGACCCCTGCGCAATAGTGGAGGAGCACTACGAGGACGGCCCGTCGAAGCCACATGACGGTCCGCCCCCGCACCGACCCGCGGTCACGACACGTGACCGGTCCGGACCTGGAGGGGGCGGATGACCGCTCAGTACCTACCGGTGGGCAACACACCGGATGATCCGCTCACCGCAGCTGTCGATCCCGTCGCGGCCGCCCGCGCCCACATCGCGGCCACGGCCCTGCACGAGTCGGCCGGCGGCGCTGGTGTTGCTGGGGGCGCTGGGGGCCGGGTCGGCCTCGAGCTCGAATTCCATCTGGTCGATCTGCTGCTGCCCGAGCGTCGCCCGACGTGGGACGAGGTGCTGGCGGTCACGGCCGGACTGCCGCCGATGCCGTCCGGCAGCCTCGTCACGCTCGAGCCCGGCGGTCAGGTCGAACTCTCGACCCCGCCGACCCCCGATGTCGTGTCGTCGATCGCGGCCCTGCAGGCCGACCGGGCCGTGCTGCGCCGTGGGCTGGCCGCGGCCGGCTTCGGCGCGGCGCCGATCGGGGCCGACCCCGCGCGACCCGTTCAGCGCATCAACCCCCAGGCTCGCTACGTCGCGATGGAAGAGCACTTCGCCGCGCTCGGCTGCGCGGCCCCGGGCAAAGCGATGATGTCGGCCACCGCGGCCCTGCAGGTCAATCTCGACGCCGGCCCGGCCACGGGCTGGGGACAGCGGCTCGGCCTGATCCGCGAGCTCGGCCCCGTGCTGGTCGCGCTGTCGGCGTGCTCGCCCTATCTCGCCGGCGCGGCGTCGGGCTGGTGCTCGATGCGACAGCAGGCCTGGCACGGCATCGATCACAGCCGCAGCGACCCGGTGTCCGGCGCCGACCCGGCCGCGGCGTGGGCGACGTACGCGCTGCAGGCCCCGGTGATGCTGGTGCGCGACGGCGCGCAGGCTCGAGCGGTGACGTCGCGGGTGCCGTTCGCGGCCTGGCTCGACGGCTCCGTCGACCTGGGGCGGCGCCCGACCCTGGACGACCTCGACTACCACTTGACGACGCTGTTCCCGCCGGTGCGCCCGCGCGGCTACGTCGAGATCCGCTGCCTCGACGCGCTGCCCGATCGCTGGTGGCCGGCCGTTGTCGCGCTCACCGTCATCCTCATCGACGACCCGGTGGCCGCTGACCGGGCGGCCGAGCTGTGCCAGCCGATCCGCGACGAGCGGGCCGCGGCCGCGCGTGACGGGCTGACCGACCCGGCCGTGCGGGCCGCCGTACTCGGGTGCGTCGACGTCGCGGTGACCCGATGTCCGCCCGAGTTGAAGGACGAGGTCGAGGCCTACGCCGAACTGCTGGCCAGCGGGCGCACACCCGGCGAGGAGTTGGCCGCCACCGCCCGTGCGCGTGGCCCCCTGGCCGTCCTGGAGGAGGAAGCACGTGCATGACCTGGTTGCCCGCGGCCTCGAGGGCGCGCGGGTCCGGACGGCTCGGCTGACCGACTTCGACGCGCACGAGCTGACCCGCCAGCACAGCCCGCTGATGAGCCCGCTGGTCTGGGATCTCGCGCATATCGGCCAGCAAGAGGACCTGTGGCTGCTGCGCGGTGGCAATGCCGCGGCGCAGGGCCTGCTCGCGGGCAAGGTCGAGCAGCTCTACGACGCGTTCGAGCACCCCCGGGCGGCGCGCGTGTCGTTGCCGCTGCTCACGCCACGCGAGGCCCGCTCGTTCATCGGCGACGTCCGCGGCCGGGTGTTCGACCGCCTCGAGCGGGCCGACTGGCACTCCGACGACGAGCTGTTCCCCTATGTCATGGTCGAGCAGCACGAGCAGCAACACATCGAGACCATGCTGGCCACCCACCAGCTGCGCGACGGCGTGCCGCTGCTCGGCGCCGGGACGCCGCTGCCGCCGGGCCGCCCGTTGCCGGCCGACCCGGTGCTCGTGCCGGCCGGTGAGTTCGTGCTCGGCGTCGACGCCGCCGACGAGCCGTGGTCACTCGACAACGAGCGGCCCGCGCACGTCGTCGACCTGCCGGCGTTCCGCATCGGCCGGGTCCCGGTGACCAACGCCGAGTACCAGCGCTTCGTCACCGCCGGCGGGTACGCCGAGCCGCGCTGGTGGTCGGCGCGCGGCTGGGCCCACCGCGTCGCGGCCGGGCTCGAGCGTCCGCAGTTCTGGTCGGTAGACGGCTCGCGCCGGCGGTTCGGGATCGTCGAGGAAATACCGCCCGACGAACCCGTCCAGCACGTCTGTTACTTCGAGGCCGAGGCCTACGCCGCCTGGGCCGGCGCCCGGTTGCCGGCGGAGCAGGAGTGGGAGAAGGCCTGCGTCTGGGATCCCGCGCTCAGCCGGCGGCGGCGCTGGCCGTGGGGTGCGGGCGAGGTCGGGCCGACGCTGGCCAACGTCGGCGGCGACGCGCTGCGCCCGGCGGCGGCGGGCGCCTACCCCGCGGGCGCGTCGGCCTACGGCGTCGAGCAGCTGATCGGCGACGTCTGGGAGTGGACGTCGTCGGGCATCGAGCCGTGGCCGGGCTTCACGCCGATGCTCTACCGGCAGTACAGCGAGCCGTTCTTTGGCGGCGACTACAAGGTGCTGCGCGGCGGGTCGTGGGCCGTCGGCGGCGCCTCGATCCGTCCGTCGTTGCGCAACTGGGATCTGCCGATCCGTCGGCAGATCTTCTGCGGATTCCGGCTGGCGTGGGATGTGTAGGCACCTCGCGTGGCTCGGCGAGCCGCGCACGCTGGCCGCGCTGATGCTCGACCCGCCGTGCGGCCTGCAGCGCCAGGCCTATGCCCCGCGGCGCCAGAAGCGCGGGCGGCTCAACGCCGACGGGTGGGGCGCCGGCTTCTACGACGCCACCGGCACCGTGCGGCGGTGGCGCTCGGCCCGGCCGCTGTGGAACGACGCGTCCTTCGCCTCGGTGGCGCCGGCGTTGGCCTCGGGCGCGGTACTGGCCGCGGTGCGCTCGGCCTCCGTCGGCATGCCGCCGGACGAGACCGCGGCCGCACCGTTCACCGACGGACGCTGGCTGCTCTCGCACAACGGCAAGGTGTCGCGGGCCGTGCTGCCGACTGCCGCGGCCGCGGCGGCCGAGTCGGTCTGCGACTCGGCCGTGCTGGCCGCGCACATCTTCGCGACCGGCCCGGCCCGGGTCGTCGAGACGGTGCGTTCGGTGGCCCGCGACGACCCGGACGCGTACCTCAGCGTGCTGATGACCGACGGGTCGGCGATCATGGGCGTGACGTGGGGCGACGAGCTGAGCTATCTCGTCGAACTCGACGGCGTCGCCGTCGCCAGCGAACCCTGGGACGACGACCCGCGCTGGGTCGCGGTGCCCGACCATCATCTGATCGAGGTGACCGCGGCCGGTGTAACAGTGACCGACCTGCAGAACTGAGCGCGGTGGATCGATCTCGACCCCGGCGCGCTGCATGAGGGACGGGTCGGTTCAGCGCGCGAACACTACCCCGGCAGCAGGTAATAGTCGCCGAGCCGCTCCAGCTGGTCCGCGTCCACGAGGGCCCGGATCGCCAACCCGACCTCGCGGCCCGCGGCCCCGACCAGCGCGCCGAGTTCGGCCTGGGTGACCCGCAGCCCGATGAGCACCGAGCCGTCCGGCTGCGGCACACCGAACTGCTCGGCCAGCTGACGCAGAACCCCCAGCAGCCGCTCTCCGACCTCCGCCGGGAGCGCGGCGACCGGCTCAGCCGCGGCACCGGCCACGGCGCTCAGCAGCCGTTCGACCAGGACGGCGTCGTCGGCCGCGGCCCGCAGCAGCGCCTCGCGGGGCACATGCACCGCCTCCACGTCGGTGAGCGCGGTCAGGCTCACTCGGCGGCTGCGATCGGCGGCGAATAGGCCGACCTCGACAACCGCGTCCGGTGCCCGATGCTCACCGAGCCCGCGCTCGGCACCGTTGGCCCACGAGACGTATGAGCGGGCGCGGCCGGTCACCAGCACGAGGACGAACGGCGCCGGCTCACCCACCCGGAACACCGGATCGCCGGCGGCGTAGCGGTGCAGTGACGACGACGTCACCAGGGCGTGGATCGGGCGACCGTAGAACAGCGAGCACTGCGACAGCGCACCGGTGATCCGCGAGGTCCCGCTCACGCGCGCCGAGCGTAGTCGCCCGGCCGGGCCAGCCAAGATGGAGCGATGCCCAGCGACCGGACCTACCGGGCCGGCGGGGCCGAGATCGCGCAGTTCCAGGCCACGGCCTGGTTCGGCGGCCCGCCGGTCGCCGCCGGGGCCACCGTCTCGTCCTTGTTGCGGATGAGCACGAACGACAGCACGCCGCCGAACGCGGCCATGCCCCCGGCGATCAGCACCGCGTGGTGAAAGCCGGCCGAGAGCTGGTCCGGGTGCAGGTACGCCGCCGGCGTGATGCCGGCCAGCCCGGGTAGCACGGCGACAGCGAGCAACCCGGCGATGCGGGCGATGTCGTTGTTGATCGCCGAGGCCACCCCGACCTGACGGGCCGGGGCGGCGGCCAGGGCCGTGGCGGTGAGCGGCGCGACCGTGGCCGAGAGCCCGAGCGAGAAGATCAACAGAGCCGGCAACAGATCGAGGACGTACGACGCATGCGCACCGACCCGCACGAGCAGCGCCAACCCCGTCCCGGCGACGATCGGGCCGACCGTCATCGGCCAGCGCGGCCCGATGCGCTGCGCCAACCGGCCCATCCGGGCCGACAGCAGCAGCATGACGCCGGTGATCGGCAGCAACGCGCTGCCGGCCGCGATCGGGGTGAATCCGCTGACGCGTTGCAGCTGCACCGGGATGAGGAACAGCGCGCCGGACAGCGCTGCGTACATCACCAGCGTGACGGCGTTGGCGGCGGCGAACTCGCGTTCACGGAACAGCGAGAGGGGCATGATCGGGTGCTTCTCGAGGGCCTCGGCGACGAGAAAGGCGACGAG
Organism: uncultured Jatrophihabitans sp.; assembly: GCA_964244175.1. GTDB lineage: Bacteria > Actinomycetota > Actinomycetes > Mycobacteriales > Jatrophihabitantaceae > Jatrophihabitans. Next base: position 3,806 of record CAXTHY010000042.1, on the reverse strand, counting down.
CAGGATGCCACCGCCGATCAGCACGACAATGAGGGTCGGGGGCCACCTCTGCTGCGGCCCATCGGTGAGGGCGTACACGACGAGGGCCAGGCCGAGTGCGGCCAGGGCCACCCCCAGGACGTCGACGTGTTTGCTCGCCTCGTCGTCGCGGGTCTCGGGGATGAAGCGGGCCGACAGCAGGACGACGACGGCCGCGATCGGGACGTTGATCAGGAAGACGAGCCGCCAGCCCCACGGCGCGACACCGACCAGCACGCCGCCCAACACCGGGCCGATGGCCGTGGCGATGCCGCCCAGCCCGGACCACGAGCCGACGGCGGCCGCGCGGTCCTCGCGCCGGAACACCGCCTCGAGGATCGCCAACGAGCCGGGCGTGAGCAGCGCGGCGCCGACACCTTGCAGGGCGCGCATGCCGATGAGCACGCCGGACGTCGGCGCGACCGTGCAGCCGGCCGAGGCCGCGGTGAACCAAATGACGCCCAGGACGAAGATGCGGCGGCGGCCGAGGCGGTCACCCAGCGAGCCGCCGAGGAGCAACAGTCCGGCCAGCGTGAGGGTGTAGGCGTTGACCGTCCACTGCAGCGCGATCAGGCCGGCGCCGAGATCACGGCCGATCCGCGGGAGGGCGATGTTGACGACGGTGCCGTCGACCTGGGCCAGCCCGCTGCCGAGGATCGTCGCGGCGAGGACGCCACGGCCCTGGGGTGAGCGCAACACCAGCCCCGGTTGCCCCTCGCCCACGGCCACGCCGCCACGGTAGCGCCGGCGCCGGCCCGGGCCGGCCCGGCAGTGGGAGTCCGCTGCCCGCGAGGAGGGCGGTCCGCCGGCTGAGAGACCGCTGCGCAAAGCAGAAGCGCCGGCTGAGCGCAGCCGGATTTCCCTAACTCGCGAACCGAGGATCCACTGCGCAGCCGTCCCTGCGTACTGCGCCGGAGGGGTCCCTTGAGCACACCGCGACCGGTGGTCATGCCCGGCCGAGAGCGGCCCCTATTACGCCGCTCCGGCCGGGCGCTGCTACCCGCGGCGAAGGGCACCGCCACGATCGCCGCCGTCACGGGCGCCCTGTCGTTGCTCGACGCGCTGTGGCCGCGCCACTGGCGAGTGCTGTCGGCCTTCAGCCCGCTCGATCCTCATCCGACCCGGGCGGCGGCCCAGGCGCTCGTCGCCGTGTCCGGGCTGCTGCTGTTGCGCGTAGCGGCCGGGCTGCGCAAGGCCAAGCGCTCGGCCTGGCTGATCACCGTCGCCGCCGGCAGCGTGATCACTCTCGTGGACCTGGTCCGTGACCAACCTCGACCGGTCGAGGCGGCCGTCACCGCCGTCCTGCTGATCTCCTTGATCGCGAACCGGTCGCGGTTCGTCGCCTGCGACGCCCCGCGCAGTCGATGGTTCGCCGCCCGGATCGCGGTCCAGTTCCTGACCCTGGCCATCGGTTACGGGGTGGTCATGCTCTGGCTGCCCGCGCATGTCCCGCCGGGCACGTCGGCGTGGGCCCGCCTCGGCGAGATCGCCGCCTCGCTCGTCGGCCTGGGCGGCGCGGTGCCGATCCGCGGGGACGCGTACGCGGACACCTTCCACGTCACGTTGCTCGCCCTGGGGTTGCTCACCGTGACGGCCGCGGTGGTGGTGCTGCTGCGACCGTACGAGCCGGTGGCCGCGCTGTCCGACGACGACGAGCTGCGACTGCGCGCAGTGTTGCACCGGCACGGTGCGCTCGACTCGCTCGGCTACTTCGCGCTGCGCCGTGACAAGTCGGTGGTGTGGTCGCCGTCGGGCAAGGCCGCGGTGGCGTACCGCGTCGTGCTCGGCGTCGCCCTGGTCGGCGGTGACCCGCTGGGCGACCCGGAGGCCTGGCCGGGCGCGATCCGCGCCTATCGCGAGCTGGTCGAGCGCTACGGCTGGACGCCGGCCGTCATGGGGTGCAGTGAACTCGGTGCCACGGTGTTCCGCCGCGAGTACGGGCTGAACGCGCTCGCGCTCGGCGACGAGGCCGTCCTCGACCAGGCGACGTTCACGCTCGACGGACGGGCGATGCGGGGCGTGCGTCAGGCCTGCACCCGGGTAGCCCGGGCCGGCTACCGCGCCGAGGTGCGCCGCGTCGGCGAGCTCGGGGCCGACGAGATCGGCGAGCTGCGCGCGGCGGCCGCCGCCTGGCGCGGCGACGCCGTCGAGCGCGGCTATTCGATGGCGCTGTCGCGACTCGGGGACCCAGCCGATGCCGACTGTGTGGTCGTGACTGCGCACCGAGCCGACGTCCTGTGCGGTCTGCTGCACTTCGTGCCGTGGGGCGCGGACGGCTTGTCCCTCGACCTCATGCGCCGTGACAACGCCTGCGACAACGGGCTCAACGAGTTCCTGATCGTCGCCGCGATGCAGGCATGCGCCGAGTTGGGCGTCGCGCGCGTATCGCTCAACTTCGCGGTCTTTCGCGACGTCCTCGACCGCGGCGCCCAGATCGGCGCCGGACCCGTCCTGCGGGCGTGGCGCCGCCTGCTGCTCGTCGTTTCGCGCTGGTGGCAGATCGAATCGTTGTACCGGTTCAACGCGAAGTTCCAGCCTCGGTGGCAACCGCGGTTCATCTCGTATCCGGCCGCCCGCGACCTGCCTCGGATCGCCGTCGCGGCGCTGCGGGCCGAAGCGTTCCTGGTCTCGCCGCGCATCCTC
>CAXTHY010000042.1:0-1135 GCA_964244175.1 uncultured Jatrophihabitans sp. | reverse complement strand
CTGGTCGGCCAGCGCGTGCAGGAGCAGCATCGGCGGCACCTCGACACGCCGGGCCGCGACGTTGGCCGCGAGGTGTCGCTCTACCGAGGCGCCATGCCCGGCGCCAGCACAGGCGCCCTGGCCGCCCGGCTCCTGGGCAAGCTGACCGACCCCTTCCAGGCGGCGCTGCGGGCCGAGGCGTTCCTGGTCTCGCCGCGCATCTTCACGCGCGTGCTGGGCCGTGGCTGATCGGGCGCGCGCGGTGGCCCTCACGGCGCTCACCGTCGCGGCCACTCTCCTCGGGCTCACTGCCTGCACCAGTGCCCGGCGTCCGGCGGCGCGCAGTACGTCGCCGGCCACCCGCACATCGACGCCGGCGCGCCGCGGCACGGTGGTGACGGCCCCGATCCCGGGCGGCCGGACCGGTTTCCACGCGCGGCCCGCCTTCGTCTATCTCCCCCCGGCGCTACGCACGCATCCGGGCCTGCGCCTGCCCGTCCTGGAGCTGCTGCACGGCACCAGCGGCCGCCCGTCCGACTGGCTGCGCCGCGCCCAGGCCGCCGCGACGCTCGACGCGTTCGCCGCCGCGCACGACGGGCAGGCGCCGATCGTCGTCATGCCCGACATCAACGGCAGCGTGCACGCAGACAGCGAGTGCGTCCGCGACGCTGGGGGCGGCGACGTGGAGACGTACCTGCTCGACACCGTCCCGGCCTACGTGGTGGCCCATTTCCCCGCGACCCCCGACCGGCGGAGGTGGGCGATAGCGGGCGCGTCCGAGGGCGGTACCTGCGCGGCGGTGCTCGCGCTGCGGGCCTACCCGCGGTACCGGCTGTTCGGCGCGTTCTCCGCGCTGGACCGGCTCACAGTCGGCGACACCGACGACCGGGCGGCCACGGTCCGAATCCTGTTCGGCGGCTCGCAGCGCGACTACGACGCCCACGACCCGACGGTGCTGCTCTCGGTGCACCGCTACCCGCGCCTGGCGGCCTGGATCGAGAGCGGGAGGCAGGACACGAGCGTGGTGAGCGACCAGAACCGATTGGCGTCGTTGGCCCGGGCTGCGGGGATCGACACGGTTGTCGGCACCGTCCCCGGGGGCCACAGCTGGTCGGTGTGGCGCCGGTCGTTGGGCCAGATGCTGCCGTGGCTGTGG
>CAXTHY010000041.1:22876-30572 GCA_964244175.1 uncultured Jatrophihabitans sp. | reverse complement strand
ATCGTCGACACCTACGGCGGCATGGCCCGCCACGGCGGCGGCGCCTTCTCCGGCAAGGACCCGTCGAAGGTTGACCGCTCGGCCGCCTACGCCATGCGCTGGGTCGCCAAGAACGTCGTCGCGGCCAAGCTGGCCTCGCGCTGCGAGGTCCAGGTCGCGTACGCGATCGGCAAGGCCGAGCCGGTGGGCCTGTTCGTCGAGACGTTCGGCACCGAGACCGTGGCGGTCGAGAAGATCGCCGACGCCATCACCGAGGTGTTCGACCTGCGCCCGGCCGCGATCATCCGCGATCTCGACCTCAAGCGGCCGATCTACGTGCAGACGGCGACCTACGGACACTTCGGCCGTGAGCTCCCGGACTTCACCTGGGAGCGCACCGACCGCGCCGACCAGCTAGCCAAATTGGCTAACTCTTAGCCGCCTCCCCGGACCTTAACTGTTGACGTCGCGTTCGCGCGACGGCGGCGGTTGCGTTGTTGCCGCCGGGTTTCCAGCGTCGGGTGCGGCGCGGCGGCGGGGCTCGGACCGAAGCGTCGTCGCCGAGGGGCTGCTCGGCTTGATCCTCGCGTTCGTGGTCGAGTCTTGAAACGTCGCTGGTCGCTGATAGGCATGACGCGTGACCTCGACCCGTCCGCGCGCCGCCCCCAAGGCGGGGCGGGTCGCGGCCGCGGTCGATCCGGTGGCCCGGCTGATGGTCGACGTGCCGCTGCCGCACCTCGACCGGCCCTTCGACTACCTGGTGCCCTCGACGGTGACGTCCAGGCCGGCTCGCGGGTGCGGGTCCGCTTCGCCGGCCGCCTCGTCGACGCCTACGTCCTCGAGCGCGCGACTGGCAGCGAGCACGACGGCGCACTTGCGTTCCTCGAACGGGCGGTGGGCACCCAGCCGGTGCTGACCGACGAGACGGCCGCGCTGTTCCGCGCGGTGGCCGACCGCTGGGCCGGCAACTTTGTCGATGTCGTGCGGCTCGGCGTCCCCGCCCGCCACGCCGCGGCCGAGACCGCCGCCGCCCGCAAGCCGCCCGGCGCGCGGCCGCCGCCCGCCGACGACGGGTTTGCCCGCTACCGCGCCGGCCCGGCGTTCCTGGCCGCCGCGGCGGCCGGACGCACCGCCCGCGCGGTGTGGTCGGCCCTGCCCGGTGAGGACTGGCCGGCCCGGCTGGCCGCAGTGGCCCGCACCGTGCTCGACGCCGATCGTGGTGCGATCGTCGTGGTCCCCGACGCCCGCGATCTTGTGCGTCTCGACCTCGCCATGACTGTTGCCCTGGGGACGGGGCGGCACGTCGCCCTGGCGGCCGACCTCGGCCCGGCCGAGCGTTACCGCCGCTGGCTGGCCGTGCGCCGCGGTCAGGTCCGGGTCGCGATCGGCACCCGGGCGGCCGCCTACGCGCCGGTCGCCGACCTCGGGCTGCTGGCCATCTGGGACGACGGCGACGACCTGCACGGCGAGCCCCGCGCGCCCTACCCGCACACCCGCGACGTCCTGGCGCTGCGCTCGGCCCAGACCGGCGCGGCGCTGATCGTCGGGGCGCACGCCCGCACGGCCGAGGCCCAGCTGCTCGTCGAGACCGGCTGGGCCCACGAGATCGTCGCGGAACGGGCTGTGCTGCGGGCCGCCGCTGTGCGAGTCCGCCCGATCGGCGACGACGTCGAGATCGCGCGCGATCCGGCCGCGGTGGCCGCCCGGCTGCCCAGCCTGGCCTGGCGCGCGACCCGGGCGGCCCTGGCCGCCGGCCAGGCCGTGCTTGTCCAGGTGCCGCGGGCCGGTTACGTCCCGTCGCTGGCCTGCGCGCGTGATCGCACCCCGGCCAGGTGCACCGTGTGTGCGGGCCCGCTGGCGGCGCCGTCCGAGCGGGCGGTGCCGGCCTGCCGGTGGTGCGGGCGCCCGGCCGCGCAGTGGACCTGCCCGACCTGCGGCGGGCGGGCGCTGCGGGCCGTGGTCGTCGGTTCGGTCCGTACCGCTGAGGAGCTCGGCCGGGCGTTCACCGGCTTCCCGGTCCGCACGTCCGGTGGCGGCCACGTGCTCGCCGACGTCAGCGCCGAGCCGGCCGTCGTGGTGGCGACTCCGGGAGCCGAGCCGACCTGCCCGGGCGGGTACGGCGCGGCCCTGCTGCTCGACGGCTGGGCCCTGCTGTCGCGACCCGATCTGCGGGCCGCCGAAGAGGCGCTGCGGCGCTGGGCCAACGCCGCCGCCCTCGTCCGGCCCGGCGGCGCGGTGATCGTCGGCGCCGATGCCGGCATCGGCGCCGTCCAGGCCCTTGTGCGCTGGGACCCGGCCGGTTTCGCCGCCCGTGAGCTGGCCGAGCGCGGCGAACTCGGCTTCCCGCCGATATCGCGGATGGCCGCGCTCACCGGGCCGCCGGCCGCGCTCACCGAGCTGCTGGCCGGCGCCCCCCTGCCCGAGGCCGCCCAGGTCGTCGGCCCGGTGCCGGTCGACGGCGACACCGAGCGGCTGCTGGTCCGGGTGCCGCGCGCGGCCGGCGCCGAGCTGGCCCGCGCGCTGAAGACGGGGGCCGCGGCCCGCTCGGCCCGCCGCTCGGCCCAGCCGGTGCGCATCGACCTCGACCCGGCCGAGCTGATCTGATCGGGCCTGATGAGAAGCTGACCCGATGAGCTACCCGCTGATCGACCTCGCCGACTCCGTTGTCCTCATCACCGGCGGCGGGCGCGGCATCGGCAAGGCGACCGGCGCCGCCTTCGTCGCCCGCGGCGCCACCGTGTGCCTGGCCGACCTCGACCTGCCGGCCGCGCAGGATGCCGCGACCGACATCGGCGGCCATGCGTTCGTCCTCGATGTCACCTCCCGCTCCTCGTTCGAGCAGTGCGTGGCCGAGGTCGTCGACCGCTTCGGCCGCGTCGACGTGCTGGTGAACAACGCCGGCGTGATGCCGCTCGGCGGGTTCCTCGACGAGCCCGACGCGCTGTCGGCCACGACACTGGACGTCAACGTGCGCGGGCTCATCCACGGCCTGCGGGTCGTGCTGCCGGCGATGATCGAGCGCGGCGACGGGCATGTCGTCAACGTCGCGTCGATGGCCGGGAAGTTCGCGATCCCGGGCATGGCCGTCTACAACGCCAGCAAGTTCGGCGCATTGGGCCTGTCGCTGGCCGTGCGGGCCGAGTTCGCGGCCACCGGGGTGAGCGTGAGCGCGGTGCTGCCATCGGCGGTGCGCACCGGCCTGGTGTCGGGCCTGCAGCTCGGGCACGGCATGCCCACGGTCGACCCCGAGGACGTCGCCCGCGCGATCGTCGGCAGCGTGCGCAGCCGGCGGGCCGAGATCACCGTGCCCGGTTACCTGCGGCTGTTCGACCTGGTCGACGCGCTGACCCCCGAGTGGGCCCTGCGCCTCGTGCGCCGGGTGCTCGACGACGCCCGGGCGCTGACCTCGATCGACCACGATGCGCGCCGGGACTACGAGCAGCGGGTGGCCGACCAGGCCGTCGTGCGCGAGCTGCGCGACGCCGAAGAGGAGAACCGCCCGCGCTGATCAGGGCCAGACCGCGCCGCCGGGCTGAGGGCGGCCCATGGAGTGGGACGGGCTCAGCCGCTTCTGGGTCCGGTGCCGCTCAGCGCGTCGTCGTAGGCGACGTCCTCGCCCGGTACGGCCGGGACGGCGAGCGCGTCGCCCTCGCGGGCGGTGGCTTCGGCGACCGAGTCGTGGTGCACCGGCGCGTCGGCCTCCTGATGCACGTACCGCTCGCCGCGCATCAGCGAGGCTCCGGCGGCGATGAGCAGCATGATGATCGATGCGGTGAAAGCGATCGCCAAGCCGTGTCGGAACGGATCTGAGATCAGGTTCGGGAAGAAATGGCCGTTGTAGATTTGGTTGGCGACCGCCGAGTGGGCGTCGGGCACGAGTTCCTTGATCGGGTTGCTGCCGAGGAACGCGGCGAAGAGTAGCCCGACCGGCGAGGCCTGCGAGGCGGCGTGGGCCGAGCCGGCCGAGACGCCGGCCTGGGTGAGCCCGTGGGTCAGCGCCTGCGGCAGCCGGCTGGCGAGCCCGACGGCCATCAGCGTAAAGAACCCGCCCATCGACAGCACCATGCCGGCGTTCATGCCGGTGGCGCGGATACCCGAGGCGGCCCCGCGCTTGGCGGCCGGGACGGCGTTCATGATGGCGGCCGAGTTCGGCGCGGCCATCAGGCCCATGCCGATGCCGTTGAGGGCCAGCAGCCCGGCGAACAGGACGTAGTTGAAGTTCGCCGGCAGGGCGATCAGGCCGCCGAAGGTCGCGGCCGTGAGCAACAGCCCGCCGGTGGCGAAGGCGCGGGCGCCGAAGCGGTCCGACACCGCGCCCGACGCCGGGCCGGCGACCAGGAAGCCGATGGTCAGCGGCAGCATGTAGATGCCGGCCCAGAGCGGCGTGTCGGCGAAGCTGTAGCCGTGCAGCGGCAGCCAGATGCCCTGCAGCCAGATGATCAGCATGAATTGCAGGCCGCCGCGCGACATCGAGGCCAGCAGGTTGACGGCCTGACCGGCCGCGAACGCGCGGATACGGAACAGCTTCATGTCGACCATCGGATCGGCGACCCGCGTCTCGATGATCCCGAACGCCGCGAGCAGCACGACGCCGCCGATCAGCGCGGTGAGCACGGTGGGCGACGTCCAGCCCATCGTGTACCCGCCATAGGGCTGCAGGCCGTAGACGATGCCGACCAGCACCGCGACGAGGCCGATGCCGAACGTCAGGTTGCCGGCCCAGTCGATCGTGATCCGGCGGCTGCGGTCGCGCGGCTTGTCGTGCAGCGTGCGGTACCCCATCCAGGTGCCCCACACGCCCAACGGAACGCTGACCCAGAACACCGCGCGCCAATGCCACTCCGACAGCAGGCCGCCGATGATCAGACCGAGGAACGAGCCGGCGAGGGCCGAGACCTGGTTGACGCCCAGTGCGAACCCGCGCCGGTCGGCCGGGAAGGCGTCGGTGATCAGGGCGGTGGAGTTCGCCATCACCATTGCACCGCCGACGCCCTGGACGATGCGCAGCAGGATGATCTCCAGTGCGCCGGCCGACCCCGAGTTCGGGACGAGGGCGCAGCCGAAGGACGCGATTGTGAAGATCAGGAAGCCGAGGTTGAACAGCTTCGCCCGGCCGTACTGGTCACCCAGGCGACCGAACGTCACCACCAGCACGGCGGTGACGAGCAGGAAGCCCATCAGCATCCACAGCAGGTAGGAGATGTTGGCCGGGGCTAGCGGATCGAGGCCGAGACCCTTGAAGATCGCCGGGAGCGAGATCAGCAGGATGGAGGAGTTCAGCGTGGCGGCCAGGATGCCGACCGTCGTCACCGACAGCGCAACGCGGCGGTCGTGGGCTTCCGAGTGGTGCACAGGGCGTCCTTTCGTTCGTTAGCCATCCTAACTATCAAGTGCCGGCTGTGCGTGAGCGGGCGAAAGTTAGACTCGCCACGTGCCGGAACGAGAGATCCAGCAGCGGTGACGATCCAGCCGATCCGCCTGTTCGGCGACCCGGTTCTGCGCACCCCGGCCGAGCCCGTCGTCGACTTCGACAATGAGTTGCGGACCCTCGTCGCCGACCTGGCCCAGACCATGCTCGACGCCCCGGGGCAGGGCCTGGCGGCGCCGCAGATCGGCGTCGGGCTGCGGGTGTTCACCTTCCACGTCCACGACTCGATGTCCGGTCACCTGGTAAACCCGGTACTGCATTTCCCGGACGACGAGGAGCAGGACGGCCCCGAGGGTTGTCTGTCGATCCCGGGGCTGAGCTTCGACTGCCGGCGCAAGGCCAACGTCGTCGCGCACGGCCAGAACATGTACGGCGACCCGATCACGGTCGAGGGCACCGCCATGCTGGCCCGCTGCGTCCAGCACGAGACCGACCACCTCGACGGCGTCCTGTTCGTCGACCGCCTCGACACCGAGACCCGCAAGGCCGCCATGAAATCGATCCGCGAAGCGTCCTGGGCCGGCCGCGCGAACCCCGCGATCAAGCTCTCGCCCCACTCGTGAGGCTCGCCTTCGCCGGCACCCCCGAGGCCGCGGTGCCGACACTGCGCGCGCTGCTCGCCGCGCCGGGGCACGAGGTGGTCGCGGCGATCACCCGGCCACCGGCCCGCGCCGGCCGGGGCCGACGTCTGGCCGAGTCACCGGTCGCGGCGCTCGCGAACGAGGCTGGGGTGCCCGTGCTGGCGCCCCAACGCCCCTCTGAGCCAGAGTTCCTTTCCCGGTTGGCGCAGCTGCAGGTCGAGTGCTGCCCGGTGGTCGCCTACGGCGCGCTGCTGCGCCCCGAGACGCTCGCCGTGCCGCCGCGGGGCTGGGTCAACCTGCACTTCTCGCTGCTGCCGGCCTGGCGCGGCGCGGCGCCCGTCCAGCACGCGGTCCTGCACGGTGACGAAATCACCGGCGCGTCAACGTTCCTCATCGAGGCCGGACTCGACACCGGGCCGGTCTACGGGGTCGTCACCGAGGCCATCCGGCCGGCCGACACCGCCGGTGACCTGCTTGCCCGCCTCGCCGCCAGCGGTGCCGGCCTGATGGTCGCGACGCTGGACGGCATCGCCGACGGCAGCCTTGTTGCCCGGCCCCAACCGAACGACGGTGTCTCACTGGCCCCGAAACTGACGGCCGACGACGCCCGCGTCGACTGGTCGCAACCCGCGCGGCACATCGAGCGGGCCGTGCGCGCCTGCACGCCGGCTCCCGGCGCGTGGACGACGTTTCGCGGCGCGCGGCTCAAGCTCGGCCCGCTGCGGCTGACCGGCGGACACGACCTTGAGCCGGGCCAGCTGCAGGTCAGCAGGGACGGCGTACGGGTGGGCAGCGCGACGACCGATCTCGAGCTCGGGCCGGTGCAGCCGCCGGGCAAGCGACCGATGGCCGCCGCCGACTGGTCCCGCGGCGCCCGCGTCGAGGCGGGGGAGCGTCTTGGCTGAGCGGCGCCGCAGCGGCTCGCCGCGGCCGACGCCGGTCGACCCGGCCCGGATGGTCGCGTTCGAGCTGCTGCGGGCGGTCGCCGAACAGGATGCCTACGCGAATCTGGTGCTGCCCGGGCTGATCGACGCGCGCCGGCTCGCCGGCCGCGACGCCGCCCTGGCCACCGAACTGGGTTACGGCACGCTGCGGGCCCTGGGCACGCTGGACGAGATCCTCGGCCGCTGCATCAGCCGGGCGCTGCCCGACGTCGAGCCGGGCGTGCTCGACGTGCTGCGGCTGGGCGCCTACCAGGCTCTGCGCACCCGCATCCCGCCGCACGCCGCCGTCGCCACGACGGTCGACCTGGCCCGCGCAGTGGGGCACGGCCGGGCCGGCGGCTTCGTCAACGCCGTGCTGCGCAAGGTCACCGCCCGGACCTGGGACGGCTGGTCGGCCGAGCTGTCGACCGGCGGCTCGCCGCAGCGCGCGCTGGCCGTCCGCACCGCGCACCCCGAGTGGATCGTCGACGCGTTCGCCGCCGCGCTGGGTGGTGATCTCGACGAGACCGCACGAGCCCTCGACGTCGACGACGCGCGACCCCAGACGCATCTGGTCGCCTGGCCGGGGCGCATCACCCGCGACGAGTTGCTGGCCGGCCTCGAGAACGGGGGCAGTCACGGCGTCGCCGGGCCGTACTCGCCGTACGCGGTACGGATGACCGGCGGCGACCCCGGCGACCTCGGGCCGGTGCGCGACCGCCGGGCCGGCGTCCAGGACGAAGGCAGCCAGCTGTGCGCGCTCGCGACCGCCGCCGCGCCGCTGG